>DATCFU010000001.1:0-5931 GCA_036509315.1 Acidothermaceae bacterium
GCCATCGCACGGTTTCAACGTCGCGGGACTCCTTGTGGGCAGCGAGGCCACCTTGGTGACTGTCCTGCACGCCGACCTGGAACTGGTGCCCAAGCCTGCGCACACCGCGCTCGCGGTGATCGGATTCGTCGACGTGGCAACTGCCGCCGACCACGCGAGCGCGCTATTGCCGCTGCGGCCTTTGGCGTTGGAGGGCATCGATGGCCTGCTGATCGGATACCAGCGGACCAAGCAGATCAACGCGCGTGCCATCGCGATGTTGCCATCTGGTGGGGCGTGGCTGATGGTGCAGTTCGCGGACGACGACCAGGCGCGCGCCGCGCAACGGGCGCGGGCCGTGATCGACGCAGTCTCCGGCTCAACCGGCGCGGTGTGGTTTGACAAACCAGAGCCGCAAGCGGCGATGGAGGAAATCCGAGAGGTCGTGTTGGATACTGGCGCGCGGCCGCCAGGTGAGCTGCGGACGTGGCCAGGTTGGGAAGACTCGGCCGTGCCGCCGGGCGACTACCTGCGCGACCTACACAAGCTCACGGCCACACACGGGTACGGCGCGACTTCACTGTATGGCACTTCGGCCACGGCTGCGTGCATACCCGCGTCGCATTCGATCTACCGACAGCGCGCGGCATCCTCGATATGCGCCTCTTCGTGGAAGCCGCCGCCGACCTGGTCGTCTACTACGGCGGTTCGTTCTCCGGCGAACACGGCGACGGACAGGCCCGCGCCGAAGTGCTGCCGAAGCTTTTCGGCGACGAGGTCGTACCGGCGATCGGTGACCTGAAGCTACCGTTCGATCCCGGCAACCGGATCAACCCGGAAAAATGGTTTTCCCGAACCGTCTCGACACAGAACTTCGACTGGGCGATTCCCAGGGTTGGCAACCCGCGACCGCGTTCTCCTACCCCGATGATGACGGCAACTTCGCGAACGCGGTGAACAGGTGTGTCGGGGTGGGCAAGTGCCGCTCTCTTGAGGGCGATGTAATGTGCCCCAGTTATCGGGCGACTCGCGACGAACAGCACTCGACGCGGGGCCGTTCGCGGTTGCTGTTCGAGATGGTGCGGGGGACTCACCGATCGACACCGGGTGGCGCTCAACAGAGGTGCATGACGCATTATGCCGACGTTCGGGTTATGCCGATGTGGTCGTGGGATTCCTTGCAGCGCAGGGGTTTTATGCTCGCGAGGTCGGCATAATCCGGTGCCCTGACCGACGATTGCCTCTCCATCATGGAGAGGAGCAACGGTCATGGTCTTCTTGTTGCGGTCGTTTGTGCGAGGGCCGCTGGAGCCCTACGTGTTGGGGTTCGCCGACGAGCTGACGCGGTTCGGCTATACCCGTTGCTCGCTGGAGCAGCACGTCTGCTTCATTGCTCATCTGGACCGGTGGCTAGCCGCTGAGCAGCTCGGTGTCGGCGACCTGACTGCGGCCGTGGTCGAGTGGTATCTGGGCGAGCGTCGGGCCGCGGGGTATGTGAACTACCGGTCGGTCAAGGCGATGCGCCCGCTGCTGGCATACCTCGGCGAGCTCGGGGTGGTAGCAACTGAGGAGGCGGTGCCGGTCGGGCCGGTTTCGGCGTTGCTGGAGCGATACCGGTGTTATCTGATCAGCGAACGAGGGCTGACGGCTGACACCGCCCGCTGCTACCTCGACGCGATCAGGCCGTTCGTGACCAGCCGGCTGCGCGCTGGTGAGCTGGACCTGGCCGGTTTGACGGCCGCTGATGTGACTGGATTCGTGCTATCCGCCTGTCCGGGACGCGCTGTCGGTTCGGCGAAGCTGATCGTCACGACGCTGCGGTCACTGTTGAGGTTCCTGCACATCGAGGGCGTCATCGCGACGCCGTTGGCCACAGCAGTCCCGTCGGTTGCCGGTTGCCGGTTGGCGGCTGGCCGGGCTGCCCCGGGCGCTGGAGCCGGAGCAGCTGCGCCGCCTGTTCGCCAGTTGCGACCGACGGCGCCGTCTCGGGCGGCGGGACTACGCGATCTTGTTGCTGCTTTCCCGGCTCGGGTTGCGGGCCGGCGAGGTCGCCGCGCTGGGGCTGGATGACCTCGACTGGCGTGTCGGCGAGATCACCGTTGTCGGCAAAGGCAACCGGGCGAAAGGCTGCCGTTGCCGGCCGATGTCGGCGCCGCGATCGTCGCCTATCTGCGACACGGCCGACCGGCGACCGCGCAGGGCCGCAGCGTGTTCGTCCGCGCTAAAGCACCCCACCAGGTGTTGACTACGGGCGGGGTGTCGATGGTCGTGCACGACGCTGCCCAACGCGCTGGGCTTGGCCTCATGCACGCACACCGGTTGCGGCACACCGCGGCAACGCAGATGCTTCGCGCGGGGAGCCCCGCTGACCGAGGTCGGGCTGGTGTTGCGGCATCGCCGCACGCTGACCACCGCGATCTACGCGAAGCTCGACCGCGACGCGTTGCAGGTGCTGGCACGCCCGTGGCCACAGCCTTGGCCGAACAGCAACGCGGGTGACCGGTGATGACCGCGGCGTTGCGTGACGCCCTGGGTGACTACCTGAGGATGCGACGGGCGTTGGGGTATCGGCTGGTGCGCCCGCAGAAGTTGCTCACCCAGTTCCTCGACCACCTCGACGCGGCCGGGGTCACGGCGGTGACCACCCAGGCGGCGCTGGACTGGTCGTGCCTGCCTGTCGGCGGCGACATCAACTGGTGGGCCTACCGGCTCTCGGTGGTGCGCGGCTTCGCTGCTTACCTGCACACCCTCGACCCGAGCGTGCAGATCCCGGCCACTGATCTGCTGCCCTGGCGGGCCCGGCGGCCCAGCCCGTATCTGTATTCCGCGGCAGACATCGCGGCGCTGCTGGCCGCCGCCGGATCGCTGTCGACTCCGCTGCGGCGAGCCACCATCACCACGCTGATCGGGCTCCTCGCGGTCACCGGGATGCGGGTCGGTGAGGCAATCGCGCTCGACCGCGCAGACCTCGACCCGCACCAGGGGCTGCTGGTGGTGAGGCACGGCAAGTTCGGCAAGAACCGCGAGCTGGTCCTGCACTCCTCCACCGTCGCTGCGCTGCGCAGCTACCTGGTCGAACGCGACCGACTGCACCCCGCCGCGGCGAGCCCCGCGATGTTCATCTCCACCGCTGGGACACGGTTGCTTTATTGCAATGTCCACTGGACGTTCCACCGTCTGGTCGGCCAGGCCGGGCTGGTGCCGCGGTCGGCGTCATGCCGGCCAAGAATCCACGACCTGCGGCACTCGTTCGCCGTCCAAGCCATGCTCGACGCCTACGCCGCCGGGCAAGACGGGCAGGTCCGGCTCACGCTGATCTCGACCTACCTCGGACACGTCGACCCAGCCGCCACCTACTGGTATCTATCCGCCTCACCGGAACTGCTCGCCCTCGCCGCGCAACGACTCGACCACGCACCAGCGGGCCGGTCATGACCGCGCTCGCCCCGACGCTGCAGGCCTTCTTCACCGATCGGCTGATTCGGCAGCGACGCGCCAGCGACCACACCATTGCCGCCTACCGGGACACGCTGCGGCTGCTGCTCACCTACGCCGCAGACCACACCGATGTCCCGCCATCCCGGTTGGACATCGACGATCTCGACGCACCGATGATCGGCGCCTTCCTCGACCACCTCGAACACGATCGCGGCAACACCGTGCGGACCCGAAACGCCCGACTGGCCGCGATCCACTCACTGTTCCGGTTCGCCGCACTCAACCATCCCGAGCACGCAGCCAGCATCTCCCGGGTATTGGCAATCCCACCCAAACGTGGCGACCAGGCACTGGTCACCTACCTAACCGACCCCGAGGTCGACGCGCTACTAGCAGCACCCGACCCGAGGACCTGGACCGGCCGGCGGGACCACGCGCTACTGCTGCTCGACATCCAAACCGGGCTGCGTATCTCTGAGCTCACCGGCCTGAGCGTCGCCGACGTCCATCTCGGCACCGGCGCGCACGTCAGCTGCCACGGCAAAGGCCGCAAGGACCGAATAACCCCGCTCACCAAAGAAACCGTGACCACGTTGCGGGCCTGGCTCGCCGAACACGACAGCCAACCCGCGTCTCCGCTGTTCCCCGGCCGAACCGGACGCCACCTCAGCCGCGACGCCGTCGAACACCGCATCACCCAGCACACCCAGTCCGCGGCCATCAGATGCCCGAGCCTCGCAACCAAGCGAGTCACCGCCCACGTCCTTCGCCACACCACCGCGATGCGACTACTACATGCCGGCGTCGACACCGCCGTCATCGCACTCTGGCTCGGCCACGAAAGCATCGAGACGACACGGATCTACCTGTTCGCCGACCTCGACCTCAAAGAACGCGCGATCGCCCGAACCCAGCAACTCGGTAATCCACCAAGCCGATACCACCCACCCGACAACATGATCGCCTGGCTCGAAGCGCTCTGATTATGCCGACCTCGCGAGCACGAAACCCCTGCGCTGCAAGGAATCCCACGACCACATCGGCATAACCCGAACGTCGGCATAATGGACTTTATGCCGACGTCGGCATAACGTCCACTCGATCTGTGCCTTGCCTGCAAAGGATGCAAAAACGACAACTCACGGTGTCGCGGCGACCGCTGAACCCGCAGCACCCAACCACACGTTCGCGACGAATCGAGGCCGCAGTCGCTTAGCGGCGCCCCGTAGAGCGCCACGGGTGTGGCCCGGCGCAGCCGCAATTCCTGCGGCCCGTAGATCAGATATCCAGTGCCCAGGCCGAAGAAGCCGAGGGAAAGCGGCGGAAAGCCGATTGGGGGAATGTCACGTCCATCGAATCCTCCAAGGCAAAGAACTCGTGGCCAGAGCGGATCATGTCCAGCGTCAGCGTGTACGCAGTAGTTGCGCGAGCGCAAAGGACTGCGCGAGGATGAGCATCGGCGCTTGTGCCGAGATTCCACGGTTCATTGGCGGCATGCTGGGTATGGGCTGCGTAACGGCAATCATTGCGACTGAGGAAGCAACATGTTGTCAAACTACGAACGGCGGATCCTTAGCGAGATCGAGCTCGACCTCATCAAAATCAAGGGCCGATCTAAGCTCGGCGTGGCGTTTCGCGCTCTGCGCCTCCCAGTGGCGTTCATGGCACTAGGCACGGCAATGATGCTCTCGGCCGGAGACCAGCTGCCGGGGTCCGTCGGCGTCGTGCTGGTGGCGGGGGCGGGTGTCCTCGTAGGCTGGCTGCTCGTTGGCGCGATACGACGACGTCTCTGGGGGCCGCGAGTACGCGCCCGACTGCGTCGCCGGCGTAGCCCGGGTTCGCGTAGCTCCAATCGCCGGCCTACGGCTCATCAGTAATTCCACTCCATACCTATGCTGCGAACCTCGCCTCTGCGCACGCTCGCAGTGCGCTCGGCAAGCGGCTTGCGATTGCTTTCCGCGTCGGGCCGGTTCGGGACCGCGGAGAAGTTCAGCGGGCTGCGGGTTGCGGCCAGTATCAGGTCCGGTAGTTCGGGCAGCGTCATGGTCCTCGACATCGGCGACCGACTGCATGGCGCCGACAAGACACGCGAGCTGCAGCCCTCACCGCGTCTATGTGGATCACACCGGGTGCAGCCCCCAGTTCGAAGTGTGCGCCTGCCCGGGGGTCAGGCGAATCAGGCCTTGGCCGCTCCGGAATGCGTTCGGCGGGCACGTCATCGGCTCTACCCCAAGACCGGTACGCCAGTGCGGCGCGGGTTGGGTGTGGGCGGTGTAGATCTCGATGTAGAGATAACTTTCATCGACCCACAACGCAACCGCGCCATGGTTGGCTGCAGATAAGTGGACCCACGCGAGCCCATCGCTGTCGCGCGCGAGGTCGGTAAACGTGTAGTCAATTTCGCGTGTACCGATTTGTCGCGGTACGCGGAAGTCGAACGCGGATCCCTGCACGTCAGCCGACCCGATCGGCAAGCCCCGTTCGTCAGTTGGGAGATACGTGTCGGCGTCGAGA
>DATCFU010000002.1:0-30628 GCA_036509315.1 Acidothermaceae bacterium
GCCCATTGCGCGCCACCGAAGTGCTTGTGGTTGGTGAGCGGGTTCGGCACGTACCAGAGCATCCAGACGGACGTCGCGATGCCAGCCACCCAGCCGGCCAGCAGCGCCCATCGGTGGAACCAGCGGGTGTAGAGGCCGAGCACGACGGCAGGCAGGATCTGGATGATGATGATCCCGCCGATGAGCTGGAAGTCGAGCGCGAACTGCACGTTGACGAACAGAATCACCAGCAGCGCACCGAATTTCACCAACAGCGACATGATTTTCGAGACCTGAGCCTCTTCCTTCGCGGACGCGTTAGGCCGGAAGTACGGCTTGTAGATGTCGCGGGTGAACGTATTCGCCGCTGCGATCGACATGATGGCTGCAGGCACGAGTGCACCGATCGCGATGGCACCGAAGGCGATGCCGGCAAACCACGAAGGGAACTGGTTGTCGAAAAGCATCGGCACGATCGTGTTGCTGTCGGGCTTGCCGTTGGTGCCCTTGACCGGCGCAACCTTGGCCGCAATCGCCATGTAGCCGAGCAACGCAAGGAATCCGAGCATTAACGAGTAAGCCGGAAGGAGTGCCATGTTTTTCTTCACGGTGTTGCGACTGCGGGCTGCGAGTACGGCCGTCGTCGAGTGCGGATAGAGGAACAACGCCAGCGCCGAACCGAGCGCGAGCGTCGAATATGCCAGGTACTGCGACTGTTTCAGCGTCACCCCGCCATGCGACGGCTTCGCAGGCAGTGCCTTGGCCGCCGCATCAAAGATCTTTCCGTATCCGCCGAGCTTGTAGGGAATGTAGATGACGGCAACGATCACCACGAGGTAGATCAGCGTGTCCTTCACGAACGCGATCAGCGCCGGCGCCCGCAGCCCCGACGAGTAGGTGTACGCCGCCAACACCACGAAGGCGATGACGAGCGGCCAGTGCCCGCTGATACCGATGGCCTCGACCACGGCCTGGATGCCGACCATCTGAAGCGCGATGTACGGCATCGTTGCGACGATGCCGGTGACCGCGACGGCTACCCCGAGGGCGTTGGAGCCGTGTCGGCCGCGCACGAAGTCGGCCGCGGTCACGTAGCCCTGCCGATGCGCAACGGACCAGAGCCTGCTGGCTACGAGGAACACGATCGGGAAGACGACGATCGTGTACGGCACGGCGAAGAACCCGATTGCACCGGCACCAAACACCAAAGCAGGGACGGCGACGAAGGTGTAGGCCGTATAGAGATCCCCACCGAGCAAGAACCAGGTGATCCAGGTTCCGAAGCTGCGGCCACCAAGACCCCACTCGTTCAGGCTGTGGCTGTCGGCATTGCGCCGCCATCTGGCGGCGAGGAACCCCATCACGGTGACGATGACGAACAGCGCGATGACGATGCCCAACTCGACGTCGTTCATCACCGATCACCCCGAGTCGCGCGATACACGACAAGGGTGACAGCGACGCTGATCGGGATCCAGACCAGCTGGTACCAGTAGAAGAACGGCATGCCGCCGAGCCGCGGCGAGTCGCGGTTGTAGAACATTGGGAACAGGGTCCCGATCAGCGGGATCAACAACAGCAGGTTTGCCGGCCGCAGGTTAATTCCGCTTCGCCTCAGATGGTCATCACGTTCGGTGCCGGAGTGAGGTGCTTGGTGAGCCACGCGTGCCTCCTCGCCGCAGTGGCGGGCGCCGACGCGTCTCGTGCGTCAAACCGGAAGGCGACGCTCGCGGATCCCGATGATCGTGACCCGGAGCGCATGTTACTCACATTTCAACCATCCTCCCCTCGGGCCGCGCACATTCGTGAAACCTCCACGCGAACTCCCGCCACTGCGCCGCCCCCGCCGTCCTGCCCCCCGCCGTCCCGCCGTCCCGCCGCCACCGTGCCGCGCAAGATCGGCGATGTCTCCCCCGCGCAAACCGCGCCTCGTATTTGGATCGACTCCGTATATCTACTATGGATATACTGACCATGGTCGTTGCAACCAAGGAGGGTCCATGTCGAAGACACTCATCGATGTCGATGAAGCGCTGCTGGAGCGGGCTCGAGTGATCCTTGGCCCAGGCGCAACGAAGAAGGACGCGGTGAACACGGCTTTGTCCAAGCTGGTGCGTCTGCATGACCAGCGAGACACCATCGAATGGATCAGCGCCACTGATCCCATCGCCGACCTTCGTGACCCGCAGGTCAGGGCCGCCGCGCGCCGTTGAGCCGCTACCTCGTCGACAACAGCGTGCTGCAACGACTGCCCCGCAGCTCGGCGGTCCAGACAGCGGTCCGCGCGCTCCTGGACGCGGAACACGAGCTGTGCTGCTGCGCACTTAGCCTGGACGAGTTCGCCTATAGCGCTCGCTCCGCAACCGAACACACCGAAGCCAGTCGTCGGCTACGGACCTCGTTCCTCTACCTGCCCCTGTCCCCCGCCATCGATCAACTCATCCTCGACATCCGCGCCGCACTGTGGAACGCCGGCACTGGACGCGCCGCCGGAGTCATCGACGTCGCACTCGCCGCCACTGCCGTCGACTCAGCAGCCACGATGCTTCACTACGACAGCGACTTCGACCACATCACCGCGGCCTACCCACCACTGCACGCCTCATGGGTCGTTCCGCGCGGATCAATCGACTGACCGCCGGCCGGGAACGACCGCGCATGTCGCGTACGGGAGCTCACACCAGAGCCAACTCAGCGCGTACGGCCCATGTACGCAAGGTTTGTGTCCCCCCTCGGACACCCCCCTCGGACACCGAATTGAACCCCCACGGTCTGTCCTTCGCGCCGGCCGCGGTTGAGCTGGTTAGAGCTTCGCGCAGGCGCCGGTGACCAGCTTGGTCCCCGCAGCGACCGCGTCGCCGCCGGCCGGCATCCCAACGATCCGGGAGTCCACCTCGGTGCCGTTCTTCCATGCGAGCACGTTCGGCAGACCCGGCAGCCATCGCACTGTCGGGCGCTGACCGATACGCAACAGCGGCCTCGGTCGCGATCGCTGTGTTCAGTGGGCCGAGGAGCGTCGGTGTCGCAAGCGGCGAGACCTTCGCCGATGCGCTTAGCGGAGGCACGTTCGGAGCACACCGCGGCGGCCCGCTTCTCCTCACCACCGGAACAGCGCTGCCCACCCCGACGAGCGGCTACCTGAGCAACGGTGAGAGCACGATCGTCAATGTGACGATCTTCGGCGGGACGAGTGCAGTGTCGATCGACGTGCAGACGGCCGTCGGAAGCGCGCTCGGCCTGTAACTTGAGGGTCAGCCGAAGAATTCGAGTCGCGCGACACAGCAGATCGTCGTCTGGGCTGAACCGCCGGCCTCTGGGTTGCGGAAGAAGATCGATCCATCAGGCCTGAAGATCCTTACAAGCCTGCCGCTGGTGCCGTCGTACTCGCGAACACTCGAAACGGCGTCGCGCGCACAGAAGGGCCACTCGCAGGACACCAGAAGGCCGCGCCGTCCCCGATCCCTGACACGAGTACCACGGACGGGAATGCCTTCCGATTCGCCTTCCGCGCCGCAACGGCTCCTGTCGGATCGTTGATGCCTTCGGCGGTCGGCATCGAGGATGTGCGCGAACGATCGTCCTGCCAACAGTCGCGTCGTCCGAGGCGAGGCGCGACGATGCTCGGCGCTCACGTTCGACCAGTCGTCTGATCTCGGGTACGCCTCCGCGCAAAAGCACACTCTGCAATCCCACTGCGTCCGTCTGTGCGCGCGACGGGTGGCTGTTGATCTTGGACGCGTGAACCTTCCGTGGCTGCAGATCGCAATCAACCCAGTTCCGAGCACCGTATCCCGCGCGGTTCTCGATAGGCGGACGAAATGCTCCGACCGCTAGCGTCGGGAGCATGCGTGTCTTGATCGTCGAGGACGAGCCCTACATGGCAGAGGCCATCCGCGATGGGCTGCGCCTGGCAGCGATCGCCGCTGATATCGCCGGCGACGGCGACACCGCGCTGGAACTGTTGAGCGTCAACGCGTACGACATCGCGGTGCTCGACCGCGACATCCCCGGACCCTCCGGCGACGAGATCGCCGAACGCATCGTCGCCTCCGGCAGTGGCATGCCGATTCTGATGCTCACCGCTGCGGACCGACTCGACGACAAGACCTCTGGGTTTGGACTCGGCGCCGACGACTACCTGACGAAGCCGTTTCAACTCCAAGAACTCGTGCTCCGCCTCCGAGCGCTCGACCGCAGGCGCGCACACAACAGGCCACCCGTGCGAGAGATCGCCGGTCTGCGGCTGGATCCGTTCCGCCGCGAGGTCTACCGCGACGGCCGCTACGTCGCGCTCACCCGGAAACAGTTCGCCGTACTCGAAGTTCTCATCGCGGGTGAAGGCGGTGTAGTCAGCGCCGAGGAGCTCTTGGAACGGGCGTGGGACGAAAACGCCGACCCGTTCACCAACGCCGTGCGCATCACGGTCTCGGCCCTACGCAAACGCCTCGGCGAGCCCGGCATCATCGCGACCGTGCCCGGCGTCGGCTACCGCATAGACACTCCACCAGACACCGTGCGTGCGGGGAGCGACCGTGAATAGGGCACCTGGCTTGAGTGTCCGCCTCAAACTCACGCTCAGCTACGCCGGCTTCCTCGCACTCGCGGGTGCTTTGCTGCTGGGCCTGTGGGCGGTCCTCCTCCGATACTTCCCCCACACAGCGTTTGTCGCGACCACCAGAGCTGGGATTGGCGGCGTTCTCGCTCCGGGTCGATCGGGGACTCAGCGAGCCTTCGACCGAGTGGCGGTCGTGGTGCTGGCGTTCCTGCTGGTATTTGGTCTGGCAGGCGGATGGATCCTCGCTGGCCGCATGCTCGCCCCACTCACCCGCATCGCCGACGCTACCCGCATTGCTGCGAACGGGTCACTCTCCCACCGGATCCGTATGGAAGGCCGCAACGATGAGTTCCGCGAGCTCGCCGACAGTTTCGACGCGATGCTCGCCCAGCTCGAAGCGCATGTCGCCGAACAGCAGAGGTTCGCGGCCAACGCCTCCCACGAACTGCGCACCCCGCTAGCCATCGCTCAGACGCTTCTCGATGTCGCGCGTAACGATCCGAACCGCGACACCGGCGAACTCGTCGCCCTCCTCCACGCTGTCAATACCCGCGCGATCGACCTCACTGAAGCACTGCTCCTGCTCAGCCGTGCCGACCGGCGAACCTTCACCCGAGAACACGTCGACCTGTCCCTCTTGGCGGAGGAAGCCACTGAAACGCTTCTTCCCCTCGCAGAAGAACGCGGTCTGACTATCGAGACGACCGGCGAAATGACACCGACCATGGGCTCACACGCGCTCCTGCAGCAGATGACGACAAACCTCGTGCATAACGCGATCGCCCACAACCTCGCCGACCGGGGCACCGTGTGGGTGACGACCAAGGCTCACGCCAAGGCTGTAGTGCTCACGGTCGAGAACACCGGCGAGAAGCTCACCCCGCAATTAGTCGCCACGCTCGTCGAGCCGTTTCGTCGGGGGACCGAACGCACTCGTGCCGACCACGCAGGTGTCGGCCTCGGCTTGGCAATTGTCAAGAGCATCGCCCAAGCGCACGACGGGACACTCGTCCTCGCTCCGCGGACGGCTGGTGGCCTCAGCGTGACAGTCGAACTGCCGCTGGATTACTCGATCGGGAAGTCAAAGTAGCTATTCGGATACGGCTCGTGTCGTTGGGTGTAGTGCCACCACTCGCGATCGTAGGAATCGAAGCCGCAGCCCTCCATGATGACGCGGAGTTGGTGACGGTTTCCGGCTTCGGATTTCGCAAGTCCCGCTGCACTGTGGTGGGACATCGGATCCATCAAATCGTGGGTACCGCCCATAGGAACAAGTTCACCGGTTGCTAAATCGTAGAGCGTCAGGTCGACGGTGCCCCCGCGACTGTGGCCTGATTTGGTGGCTATATATCCGCGTTCGAACATTTCTGATCTGTCGATGTTCGGGTAGTGCCGCGGTTTCGTCCGGCCGTCCTCCGGCTGTTTCGACCAACGCAGAAAGCAATCTGCGGCGCGTTGCGGGCGATAGCCGTCCCAGAGAAGCAGGCCGAAGCCTAAGGACGCGGCGCTTTCTCGCCCCCTCTCGAGGGCGGCGCACAGCGCTCGCGTGCCGACGATGCGATTTGCGTGGTAACCGTCCACGGGCTTGCCGGTGAAGTTGTCCCACGTGGCATACTTCGCGTCCCAGCGTATTCCTGGCACGAACTGGTCGACAAAGGCGAAGTCGTTGTTCACTCTCTTTTTCCGTGCAGGGTCAGCGATATGAGCCGGTCGACCACCTCGGCGAGCGATAAGCCCGCCGCTGCCATCATTCTCGGGTACCGGCTGTACGAGGTCATGCCAGGCAGCGTATTGACCTCATTGAGCATTGCCGTGCCATCTTCGGTCAGGAACATGTCTACCCGGGCAAGTCCCTTGCATCCGAGGGCTCGGTAGATGGCTTTCGCTGTGTCTTGGACGAGCACGCGTGACTCGGCTGAGATGTCGGCGGGAGTGATGAACGTTGCGTTTTCTGAGCCGCGTTCCGGGTCGCTCTCCTGATGGATTCTGAAGAAGCCGTGCGATAGAGAGACGCGGTCTACCTCACTCGCGACCAATCCGAATCGTTCGCCCAAGATGGCGCACCCGACCTCGCTGCCGACGACCGCCTTTTCGATCAACACCTTCGAGTCGAACTGCCGTGCGGTTTCGATCGCGCTCGGCAGGTCCTGTTCTCCATGTACCTTGCTCACGCCAAACGATGAGCCAGAACGTGCCGGCTTTACGAAGACGGGATACGGAAGGCTGGTGGGATCGATCCTCGCGTGCGCTGTGAGCACCCAGTGTTTCGGTGTAGCGACTCCCGCGCTGTTTGCGACGATGTAGGCCAAGGATTTGTCCATGCACAACGCGGAGCTCTGGATGTCGCAACCTACGTAGGGGATGCCGGATAGCTCCAGCAGACCCTGTATCGCACCGTCCTCGCCGAGCTTGCCGTGCAGCACCGGGAACACCACATCTAAACGGACCATGTCGTACCGCTCACGCTCGAGGACCAGCAGTCCGTGAACGCTTCTGTCCGGCGACAACACAGCTGGACGGCTACCGCCGTTCTCCCATTCCGCTCCGGGGCCGTCGCATAGCTTCCACGCACCGGTCGTGGTGATTCCGATCCAGAATGGCTCGTACTTTTCGAGGTCGAGACATTTCGCGACCTCTTGCGCAGACTTGACGGAGACGAGATGTTCCTCCGAGCAGCCGCCGAAGATGATGCCGACCTTCAGCCTGTCCACGCCGCGTTCTCCCTTTCGAATGTGAGGCAGTTGATGATCGAGTTTTCGACGGTGTCACTCAGAGCGTGATCTGTGTAGTACGCGGTGTGTGGGCTGATGAGGACGTTCGGGAGCTCCTGCAGGCGCAGTAACAGGTTGTTTCCGACGGGAGTGCTTCTGCAGTCGGCGTAGAAGATTCCATCCTCGCCTTCGAGAACGTCGAGCGCCGCACCGGACAGCCTGCCGCTTTCCAGAGCAGAAAGAAGAGCCTCGGTGTGCAGCAGTGATCCGCGCCCGGTGTTGATAACAAACGCGCCGTCCTTCATCTGCTTGATACGTTGGCGATTGAGCAGATGGTGAGTGTCGGCGTTGAGCGGGGTGTGGAGCGTGATGATGTCGCTCTGTCGCAGCAACTCATCGAGTGGGACGTAGCGGGCGGCAGTCTTCGGACGATTATCAAAGGCCAGGGTCAGGCAGCCGAACCCACGCAACCGGTCCATGACCGCTGCGCCAATGCGCCCTGTTCCGATCACCCCGACGGTCAGATCGCGTAGCTCTCGCCCGCGCACATCGTGCAACCTGTAGTCATGAGCGTCTGTGCGTCGGATCATGGATTTCGCGCTTCGTACCGCCATCAGGATCAGCATCAACGTGTAGTCAGCCACGCTGTCGGGCGAGTAGGCGACGTTATCGACGCAGATCCCGACGCTCTGCGCATAGTCCATATCAACGTGGTCGAATCCGATGCTCCGTGTCGAGACATACGCGACGCCGGCAACGCTTAGCGCCAGCAGCGTGGAGTTCGTCACGCGAGTCTTGTGGCCTACGCTGATGCATCGGTTGCCGCGTACCAACTCGACATTGCTATCGGAGAGCGCTGCCCTTGTGATGGTCGGCATAACTCCAAAGCGGGGCGCGATCTCGCGGAACGCAGCAGCCTCATCCGGTTCGCACCCGTAAACGGTGATTCCCATTCTTGAGCTGGATGTCATGCCTCCAGTGAAGGCGTCGCGACGTTGCCACCACGTATGAGATTTTGGATAGGCCGACGATATGGCGCAGGCCGTAGCGTGCGGGGGCATGTCGCGGCACTTCGCCGGCCCTCGTGGCGGCCGGGCATGATCCCGCTCAGCGTCGACGAGATCGCCGCAATCGTCGGAGGGACAGTTCAGGGCGACGGTGCCGTAACGGTAACCGCACCGGCCGTCCTTGACGGCCGGCAGGCCGAACCGGGCGGCCTCTTCGTCGCTTTCGCTGGTGAAAACGTCGACGGACACAACTACGCCGAGCAGGCCGGCGCAGTTGGCGCGGTGGCCGTGCTGGGCACTCGGCCCACGCCGCTGCCCACAGTGGTCGTCGAAGACGCCGAGGTCGCACTGCAGGTGCTCGCTGCGCACGTTGTTGGTCGGCTGCGCGACAAGCCCACCGTCGTCGGCGTGACCGGCTCCCAGGGCAAAACCAGCACCAAAGACCTGCTGGCCGCGGTGCTTTCGAGTGCTGCGTCGACGATCGCCACCATCGGCTCGCTCAACAACGAACTCGGCGTGCCGCTCACCATGCTGCGCGCGACGTCGGCGTCGCGGTTTCTCCTCCTGGAGATGGGAGCGCGCCACGTTGGCGACATCGCCAAGCTCACGGCCCTAGCTACGCCGGACGTCGCGCTCGTGCTCAACGCGGGCCAGGCCCACCTCGGCAAGTTCGGGTCGCGCGAGGCCATCGCCCAGGCCAAAGGCGAGCTGGTGCAAGGACTAAGGCCAGTCGGGACCGCGATTCTGAACGCCGATGACCCCAGGGTGCTGGCGATGCGGTCGCTCACCGATGGGCCCGTGCTGACCTTCGGCCAGGCGGAGTGCGCCGACGTGCGCGTGCTCGACCTGGCACTGGACCGTTTCGGCCGTCCGTCCTTCACGCTGCGAACCGCCGATGACTCAGCTCCCGTCGCACTTCAGCTCGTCGGCGCCCACCAGGCGCTCAACGCGTCGGCTGCCGCGGCGGCGGGATTGGCTGCTGGCATCTCCCTCGATGCCGCCGCAGCGGCGCTGTCCTGCGCCTCGGTGTCGAAGTGGCGCACGGAACTGCGCGAGCTCGCTGACGGTGCGATGTTGCTGAACGACTCCTACAACGCCAATCCCGACTCGACTCGCGCTGCCCTGGACGCACTCGCAGCGATCAAGGGCTCGCGTCGGATAGCCGTCCTCGGCGAGATGCTCGAACTCGGTGCCGACAGCGCGAGTGAGCACCGCGCCGTCGGGCAGTACGCCTCATCTCGCGCCGACATCGTCATCGCGGTCAGCGAGGGCGCCCAGCCGATCGCCGACGGCGCAGGAGAGCGAGCGCTCGCTCTGGCCGACAACTTTGCTGTGGTCGAATGGCTGCGCAATCACGTCACCGCCGGCGACGTCGTGCTCGTCAAAGCCTCACGCGGGGCGCACCTCGACGAGGTAGCCGCGGCACTCGCATAGTTCACCCCCCCGGTGAGCACGGTCTTTCTATATCAATGGAAATCAATTTCCACGGGCTGAAACAGTCTGAAGATGGCTCACAACGTTGCTCTGGTTCTCGGTGGTGGGGGGGCTGCCGGAAATGCGTGGGAGATCGGTGTCATCGCCGGCCTAGCCGAGGCCGGTCTCGATATGACGGAGGTTGCCGATTTGGTGGTCGGCACCTCCGCCGGTGCCACCGCGGCAGCCCAAGTCCGCAGCGGCATACCGGTGGCCGAGTTGCTGGCCTCGGTGCTTTCCCCGCCGATGCAACCAGTGGGGCAGAACCCGCAGCGGCCCCCGTCCCTGCCAATGGCGACCGTGTTCGAGCGCATGAGGGCCATCGGCGCCGCCGCGACCTCGGGAGTCGACCTACAACGCGCAATGGGCGCGTTCGGGTTGGAGAGCGACGCCACGATCGGATCCGGAGCAGCACAGCGCCGCGCAACCGTCGCAGCCAGGCTGCCTAGCCCGCGTTGGCCGGACAGGCCGATGATCGTGGTGGCCCTCGATGCGCACACCGGCGAGTTGACTGCCTTCGACCGCGATTCCGACGTCGACCTGGTGGACGCGGTCACCGCGAGCACTGCGCTGCCCGGCCTGGTCCCCACCGTCAGCATCAACGGCTCTCGCTACATCGACGGCGGCGTGCGCTCCAGCGAAAACGCCGACCTTGCCTCGGGCTACGCGAACGTCGTGGTGCTCTCGCCGTTAGGCGGACGTAGCCGGACACCACCGGAACCGGGCACAGACCCGGCTGGTCAGTTCGAGGGACTGCGCAGATTCCCTGGCGCGGCCCTGGAAAGCCAAGTCGAAGCGCTGCGCAAGCAAGGCAGCTACGTCGCGGTGATCACACCCGACGCGGACTCCCGAGCCGCGATGGGTACCAACCAGATGGATCCCGCGACTCGCATCCCCAGCGCCAGCGCCGGTTTCGCACAGGGCAAGCAGGAAGCGACTCGGGTAACGTTCGTGTGACGACGCCCACCGGATGATGCGGTAGGCGACAAGCAGGTGCCCAGTCGGTGACGTCGCGCTTGTGATCGGCTCGAGGTTAAGCGGCGGCAATCCTTCGAGGAGCCTGCGTCCGCTCCCGACGATCTTCGACGCGATCACCAGCCTCAGCTCGTCAACAACGTGTGCTGCGAGCAGTCTGGACGACGGAGATGCTGACGTGGATGTCGCGACATACTTCGTGACCCCGTTGATGAAACGTCGCGAATGGCTCGATCTCGCTGCTAGGCCAGAACCCGGCCCACCCGTCGTAGCTGCGTCGGCCCAGGACGACCGCGTCTTGCGCTCCGATCACCGCGGCGACGTTGGCGTCCATTGCGTCGTCCCACTCGGTGAAGAACTTGTCGGAAGACTTGCGACGCCGTCGAGAGACAACAACTCGTACACGACGATCTTTCGCATGCTCAGCATCTCCGGTTGACTCATGCAGCAGTACCCGATCGGGCGACGTGCGACAGTCGTTGAGACGGACTAGCGGCCTCAGACTCATCGGTAGTCACTCGGATAGGAAGGCTCTCAGCATGTGGGCACAACTACAGAAGGTGCGGATCAAGCCGGAGCGCGAGGCGGACTTGCTCGGTGTGTTCGAGCAACTTCGCGCCATTGAGCAGGCAGATTCAGGCCTGGTGAGGACGATGGTCATGCGTAGCCAGGCCGATCCGACGCTGGTGTTTGCCTTGGTCGTGTTTGAGAGCGAACAAAAGGCTCGCGAGCGGGAGCAGGACCCTCGGCGCGAGGAGGGACTGAAGCACATCCGAGCTGCGATGGGAGACGTCCTGGACGGACCGCCCGAGTTCTTCGACCTCGACGTGGTGCGCGACCAGTAGCCCGTTGCCACAATCTGCGCGCTGCAAGACCTGGCACCCACGCTTGCTGCGAAGCCACCCGACCCCTCGTACGAGTTCAACCTGGACCGCTCGCGGGCACGCAATGCGTTTACCGACACTGCGTGGCCCCCGTGCCTATCGCCCTCAACCGGCGGTGACTAGGAACCGCGACGCTACGGGAGCGGACGCAGGCGAAGGGCGTGCGTGTCCAAGTCGATGACCTCATCTGCGCGCGCAGCCAGCGAGCGCCAGTCATCGAGGGCAGCGCGGAAGTAGCGGCCCGACAAGGCGTCGAGCATCCCGGCGTCAAGATCCATAATCAGATCGACGGGCGTCGCGATCGGCGTCCAGGTGTCTTCGTCGTCCCAGATCTCCGTGAAGACTTCCGCGGTCATGTCCGTCTTGATCATGCCCGGCGACAACGCGAACACCCGAACTCCAGCACTGAAGCACTCCCCCGCGACCGCCTCGGTGAAGCGGTTCACAGCGGCCTTGCTTGCCATATAGGCCGACGTCAGTTGACCGTCGTTGTCGAGACCCACGGGATACGTCGCCGCACCAGATGACACGTTGACGATCCGGCCGCTACCGCGCGCCATCATCGCCGGCAGGACGGCGCGCGTGCATAGATAGGTGCCCCGAACATTGATCTCGAAGACACGCCACCAATCCTGCTCATGCACTTCCCACGTCAGACCGCTACCGCCAGAGATAGCCGCGTTGTTCACGAGCAGATCGGGAACGCCGAGCTCAGCAAGAATGCGTGCAAAGACGTCTTTGACAGCCGCCGGGTCACTGACGTCCAACGTGAACGGAACAGCGCCCGTCGCAGCAGCCACATGGTCGAGGTCAGTAGCGGACCGCGCGATCGCCGCCACTGTCTGGCCCGCCGAGGTAAGCCGCTCCGTCAGGGCGCGGCCGATGCCGCGACTCGCCCCTGTGACTACTGCCAGTCGGGCTGCCATCTGGCCAGCCTAGGGGTTGCGATGCAAGCGCTGCGAAGGCGACCACTGCCGCCGCGATTGCGCTGACCGATGACTTCTCGCCCACTCAATAGTCTGAACGTCCATGAGCCTCATTACTTGTCACGTGTCGATCTCCCTCGATGGCTTCATCGCGGGTCCTGACCAGAGTCTCGAGAACCCCATCGGGGTCGGCGGCCTCAGGCTCCATCAGTGGCACTTCGGGGATGGCCCAGCCCACGAGGGCGACGTCGCTGCCCGCGATGACCTGATGCGCACGCTTGGGGCCGTCATCATGGGCCGCAACATGTACGGCCCGATCCGCGGCGAGTGGGACGCCGATTGGCGAGGGTGGTGGGGCGACGACCCGCCGTACCACTCACCGGTGTTCGTCCTCACCCACTACCCGCACGAGCCAAACGAGATGGACGGCGGCACCACGTTCTACTTCGTCACGGATGGATTCGAGGCCGCCCTCAACCAGGCGAAGGATGCCGCTGCGGGCGGCGACATCCGCATCGCCGGTGGTGCGTCAACAATCCGACAGGCATTCGCCGCGGGTGCCATCGACGAGATCACGCTCGACATCGGGCCAGCAATGCTCGGCAGCGGGGAGCGCTTGCTCGACGGAGTGGACGATCCAGGGTTAGAGCAGGTGGACGTCACGTACTCGCCCTACGCGACACACGTCCGGTACCGAGTCGTTCGCTGAGGACCCTCACCACTCGACGAGTGTCCAGACTTCGGCGCGGGGTTCGCCACCCGTGTCAACGGCTGCGAACAACCGGGCCGCTTCCTTCAGATGCTCGAGGGCGCCGTCTTCATCGTCCGCGGCGTGCAGCAAATCGGCAAGGTTCGTGTGCAACGCTGCGAGCCGGTGCTGGTCAGCACGCTCGGCTCCGAGACGAAGTGCTTCATGCGCCGTCTCCAACGCCTCGTCGCGTCGACCGAGGTCGGCGAGCACCCGCGCGAGGTTATTCAACGCGGCCACGGCGACGCCAGAATCGGGCAGCGTCCGTGCTTGCTCGATGCTGCCGCGCAGGCTCGACTCGGCAGCATCGAGATCGCCCGTCGAGGCCGACACCATGCCAAGCACGTCGAGAGCCTGGGCCGCCGCCATCGCGTCTCGAAGAGGCTCGGCCATCGCCACTGCGCCCGATGCGAGCTCGCGGGCTGCCGCGACATCTCCGCGCCGGTAGGCGAGCAGCGCACGGTCGGCTCTGATCCTGGCTAGTAGCGGACCAGATTCCACGGGCGCGTCCTCGGAAAGCAGCTCGAGTGCAGTGCGTAAGTGGTCGTCAGCGACCACCCAGTCGCCAAGGCGGTGATGCACCTCAGCGAGCTTGTGCTCGACGCCAGCGATGAACGAGGCATCGGACGCCAACCCCGCGGCGCTCTCATACGCTCCGATCGCTTCGGTGTAGCGGCCGAGGGCCACCAGCACATCGCCATTCGACGCCCACACGTCCGCCGGCGAATAACCCAATGCGAGCGCCCGGGAAAGATCGGAGTGGGCCTGCTCATGCGCATAGAGAGCACGCGACCGCGCTGCCGCACGCCACCACCAAGCCGCAGCTTCGGCGTCCCGTCCCGATTGCTCGAAGTGGTGCGCAACCACAGCCGCCGAGACCGAGGTCGCCGAGTCTCGCTCGTGCCGGCGCGACAGCGCATCGGCGGCGCGGCCATGCAGCAACCGGCGGCGCGCAAACGTAGTCCGCTCGAAAACCACGCGTCGCAGAGCCTCGAACGGGAAGTCGTAGGCAACGCCTTCCGCGGCAGCTGAACTCTCTTCGAGCAATCGGTAGCGGATCGCCTCGTCGAGGGCATCCGAGGTTTCGGCGTCACTGCGGCCACTGACCGACCGAATCAGGTCGGCGTCGAACCTGCCCTGCAGCACGGCCGCCGCCGACACGACCTGAACCGTGGTCTCTTGCACAGCATCAATGCGGCTCTCGAGCAGGTCACGAACACCGGCCGGTGGGCCGTCGACCGTGCCGTCCTGCGCCGCCCGGATGTACTCAAGGACAAGCAATGGCAGACCCCGCGTCTCGGCGAGCAGGCGCGCAGAGTCGAGTTGTGCCGACGAGGACGCGAGAAGGGCGGTAATCTCGGGCAGCCCGAACGGCTCGATTGGGATCACAGATGCGACGCCATCGGCAACTGCGTCCGCAACCGCTGCTCGAAATCCGGCCAGTCGCCCCGCATTCTCCGGCGCCCAAGTCAGCGCGAGACGGATCGGCAGCTCAGCCAATCGGTTGATGAGGTATCCGAGCACGCTCAAGGTCGCGTCATCGGCCCAGTGCGTGTCATCGATAACGAAGACGGACGGTCGAGCGGAGCCCTCTGGCGAAGCGGCGACCAAAGTAGTCGCGATTGCGGTGAACAGCCTGGTCAAGCCAGCCGTACTTGTCACGGCCTCCGCCTGGTCCGGCGCCCCGGACGAGAAGCCCGGAACCAGCCGAGCGATCTCGCGTGCGACGTGCGGCGGGACGCTGTCGACGATTGCCGGCTGGCGACGGAGGATCTGTAGCAGAAGGTCCGTAAGCACGGTGAACGGCAGGGTCGTCTCGCCCTGGTGTGCCCGAACCACGAACGCGCTTGTGTCGACTCGACTCGCTCGCGCGGCCAACTCGGCGACAAGACGCGTCTTGCCCGAACCTGCCTCGCCGACGAGCGCAATCAGTCGACCTTGTGCGCCCCCCGTCAGCAGGAAGGACTCCAGCGCCGCGAGTTGAGCCGTCCTTCCGACGAAGTCGTCGGCCACGTCAGGCGGCAGCAACGCAACAACAGCAGAGCGGACGGCGGGGGGCGCGGGTCTCGTCGATCCCGCGAGGCGACCCGAGCGGATGTCGTCATACAGTGCGGTGGTCTCACGCAGCGGTGCTACCCCGAGTTCGTCCGCGAGGGCCCGCACGCACTCGCGGTACTGGCGAAGTGCCGCCGACCGCTGACCCATCATGGCGAGGACCCGGATGGTCGCCTGCTGGGCCGGCTCGTGCAGCACGTCGAGCGCCACCCAGCGCCGCGCGAGCTCCAGCGCCGCATCCAGTTCGCCCGCTGCGACCCTTGCCCCGACGAGTACGTCAAGGGCGGTGCTCAGACGCTGTCTCAAGTCGTCGGCGGTCGAGTTCTGCCAGTCGTCGAAGTCCGGGCTGTCTCGTACGGCGAACCCGGTCAGGAAGTCGCCGCGATACAACGCGCACGCCTTGCCCAAAGCACCGACGTCACCCGCTGCGAGAAGCCGCCGAAACTCCACGGCGTCGACGCGTACCAAGCTTTGGTCCAAGGCGATCGTGGTGCGGCTGACGACGAGTGCGTCGCCTACCCCCGCGGCCGTCACCGAGACGGTGCGCCGCAACGCGCCGCGCGCCCGCTCGTCGTCGGAGTCCGGCCAGAGCATCACCGCTAACCGATCCCGGCTCAGAGGTTGCTCAGCCATCGAGACAAGCGCGAGTAGTGCGACGGCCTTACGCGTGTCGAAATGGACAGCTTGACCGTCGTACTCGATGTGTGGCGGCCCGAGCAGGGCCACGCTCAGCACCTGGCGCCCTCCGAGGTCTTTCAACGGCTGACTGTGACGGCGATCCGGAATCTCGCGATGACCGTAACGCTTTCGGAACGCTCCGCCACCAAAGTGGCACTCGACGAGCCGACGAGGGAGCCGGCCCAGCCACCGAGAAGCGACCGAGCCGGGGAGGAATTGATGAAGCCGATCTGCGCAGATGTGCCGCCCACGGCCCTACGCTGGTCGCCTTCCGTGTTGCCTTCCACCTGCCGTTTCGCCACCTGCAGTTTCAGAGTGGGGTTCTGATGGCCGAGTCCCTGCTGTCGCACCACACCGAACCCGAGACCACACCCGACGCCGTGCACCACGCCGTGCCCGACGCTGCCGCCGAGGTCATCGTGACTGGCACACCCGAACCGCTCCTGGACCGGGACGCCCGCCGTTCTCGCCTGGCCCGCTTACGCAGGCGCACCGGAGCACCGACGGTCCCCGACGCAACCGCGCCCGTCCACGCTGGGCCGTCGTTCGAGATCGCGCAGAACGACCCGATCCTTGGCTACTGCCAGAGCGCGGACGGCCCGGTCGACATCACTGATCTTGTCCTCGACTCCCCGGGCCTGGCCGCCATGCGCGCGGCTGGCGTCGTCCTCGTCGTCCCGCTGGTCTCGTCCGGCGAACTCATTGGGCTGCTTCATCTCGGGCCTCGGCTTTCCGAGCGCGACTACTCAACCGACGACCGGCACCTCCTCGACTCCCTTGCCGGGCATGCGGCACCGGCGATCCGGGTCGGCCAACTGGTGCTCGAGCAGCAGGCCGAAGCCCGGCAGCGCGAGCGCATCGAACAAGAACTCAAAGTGGCGCAACTCATTCAGCAGCAGTTCCTGCCCAAGGAACTACCTGACCTGCCGAGCTGGACGGTGGCCGCCTTTTACCGGCCCGCGCGCCAGGTAGGTGGCGACTTCTACGACTTCATTCCGTTGCGCGACGGACGAGTCATGGTCGTCGTTGGGGACGTCACCGACAAGGGCGTCCCAGCGGCGCTCGTCATGGCGAGCACTCACTCATTGCTGCGGTCGACCGCACCCGAACTGACTTCGCCAGGCGCAGTGCTGGCCCACGTCAACGACCTGCTCTGCCATGACATGCCGAACGCGATGTTCGTGACCTGCCTGGCACTGCTCCTCGATCCCAAGAGCGGTGCCATCGAGTACGCGAACGCCGGCCACGACTTACCGTTCCTGCGTACGGCGGACGGCGTGGTGGAACTCAAGGCGCGAGGCATGCCGCTAGGTCTCATGACGGGCATGGAATACGAGCAGAAGACTGCTGAGCTGCAGACCGGCGACTGTCTGTTGCTGCACAGCGATGGGCTCGCAGAGGCACACAGTCCGAGCCGGGAGATGTTCGGCTTTCCACGCGTTGGTGAAGTGGTCGGCCGCGGGATGTCAGGCGAGGCGCTCATCGATCTGTGTCTGTCGGAGCTCGACCGGTTCACCGGTCCAGACCACGAGCAGGAGGACGACATCACGCTGGTCAGCCTTCAGCGCACGGGTGGGTCACGGTTCGTCAATCTCGGAGACCGGTCATGAGCAGCAACCGGGCAGAGGAGACACCGCAGCTGCTCGCTGCATTCACGGTGGCGAGCGAGCCCGGAAATGAGCGGGTAGCGCTGCGCGAAGTTGCCGCGGCAGCCGCGGACTGCGGGTTGACCACGGACCAGATGGAGCGGCTCAAGACCGCCGTCGCCGAAGCAACGATGAACGCGATCGAGCACGGCAACGAGAACCGCGCAGAGATTCCGGTCGATATCTCCGTGATGCGAACGGTCGACGCCGTCGCGGTCACGATCACCGACAGGGGTGGAGATCGCGCCGACCATGTCGAGCGCGAGGTTCCCGACATCGAGTTGAAGTTACGCGGCGAGCAGCGGCCACGCGGTTGGGGTCTGTTCCTCCTGCAGAACGTGGTCGACGGCATGGAGGTGTCGACGCAAGGCGCTTTGCACACCGTGCGGTTGACGATGCGCACGGGCGGAGACGGCGACGAAGGAGAACACCATGGCGAGCACCTGTGAAGTAGACGTTCGACGGCTTCCGGACACCGTCGTGCTAGTGATCCGCGGCGAGATCGATTCAAGCGCGTCGCAACCACTGCAGTCTGCTTACGCCGGAACGCTCGGACCTGACATGGCAAGCCGCGTCGTCCTTGATTTCACTGCCGTCGACTACATGAACTCGACCGGCATCGCGTTGATCGTGGGCATCCTTGCGCAGGCCCGCGCTGAACACCGCACGGTAGCGGCCAGTGGACTGTCCGAGCACTATCGCCAGATCTTCGAGATCACTCGGCTGTCCGACTTCATCCAAGTGTTCGCAGACGTCGACGACGCCATCGCCATCACCACTTAATCAACGGCACTTGACGGTCTCCGTCGTGAGGGGAAGAAAACCATGGAAGCACCAACAGTGAGCATGGATGTACGTCATATCGCGAACGGCACCGCGGTCGTCGACATTGCCGGTGAGGTAACCGCTGCGTGCGAGCCGATTCTGATGTCGGCGTACCAACAGGTCAGCGAGAACGACACGCAACGTGTGGTCCTCAACTTCACCGACCTCGAATACATGAACAGCGGTGGTATCGGGATGCTCGTGACGCTACTTGTACGTACGAATCGGCAGCGGCAGCAACTCTCGGCGTACGGCTTGTCACCGCACTACCGGCAGATTTTCGAGCTGACCCGGCTCGACGAAGCCATCACCATCTTCGATGACGAAACGGCTGCACTCGCGGCCCTCACCACCAGGTGAAGAGGAATACATGAACACGCAAAGGCCAGACCTCAAAGCCGCCGACGACAAGGGCGCCGCCGTCGAGTCAACGCCAGCCGCCGGTGCACTCGCTCCGAGGAGCGACCACCAGAACTGGGCGGCGAACGTGCAGCGACTCAGTGTCGAGAAGCGCGACGGTGTGCGCGGCACGAACGTCGCCGGCCGCCGCCTGACCGGTCCGATCCAGGGCTTCGGGAAAATGTGGCAAAAGACCTACGTGACGTCGCTCGGGCAAGACGTAACTCCGGAACGCGCAATCAGCGAATGGCGCGCGCACTTCGCCGACTTCTGGCCGAAGGGAAACCGGTTCGCGGGCGGCTTGGCCGGGCTTAACCCCGGCGACGTGGCGCTGATCGACATGTCGCTCGCGCCGGGCGCGCCTCGTCTGTCGACCGGTGTGATGGTGCTCTATGCCGATGAGCAGTCGTTCACGTTCATGACCCCTCAAGGCCACATGTTCGCCGGCTGGATCACCTTCAGTGCCGAGCGCACGGCGACGGGCACGACGAATCTGCAGGCGCAGGTGTTGTTGCGGGCAAACGATCCGATCTACGAGCTCGCGTTGATCTTCGGCGGCCACCGCAAGGAGAGTAAGTTCTGGGAGCAGACGCTGACGGCGGTGGCACGACACCTGGGAGTCGCAGGCCCGGTGGTCGAGGCTAACGTCGTGTGTGTCGACAGCAGCCGGCAGTGGCGGCACTGGACTAACGTGTGGCACAACGCAGCAATCCGCAGCCTGTTCCAATCGGGAGCACGCATGGTGACAGCACCGTTCCGGCGGTTGCGCGCCAAACCGCATGGGTGATGCTCCAGACGCGATCGTCGTCGGGTCGGGGCCAAACGGCCTCGCAGCAGCGGTCACCCTTGCCGACGCCGGCCTACGGGTGCACGTCTACGAGGGTGCGGCCGCGCCCGGCGGTGGCGCACGAACGGAAGAACTGACGATCCCGGGATTTCGCCATGACGTGTGCTCCGCCGCACACCCGTTAGCGCTCGCCTCGCCGTTCTTCCGCAAATTCAACCTGCAGTCACGCGGCGTCCGGATCCTCGAGCCCGAGGTGCAGTTCGCGCATCCACTCGACGGCGGCCGGGCTGGCTACGTGGTGCGCTCCGTCGATGAAACGGCCGACGCTCTGGGCGCCGATGCGGCTGCGTATCGCCGGTGGTGCGCCCGCTCGGTGCACAACGTCGATGACGTCGTCGACATCGTGTTGTCGAGCCTGCGGCGTCCGCCACGGCACCCGCTGCGCGTCGCCGGATTCGGACTCGCGGCGTTGCAACCGGCGTCCCTCATGGCACGGCACTTTGGCACCGACGAGGCGCGTGGTCTGCTCGCAGGTGTTGCCGCACACTCGATGTTGAGACTGAGCCGGCCGCCGAGCGGTGCGGTCGCGCTGCTGCTCACGACGCTCGGACACTCGGTCGGCTGGCCCGTCATCTCGGGCGGATCGAGCAGCCTGATCGCGGCAATGGTGCGAGCTATCGAGGACGCCGGCGGCGCTGTCTTCACCGACCGCTGGATCACGTCGCTCGACGAGCTCCCGCCGGCGCGTGCGGTGTTGCTCGATGTCACCCCACGGTCGCTCCTCGCGCTCGGTGGCGATCGCCTGCCGTCGGCGTACCGGCGCGCGCTGCGGAATTTCCGCTACGGCGCCGGTGTATGCAAGGTCGACTTCGCCTTGTCGGCACCAGTGCCCTGGGCGGCGGAACCGTGCCTGCGTGCTGGAACTGTGCACCTGGGCGGCACATTCGAAGAGGTCGCGCAAAGCGAGGACGACGTGGCATCGGGTCGCCACCCCGAGCGGCCCTACGTGCTCGTCGTCCAGGCCGGCGTCGTGGATCCGACCCGTGCGCCGGTTGGGCAGCACACGTTGTGGACCTACTGCCACGTGCCTGCTGGCTCAACCGTCGACATGAGCGCGCGGATAGCGGCGCAGATCGAACGCTTCGCGCCGGGCTTTCGCGACCTGGTGCTCGCGAAAGCGGTGCGTACCGCCGTGCAGGAGGAGGAGCACAACCCCAACTACCCCGGTGGAGACATCGCCTCCGGTGCGCAAACACTGCGGCAGACGTTCGTGCGACCCGCGTTGCGCTGGAACCCTTACCGCACCGGAATTACGGGTGTGTATCTGTGTTCGGCCTCGACTCCCCCAGGCGCCGGTGTGCACGGGCGCTGTGGCGAACTCGCGGCGCAGACCGCTCTACGGGACCTGTTCGCGAAAGTCAGAGCTTAGGTAGCACTCAACAGCTGTGCGCACTCGGGACACGCGCTCTCGTCGGTCAGGTCGAAACTCCCGAGGAGACGGGTCGTGATGGGGCCGGCACCGCACAACGCAGTCGGGCCGGACACTGTCTTCTTCACGGCATGCCGTACGTGCGGCTTCGCAACTGCATCCAGCTGAACCGTGGCTCCTTGCTCATATCCCATGAAACCTACATTCCCGGGACGTAGCTACCCCAATCCCAAGTCGTCAAGTTCCTTATGCAGTGCTGCCCGTGAGGAATCGCCGCTCGGGGCCGCGGCGGGCAACGCTTTCTGCAGCTCGGCCTTGGGCCTCCTGGGCGGGCGCTGCCTCAGAAGCAACGCGGCGGCAATGCCGCCGAGAAGCCCGAACAGGTGTGCCTGCCAGCTGATGTGCGGATCGTTGGGCAGCACGCCCTGCAGGATCGACCAGTACGACAGGGCAACGACGAGGCCGACGATGGCATCGAGGAAGTGCCGGTCAACGATGCCGCGGACCACCACGTAGCCGAAATAGCCAAAGACAACGCCACTCGCCCCGACCTCGACGGCGTGCGTCGACGAGAACAACCAACTGCCGAGGCCGCTTGTCACCACGATCAGCACGGTCGCCACGACGAAGCGCCGGATACCTCGATATGCGGCGAAGAACCCCAGAAAGAACAGCGGTGCCGAGTTGGCTTCGATATGCGAAAAGCTCCAATGCAGAAGTGGCGCACTGAGGATGTCGGGCAACCGCGACGGCTCGCGCCCAACGATCCCGAAGTGCCTGCTCAGCCCGTAGTGGTCGATCGAGTTGGCGATCTGGACGACCCAAAGCACGGCGAGCACACCAGCCATGACGAACAACGCACGTCTCGCATCGGACACTGCAGCGTCGGAGTCGGAACGGGCAGCAATGTCCTTCTCACGCGGACGGCGGGTCACGCGTCCAGCATAGGTAGTTACTCCACAGATTCGCGCTGTGTGCGTAAGTCGATGGAGCGCCGATCGTCTGCAGTGAGGTCGAGCACCTGCTGGCGGGCCCCTTCAGCCACCCGCACGCAGTTGCGCCCCGCGTGCTTCGCGGCGTACAGCGCGGTGTCGGCAGCGTCGAGCAATTCATGGACGGAGTGGCCGCTGTCGCGGAACGCAGCGACTCCAACGGAGACAGTGACGCTTACCTGTTCGCGCCGATTCGCTGCGGCAACAGACACTTCAGAGACTTGCGCCCGGACGCGTTCGGCGGTGTGGCGCGCCTGTTCGAGATCGGAACCGGCAAGCAGAATAACGAACTCCTCGCCACCGAACCGGCCGACAAAGTCGCGTGGCCGTAGGCCATCAGTGAGCCCGGTCGCGACACCTCGAAGCACATCGTCACCAGTGAGGTGGCCGTACCTGTCGTTGACTGCCTTGAAGTTGTCGATGTCGACCAGCAGAACCGCCAGCGGCTCGCCGCCCCCGCGCGCACGCTTGATCTCACGTTCGGCGACCTCTCGCCAATAGCTGGAATTCGCAAGTCCGGTTTTCGGGTCTGTCCTTGCTGCATCGCGGAATTCAGCGAGCAGCAGCGTCCGCTGCAGGACCAGCACGGGTGCCAACGCAAACAACACGGCATACGGCGATGCGGCGCAGGCGAGCGCGACGAGTATCCCGGTGCATGACTCGGCCGCAATCCCGACCCATGCCTCAGCGTCGACGAAGCTGTCGCGCAGTCGCGCTGACGTCGAGGTCAGGGCCATGACTTCGGCGACCAGGCCCATGTTGATCGCGTGCCGCACGAGAACGCAGGTGACGGTCGCCGCGAGTACTCCCGGTGTACCGACGAGTGCATGCACGTCCCACTTCGACTGGGCTACGTGCAGTTGTCCGGCTACGAGGGTTCCGTGCAGCGTCGACGCCACAAAGTTCGCCAAGCCAGCTGCCGATACGCTGAAAGCGAGCTTGACCAGCGGCCGCCTGCCGACCCGAAGCTGCAGGAACGCAAACACCGGGAGAACGACGAGCGCCCCATACAGCGGCGGGAGCAGCAACACGACGGGAATCGTCCACACGGCGAGCATGTCGTTCGTCGTCCGGCCCGGCTTCGGGCCACGCCAGACCAGCCGCAACGATCCTTCGATGGAAAGGACGGCGCAGGCCACCAAGACCGCGAATGTCAAAACGTCGGACATCTTGGGATGCGTCGTCGCGACACCGACCGCGAGCGACCCGAGATAGAGCGCGTTCACGGCGATCACGAAAGGACGCGCACGGCGCGGTAGGGCCCAGAGCGGCCGAAGCCAGCCGCCCGCGGGCACGCCGTCGTTTCGGCCTATTGCGATGGCGGTCACCCCCCGGGTGCTGCTTTCCTCATGCCCCTTTATGCCCCCACGTAAGCCTGCACGCAGAGCCAGCGGAGGGTCCGTCGGATGATCACCCGCTGTAGTCACGAACTCTACGCGCAGTGCGATCGATGCGCACTGGTAGTGCGATTTGACCGGTTCGGGTGTTTTGATAGACGCGTGTTCAAGTTTCCAGCCAAGGGTGCCGAGGAGTCAGCCATCGCCGATGCCTCGCGCGACCCCCTTGTCTCGGACACAACCGTCCTCGACACGACTTGGAGGAACGCAATGCGCGACCAGCACTGGTGGTAAACCGCCCGCCCGGCCAGTAACGACCACCGGGCGACTGAGACCGCGAGCCGCCGGATCGTACCCCCCACCGACCCGGCGGCTTGCCTCATGTCCGGCGCGTGCCTCATGTCCGGCGCGACACCTATCGCGATATGTGGCGCGTTGTCCCGCGGGCTATCGCATAGCAAGCCACAGCGGTAGCGGCGGCGACATTCAACGAGTCGACTCCATTTCCCATCGGTATCCGCACCCAGCTCGTCGCTCCGTCCAGAGCGTCCTTCGACAGGCCTGGACCCTCCGCGCCGAGCAGCAACGCCAGCAAGTCGTCGTCCCGCACCTCGACCTCGCCGATCGATTCGGCCCGCGAATCAGGCGTGAGCGCGAGCACCCGGAAGCCAGCTTTGCGAAGCTCGATCAGGCCGCTCGGCCACGACTCGAATCGGGCATAGGGAATCGAGAAGACCTCGCCCATTGAGACGCGCACCGAGCGCCGGTAGAGCGGGTCGGCGCAGGTCGGGCTCAGGAGCACCGCGTCCATGCCCAGACCCGCTGCGCTTCGGAAGATCGCGCCGAGATTGGTGTGGCTGTTCACTTCTTCCAGCACCACGAGCCGCGAACTGCGCGGAAGTAGGTCGGCGACGCTCTTCAGCGGTAAGCGTCCCATCGCCGCAAGGGCTCCGCGATGAACGTGGAAACCGGTGACCGACTCGAGCAGTTCCTCGGAACCCACGTAGAGCGGCACATCGAGGCCCGCGACGAGATCGGCAACCGGCGCGAGCCACCGCTGCGTCATGAGCGCCGACCGCATCGGGTACCCGGCCTGCAGGGCGCGCCGGATCACCAGCTCGCCCTCGGCGATGAAGATGCCGTCCGCAGGCTCGGACCGGCGACGCAGCTCGACGTCGGTCAGCGCGCGGTAGTCGGCGAGCACCGGGTCGGTTACCCCGTCGACGATCACGCCGTCCAGGAACACCGTTCGAGCCATGGCACGCATCATCGCGGACGCCGAAAGCTGGCGTACCGTGGAGTCGTTGATCACACGTTGATCCGGTGGTGTTTAAAGGGAGCTGGGTTCCATGGACGACCTGCAAGTCATCGGCAGCCGCAGTCGGGGGTCGGTGATGCGCATCGTGCGGGCAAGCGCTGCGTTGTTCGGCACCGGGTTCGTCGCCGGGCTCGTGGTGGCACTGATCTTTCACGCGCTGATTCATGCGCTCATCATCATCGCGGCCGTGCTCATCGTGCTCGGCTTTGCGATCAAGGTGATGGTCACGCGCCGTCGACCCTGAGCTAGCGGGCGCCCTCAGGGCGATACGAACAGCTTGATCGCGACCCCTGTCCCGACCACCACAATCAGCAGCCGTAGCAGATTTGGCGCCAGTCGACGGCCGACCGTGGCTCCGATCTGCCCGCCGATCGCCGATCCAATGGCGAGCAGCGCCGCGGGCAGGTAGGCCACCGGGGCGAAGAAGATGAACAGAATCGCCGCTGCCGCGTTGACCATGGCGATCACCACGTTCTTCAGGGCGTTCAGCCGCTGCACGTGATCGTCAATGAAAATGCCGAGCAACGCCATCAGGATCACGCCCTGCGCGGCCCCGAAGTAGCCGCCGTAGATCCCGGTCAGGAACGCACCAATGTCGATCCCGCGGTGCGGCCGTTCGCGGGGTGGACGCAACTCGGCCTGCCGAATCACCCGGGCGGACAACCGCGGCTGGACGATGACCAGCGCACAGGCAACCAGCACCAGGTAGGGCACGACCCGCTCGAACGAGGTACTCGGCAGCGCGAGCAGCAGTCCCGCCCCGAGCATTCCGCCCGCGACTGAGATCGCTCCGAGGCGCCTAATCCGGCTCCGCTGGCCGACGAGTTCGCGGCGATAACCGACCGCGCCGCTGATCCCTCCCGGGACGAGTCCGAGCGTGTTCGAGACGTTCGCGACCAGCGGTGAGTACCCGAACGCGACCAGAGTCGGAAACGTGAGCAATGAACCCGAACCGACCACGGTGTTGACCGTGCCAGCTACGACGCCAGCGCCGAAGATGCCAGCGATCTCCCACGGATTCAGCGCCGGCACGCCTGCGATGGTAGCGGTCCGTTGGCGAGGAGACTTCCCTCACGAAAGCCCCAAAAGGTCAAGAGATGGTCGCCTGCGGTCGACTAAACCTTCGTGAAGTCCCCCGCGGTACGCCAACGAACTTGGCGCGGGCGGCTTCAGCTGCTGGTGGTTGCCGGGACCTCGATGGCGATCATCCTGGGGGCGAGCGCGTCGGCGCAGGCCGACAGCCTGGACCAAGCCAACGCCCAGGCACAGCAACTCGCCGCCCAGATCAGCAAACTGCAGCCTCAGGTCGTGGCGGCGCTGGCCGCGTATGACACATCGCTGACCGCTCTGGGCCAGGCCGTGTCGATGAACGTTGCCGCGGGCCGGGTCTATTCGTCACTTCTCCAGCAGGCCGACACCCTGGTCGCGCAGCGAGACTCGCACATAGTCGCGCTCTACAAGGCCGGCGGATCCCTGGCCCTCTACGCCAGCGCGTTGCGGTCCGGCGACCCAGCCAGCTTGCGTCAGGTGCCCTATCTCAACGGCATCGTCACCTCCGACGCCGACAGCGCAGCAAGTGCGCTAGCCGTAGCGGCGTCCGCCAAGGCGACGCTCGACGCGACGCAGAACCAGATCGACAACGGTCTTTCGAACACGGACGCCGTGAACAGCCGACTTGCCGACCTGCAAAATCTCCTTAGCCAGCAACAAGCCCTCCTCAACGAGGCGTCGTCGCGCGCCAAGAATCTGCAGGCACTGAAGGACGCGGCTGCGGCACTAGCAGCATCGCAAGCTGCGGCCGCCGCCGCCGCCGCACAGGCCGCCGCTGCAGCACAGGCGGCTGCGGCGCCGGCGAATTACAAGGCCCTGTTCCAGGCCGCGGCGACGACCTGCCCCGGCCTGTCGTGGACCGTGCTGGCAGCGATCGGCCAGGTCGAAACTCACGACGGCATGGGCACAATGGTGTCGACAGCCGGCGCGCTCGGGCCGATGCAATTCTTGCCCGCCACGTTCGCCGAGTATGCGCGCGACGGAGACCACGACGGCAAGGCCGACATCATGGATCCGGCAGATTCCATCTTCACCGCGGCCGCCTACCTGTGCGCGAATGGTGCCGGGCAAGGCAGTGCGTCGCTATCGACCGCGATCTGGAACTACAACCACGCGGACTGGTACGTCCAGCTCGTCGAGTCGCTAGCCGCCAAAATCAGCTAGCGGGAATCAGCTCGCAGGCGGTGGCGGCTCAATCGCGGCGGGCTTCGGTGGCACCGGCTTGGCCGCCGCAGCATCGGGTGCAGCGCCGTTCGACCCGCCACCGGCCAGGCCGCCCACGATGCTGCCGAGACCCTCGAGCGCCTTTCCCATCTCACTCGGCACGATCCACAGCTTGTTGGCGGTGCCCTGCGCGATCTGCGGGAGCATTTGCAGGTACTGGTAGGCCAGCAACTCGGCGTCCGGTTTGCCTTCGTGAATGGCTTCAAAGACGGTGCCGATGGCCTTGGCTTGACCCTCGGCGCGCAGTGCTTGGGCCTTCGCATCGGCTGTTGCCTGGGTGACCGCAGCTTGCGCCTGACCTTCAGCCTTCAAGATCGCCGACTGCTTTTCGCCTTCAGCGGTCAGAATCTGCGATTGCTTGAAACCCTCGGCCGTGAGGATCGCAGCCCGCTTGTCACGGTCGGCGCGCATCTGCTTTTCCATCGAGTCCTTGATGGATGCAGGCGGATCAATCGACTTGAGCTCGACGCGATTGACCTTGATGCCCCACTTGCCGGTGGCCTCGTCGAGCACGACACGCAACTGGGAGTTGATTTCCTCGCGTGACGTCAGCGTCTTCTCGAGGTCCATGCCGCCAGCGACGTTGCGAAGTGTCGTGACTGTCAGCTGCTCGATGGCCTGGATGTAGTTCGCAATCTCGTAGGTGGCAGCACGTGCATCGGTGACTTGGAAATACAGAACGGTGTCGATGCCGACCACCAAGTTGTCTTCGGTGATGACCGGCTGCGGCGGGAACGAAATGACTTGTTCGCGTAAGTCGAGTAGCGGACGCAACCGGTCGACGAAGGGCACCACGATGTTCAGGCCCGGCGTCAACGTCTTGTTGTACCGGCCGAAGCGCTCGACGATGCCCGCGCGTGCCTGCGGCACGATGCGGATCGTGCGCCCGACGACGAGCAAAACAAAGATCGCGACGATGATGAGAGCAATGGCCTCGGGGCCCATGAACTACTCCGTTCCATAGACCAGGGCGGTAGCGCCCTGGATCTTTACGACGTCGACCGACGTCCCAGGTTCGAGAACCTGGTCTTCCATGTAGGCGCGGGCGGTCCAGATCTCGCCACCGATCTTGACCTGACCGTGATGAGCGTCTACCCGTTCGAGGACCAGCGCGCTCTTGCCCACGAGCGCGTCGATGCCGCTCTTCAGTTCACTCGGCGTCCGCAGGTGCGACTTCGCGATCGGCCTGGCAACGCCGACGAGCCCGATTGATCCGGCGATAAAGGCGCCGAGCTGCAGCGGAACGGGACCGCCGACCACCGCAACGACGAGCGCGACCACCGCGGCAAGCGAGACGAAGCCGAGGACAAGCGTCAGGGTTAGGGCCTCCGCGGCGGCACAGGCGGCCGCCACGATCGTCCAAACCAGCCAAGCGGACATAACTCGATCATAGGCCGGTATTTCACACCGCGCGGGCGGCGAAGCGGCCGTCGCGATAGTCCAGACGCAACCCGACGCCGAAGGTGTCCGACAACGAGTGCTCGGTCATCGACTCGTGTAACGGTCCGGCCGCGACCACCTGACCGCTGCGCAACAGCAGCGCATGCGTGAACCCGACCGGGATCTCCTCGACATGGTGTGTCACGAGCACGGTCGTCGGCGCGCCAGGATCTGCAGCGATGGCGGCGAGCCGAGCGACGAGGTCCTCGCGCCCGCCCAGATCGAGCCCCGCGGCCGGCTCGTCGAGCAGCAGCATCTCCGGGTCGGTCATCAATGCCCGCGCGATCTGTGCGCGCTTACGTTCACCCTCGGACAATGTGCCGTAGGTGCGATCGGCAAGGTGGGCGCACCCGACCTGCTTCAGAACGTGCTCGGCGCGCACCTCGTCGTGGATGTCGTAGCGCTCGCGCCAGCGCCCGACCATGCCGTACGAGGCGGTCAGGACGACGTCTCTGACCTTCTCGCGAGCCGGGATGCGCTCGCCCAAGGCCGCACTCGACAGTCCGATTCGCGGCCGAAGCTCGAAAACGTCGACTCGACCCAGTCGCTCGCCGAGGATGTCGACCGTCCCGCGCGTTGGGAAGAGCCTCGTGGAGGCGATCCGCAACAACGTGGTCTTGCCAGCACCGTTCGGGCCTAGGACGACCCACCGCTGATCTTGATCGACTGCCCAGTCGACGTAGTCGAGCAGCGTCGCACCGTCGCGGACCACACCGACGCCCTGCATCGCAATGACGTCGCCGGTTGCCTGCACGCACGAAACTTACCGGCAGTGAAGTCAACCGGGACGTCGACCCGCGGCCGCCGTTGCTTAGGCTGGTGTCGTGCCAACGCCCGAAGAGGACCTGCCGCGTGAGCCTCTCGCCGACCCTGAACTGTGTGGTCGGTTCGCCGCGTGGTTCGCGGCTGCGCTGGGCAATCGGGTCGGTACGGACGCCGCGCTCACGGCGATCGAGGCTGGCAGCGACGGCCACGTCGTCACCGGCTGGCCAGACTGGCGGGTCGACATCGACGGTGGCGACGGCATGGAGCTGGTCACGCGAGTGCCTGACGTGGGTGCCGTCGCGGTCGAGTTCGCACTCGTCGATGTCGTCGGGCGGTTGTTGCAGGTAGGCGTGCGCGAAGTGTCCCTGGTACTCCCGGTGGCGGGAGACCCGCTCGGGCTGACCGGAGTCGGCCCGTTCTCCGTGGCCGCGCTCGAGGCCGAATGCGGCGTCCTGCTTGTCACCGACCACGCGAGGATCGGGCTCATCCCAACTCCGGACAAGCGGGGATCGTCCTACCGGGGTTGGCGCTGGCACGTGCTGATCGAAGCGCGCGAAGTGGTCGATCCACTGGAGATCGCGGTGCTCGGTCAACCGCCCAGCGCCACGGCCGCATTGGCACCGATTGGCAGCTTGCCGGCGCCCGATCCACTGCACGTCGTCGAGCAGGCCGACCGCGCGCTCGGCCGCGCGTTGCGAGCGGCCACCAACGAGCTCGCGGCCCTCGACCTCGCACAGTGGCGACCCGAGGTCGCCGCTGGGCGCAAGGAAGCCGAGGCGGCATTGCGCGCTGCTGGGCAACGATTTCCACCGGGCTGGCCGCCGCCCGCGCGCGCTCTCGCGGAACGTTCGCTCATGCTGTGGCGGATCGTGCGTGCAGCTCGCGCAGATGCCGGCGCCATCTCGGCGTCCGGCAGTCAAGCTCGAACTCAAGCGCTGAGCGCGCTATCTCACGCCGTGCGAGAGGCCGCAATGGTGGCGTACAACGTGCCGCTGCTGGCCCTACCATCGACTCGGCCCGCCGGAGCTGTCGAACCCGACCTTCGATGACTGTCGACCGCACGTTGCTCGTCACGCTGACCGGCCGCGATCGTCCCGGCGTGACCTCCCGCCTGTTCGACGAGTTGGCGAGGTTTCCGCTGCTCGTTCTCGACACCGAGCAGATCGTGTTGCGCGGCCGCTTGATCCTCGGTGTACTCGCCGACCTCGGCGGTACGGATGCAGCCGGTGAACTCGCCTTGCGCGACGGACTCTCCCACGCTGCACGTGACCTCGGGCTCGAGATCGAAATGACGGTCGGACCGCAAGTCGAGGTCGCCGCACTGCCCAGCCCCTTGCACGTCACGGTTTTGGGCCATCCGCTGCTCCCCGCGGCCATGGCGGGTGTTGCGGGCTGTATTGCCAGCCACGGCGCAAATATCGACCG
>DATCFU010000003.1:0-10942 GCA_036509315.1 Acidothermaceae bacterium
GCGCGCGCTACAGCAGTCACGCGGACGGCGGACCGGGTGCTCGTTTCGTTGGCAGACGGATCCACGGTCTCGGGTTCGCATTGCCTGATGGCGGTGGGGTCGGTACCGAACACCGCTGACCTCGGTCTCGACGAAGCGGGCGTGCGCATATCGGCGTCCGGCTATGTCGAGGTCGACCGGGTGTCTCGCACGTCTGCGACGGGCATCTACGCGGCCGGCGACTGCACGGGCTTGCTGATGCTCGCGTCGGTCGCCGCGATGCAGGGGCGTATCGCGATGTGGCACGCACTCGGTGAAGCGGTGCGGCCACTGCGACTGTCGATGGTTGCGGCGAACGTGTTCACCGATCCGGAGATAGCCGCAGTAGGTGTCTCCCAAAGTGCAGTCGATGCAGGCTCGGTCGAGGTGCGCTCGGTGAAGTTGCCGCTCGCCCGAAATGCGCGCGCGAAGATGGCCGGAGTTACTGACGGATTCGTGAAGCTGTTTGCTCGTCCTGGCACGGGCGTTGTGTTGGGTGGGGTCGTTGTTGCGCCGAAGGCGAGCGAGCTGATTCTGCCCGTGACCATGGCCGTTCAGCTCGGCTTGACGGTCGATCAGATCGCGCAAAGCTTCTCGGTGTACCCATCGTTGTCGGGTTCGATCACAGAAGTCGGCCGCCAGCTGATGGAAACCCACCTCGACTGATTGCCTCCGGTCCGCCGTTCGGGGAGAGTTGACGCGTGTCGACGACCGGTGTGGTGCGCAGGCGTGGCGCAGCGATTTTCGCAGCGGGCGCACTGGTAGTCGTGCTCGCCGCAGGCGTGGGATATCAGGTCGGGCGACACCAGGCGCCGGCGGTTGTCTGGCACACCGGGGTGGCTTACGTCGGAGACCACCAAGCCGGCATCACGATCTCGGGCTGGACCTACGGCTTTATGACATCCGTGCCGCGATGGATCGACGCCGCCGGCAATACCCATACCGATAGCTGGCCAGACTGCGTGAATCCTCCCGTCACTCAGAAGCTGCTGACCTTCGCGACGACGACCGTCACGGTGGCAGGCGCGAAGTGGCGACAGGTTCTTGTCGTTGACTGTCGCCAAAGCTAACGAAGCGACCGGGCTAAGAGGGCGACCGGACTAACAAGACGAGGAGAGCGACGATGCCGGTGTTGGGGATTGGCGGGCGGCCCGCTCGTGTTCGCGCCCTTCATAGCGGCGGCCGATTACTGGGCAGCAGACAAGCAGTTCATGCTCAACCTGCGCGTCAGAGACCTCGACGGCCTCTTGAGGGATTGAACGCCAGCGGGATCGCGGTCATCGTCAAGCCTGAACGGAACTCACCTGAGGCGGGACGATTCGCGCGCATTCACGATCCTGAAGGCAACGGGATCGAACTGTGGGAACCACCGTCTAAGTGAAGTGTGGGAGCCACCGGCGGCGTAGCGGCTACTTGGTACCGGAGTCTTCGAGCGGCGTCCCTGGCGCGTGGGCTACGTGGGCCGACTGCGTGGCCTCGGCCTCTGCGCGGGCGTCGCGGGTGCTGGTGATCGCGGTGAGGAAGTCGCCGCGGCTGATGCCGTAGAGCTCGACGTCGTCGACCGCTCGCACCGTCATCGTGCGGGTGGTGTCACCCAGGAGCGCGATTTCGCCGAAGCCCTGACCATGGCCCATGGTGCGTACCGATTGATCGCCGTCCAACACGTTCACGGTCCCGGCAGCGACGACGTAGAAGCTGTCGCCGACCTCACCTGCTTCGAACACCGCCTCGCCCGGGTGCAGCTCGGTGCGTTGGAGGCCATGAGCGAGCTGCTCGATGACGGGCACCGGCAATGGGCGCAGCATCGGTACTTGGCGGAGCAACATGATGTCGTCGGTCCGAACGGCGACGGAGGCGTCGATGGCCGTGAATCGCCGCCACCACAGGAGACAGACCACCGGCGCGACGGCTCCCACCGTCAGCAACGCCCCCTTCATTCCGAGCAAGCCAATCAGCCCCGGTGCGACGATGAACCCGATGCCGACGGCCAGGGCGCCGACGCTCTCGAGCACCCCGAACACGCGAGCCAGAACGGCGTTGGGAACCATGCGTGCGATGAGAGTGAACGCCGTGACGTCGACCAGTGCGTTGCCGACGCCGATGACAGCAGCTGCGACTAGCGCGACGACGTAGTGCGGCAGCAGGCCTATCAGCGCAATCGGCGCTCCCCACAGGACGATCGCGACGCCGAGCCAGCGCGTCATCGCACGACTCCCGATCAACAGAGTGCAAGCAATGCTGCCGAGCAGTGCGCCGATACCGACCGCTCCTTGAAGGAGCCCGACGCTTGACTGATGCCCGTGGAGAACATCGATTGCCACGACGACGACAAAGACACTGAACGCGCCACGAATTGCGGCCTGCAACACCACGAAACCCACGACCACGCTGACACCGCCGCTTGAGGCGACCGCGGCGAGCCCGTCGTGGATCTCGGCCCAGAAGTTCCTTCGCCCCGTGACCGGCTGCGGGATCCTCTCGTAGTTCAGCCGCGCGACTAGGACTGCGGAAACTAAGGCGCACGCGCCGGCGAACACGAACACCGCGGAGATGCTCCACACCGCTAACAGGAGTGCCGCAACCAACGGACCAAGGATGACGCTGAGCGAATCCAGTGCACCGCGAACGACGTTGACCGAAGTCAACTCATCAGGGCTGCGGCAAAGCGATGGCACCAGGGCCGAGTGGCTGGCCCGATACGGCGTGAAGGCAATGGTGGATACGACGGCCAACGCGTAGACAACCAGAACCGGGCCGTTGCCGGCCAGTATCGGTGCCACCGCCAGCGTCGCAGCGCCTCGTACCGCGCTCGACGCGAACAGGAGGCGCTCGCGCGGCACCCGGTCTGCATACACGGAAATGACTGGCGCGAGGAGCGCCGCCGGCACGAGTCGAATAAGCCCGACTAGCCCGACCGCGAGGGCGCCTCCGTGCGCGAAAGCAACCAGCCCGATGGCGACCGAGAACGACCACTCGGCTGTGAATGCGGCTCCGAACGACAGCTGAGCGCGGAGCAGTGCGCGATTTCCGACAAGGGGGGCGCCTACCTTCACCGGCACATAGTCGCATGCGCGCGTGCAGGTGGCGCCGAAGACCATCCGCTGGTCCGCGTCGCAGACGCGACCTGCCAACGAAATTCATCGCCGCGCAAGCCAGTCGCCGACAAGTGCCGTCAATAGCTCGGGCCGCTCGTGCATCAGGGCATGACCTGCTTCGTCAATCACGGCCAGCGTCGCGCGCGGGTATTGCTCCGACAATCTCGTAGCGTCGGCGTACCCGACCACCGGGTCTTGTCGTCACGCAACGATCAAAGTCGGCACCGAGACCGTGTCCGAGCCGACGTCGACAGTCCATCCAGCGAAGATGCGTCCTAGCGCGTCCTCGTCAACGAGGGTGATGCCGGGCCAGGTGTGGTCGCGAAACCGGCGCGCGTTCGCAGCCGTGCGAACGACGAAGTACTCGTCGAAATTTGTCCGCTGTTCAGGGCTCAGCCCGTCGTATGCCAGGTAGGCGCGCGGCACTCCCGCGCCGTGCTCGTCGTAGTGGAGTCGAACTCCGTTGATTTCGCAATTCAGGAGATCGCCGCCTTCACCAGCGCGGCCATCTTCTTCTCCACAACCGGGGTCCACTTCGTCAGCGCGTACGAGACGGGCCACAAGTCTCCGTCGTCGAGGTTCGCTGCCTCTTGGAAGCCGAGCGTCGAGTACCGGTATTTGAACTTGCCCGCATCCTGAAAGAAGACGACGACCTTGCCGTCCGCGTTCGCATAGGCGGGCATGCCGTACCAGGTCTTGGGTGAGAGCTCAGGAGCGTTCTTGGTCACCGTCACGTGCACTCGCTCCGCCAGCGCACGATCGTTGGGTGCCATCTCCGCGATCTTGGCGAGTAGGTCCTGCAGACCGTCCGCCTTCTTGGCACCCTGCTTGCCCTCGGACCGGAGATCGGCCGCGCGTTCCTTCATCGCGGCACGTTCCTCGGCGCTGAATCCGTCGGATTCGCTCTTCGCGGTCTTCGTAGGCACGTTCCGCTTCCTTCCGTTGGGGCCTTTGCGTGTTGCCAGCCTTCGGCAAAAGGCTAAGCGAACCGGCGTCCTCCGGCTTCTCGATTCCTGACCGAAACCGTGGCCGTACGGACCGGCCCGACCTGTGCTTGCCGTCCAACTAACGCAGCGCTACGCCGACCTCACTGAGCACGTTGGCACTCAGCGCGCTTGTGCCGCCGAAAGCATGTACCGATGACACGGTCGCTGCGTGCGTTGACAGGTACGCGGTGACCGGCTCGGGCAACGCGCCCGACGGTGGCACCAGCAGCACGGGTTCGCCGGCAGCGCCAGCGAGCGGGCCAGCGGCCAGCGCATCGGGAAACGTCAGCGCGGACGCCAGATCGATACCGGTCGCGTCGGGGAAGAAGGCCAACGCGACAGCTTGCGAGGTGTCGTAGCGAGTGGCGCCGGCCAGCGCGATCGCCGACGGATCTGCCCACGCCGCCGGTCCGCCGACTGAATAGCGCGTCGTCGCATGCGCCGCCAGGTAGCTGGCAGTCGCTGGCGCTTGCACTGATCCGTTCGTCAGCAAGATTGCGGCATGCTCCTTGATCGCGGCGGGCACCGCCGACAACGCGTCGGGGAAGTCTGCTCCGCTCGCCTCGAAAGCGGTCGTCGGGTCACCCATCGCGTCGGCGATCGCCACCGCCGTCGCGAACCGGTCGGTACCCGAAATCCGCGTCGGCACATCGCCCATCGCCGTCACTGCTGTCGCGACGTCCTCCGACAGTGCACTCGTGCCCCCGAGTAGATACACGGTTCCGCCGCTCGGTAACACTCGTTGGATCTCGGCTTTGGTCACGTCATCCAACGAGCCCGACGACGTAAGTAGCAGCGGCGCATGCTTCGCAGCGGCTAGCGGACCACCGGCGAGTGCATCGGCGAACACATCGGCACGTGCGAGAACGACGGCGGACGCCGATCCGCTGGCCACGAATTGCGCCTTTGACGCTGCAACTGCTGTCGCCTGCCGATTTGCGCCCGAGAGTCGTACCGGAACTGCCGACGACGAGCCGGGTGACGCATAGACCCAGGTCTTGTTGTTTCAGCACGAAGCCGCTCGGCGCGGAGCGTTCACCGGAGGTCATGACCAGTTGGTGTGTCGCGGCATCAGCCGACGCAGCCCAGCCGGAACCGATCGCCGGACCGTTGGAGGAGACCTTCGTCCACGTCGTACCGTCGAAAGCCCATAGCTGATCGACCTCCGGGCACGACGACGTTGTCGGGCTGGTCATCGTGCACGGACCGGTCTCGCCGACGTAGACCAGAGCATCTCCGGATTGCGCGTCGTAGGAGATCGGGTTCAGGCCATCAGGTACCGGAAAATCGGCGGCCTGGCTCCAGGTGCCGCCCTTCCATATCCAGGTCTGGACGTTCGCCTGCCCGCTGGTGTTGCCGGAGTACATAAGCATCACGACCTCGCCGCGCGCCTCGTCGTCCGTCATGACGCACTGCCCGTTCGCCGGTGGGCTCGACGCGGGCGCGAGCTTCATCCAGTTGGTGCCGGTCCATTGCCACGTGTCGTTGAACGCCTCTCCGCCCGCGGTGGGAATGACGTTGTTGCCGCCGAACATGATCAGATGCCCTGACGCGGGGTCATCGGCGGCACAGCCGCCCGTGATCGGCGGCGGCGCGGTCGCAGGCGTTTGTGCTGTCCAGATAGACCCGTTCCAGGTCCACGTGTCGTTCAGGGTTCCCCAATAGAGGCCGTTCGGGCATGAGTAACTGCCGAACCCGCCGTACATCACCAGCTGCTTCGTCGCCGCGTCGTAGCCCATCTCTGGCGCGCTTCTGGCGCCCGGCCCGTTCGGCTGGCTGTGCGTCGCCCAAGCGCTGCCGTCCCAGGTCCAGGTTTTTGACGGACAAGGGCCCGGTTGGCTATCGATAGAGATCAGCTGGCCGGTCGCCGGATCGAATGCCGTGGACTCGCCCGAGCCCTGAAGGTTCGGCGGACTGGTGGTCGTCGGGGAAACGCTCCACGCTGGTGTGGGCGTGGCCGCGCTGGCGGCGCGCCACGGCACTGCTCCGGCTGTGCCGACAAGTACCGTCGCGAGCGTCCCTGCAGCGATGAGTCCGATCTTCGAACGACGCACGATTTTTTCCCCGTCCTTACTTGCGCGTACCCAAACCATTCCCACACCTGATACCCCTGGAAACGCCGCAGGCGCGTTGAAGGTTGTCAGGCCATGGCGAGCAGCAGCGCCTCGTCGCACCAAGTCACGAGGTGCATGAGCGCCGCGCCGCGTTGCTGATAGAGGTACTCGCTATCGGTGGTGTGGTGGTAGGCCTGATGGCTCGTGGCGTTCGCGCTTTCCAAAAGGCGCGGCAGCAGCCATGCGTACTTCACGCACGATGCCCTAACTCCGAGACGCACCTCGCGTTCGTCCCCGTGCCAGCCGGCTTCGTGAAGCCCATGGATGTATGCGTCGACGCACGTGTCGTCGAGTTCGGCGATGCGTTCGGCTGGCCAGAACAAGTCGAAGACGGCGTCGGGTATGTGGTTGCCGAGGTCTTCTCCGACGGCACCGTCCCCGGCGAACGCCCAGTCGAGCAGCACGATCGGGCCGTTGGGACGGCGAATTTCGTTGCTCACCCACACGTCGAGGTGCGATTGGGTTCGCGGCAACGACTCCATGATCCGCAGTAGCTTCTCGCGGTTGGCGAGCAGCCGGCGCCACCCGTCGCGCAACTCAGCGGGCCAGCATTTCGCGATGAGGGGCTGCTGCCACGCGGCGGCATCTTCGACGACCTCGTAGTGCGCCGGTTTGCTTGCTGAGTAGTCCCGCAGGAACCGATGGGACGCCCATGTTTGGCTGAGCGGCCCTTGGGCTTGCCAGCGTCCAAGGGCGGCGGCCAGGGCAGCGTGATCGTCGAGCGAGAACTCGGTGCCCGATGTGCCTGCAACGTCCTCCAACCACAGGACGGCGCCGGTGTCCGTCTCCTCGACATAAGCGTCTGCGATGTCGAGGCCAGCGACCTTCAGTCCGTCGCGCAACGGTTCGGAGAGGTAGGCGTCCGCTTCGCGCCGCCAGTAGTTCCAATGCCGAGGATCCGTTGATGCGGCCCACGCTACCGACGTCCCCCCTGTTGAAGAGGGGTCAGGTCGACGCAGCTCCTTCCGGATCAAGGTGTCCCCAGCGGCGTCCGTCACTCGCTCGACGACTGCTGTTACTGCGTTCAGCGGGTTATGCCGCAATATCTCGCGGCTCACAGTCTCGAAGCTCACGCGCCCACCTTCGCACGTTTCGGATCTCCGACACTTCGTCCCCGACTCGCGACCGCGTCAGCGTGCGGTCCAACCGCCGTCGACCGGGATCGTCGTGCCGGTGACGAACGACGCAGCATCGGAGGCCAAGAACACGACAGCTCCCGTCACATCGACGGGCTGACCGATTCGGTGCAACGCCGCGATGCGCTCGATCACGTCCGCGCGAAACACGGGGTCGGACAACGCAGGTTCGGTACCGGGAGTCTCGATGAAGGTTGGCGCCACGCAGTTGACGGTGATGCCGAGAACGCCCCACTCGACTGCCAGGCACTTGGTCAGGTGCGCGATCGCCGCCTTCGTCATGCAGTAGATCGACTCACCAGGCAACGCGACTAAGCCGGCCTGCGAGCCGATGTTGATGATGCGCCCATTTCCCTGGGCGCTCATGATGTTCGCCGCTGTCTGACTCGCGAAGAACGTGCCCTTCAGATTGACCTGGAGCGTGGCATCGAAGTTCTCCTCGGTCACCGACGATGCGGGCGCGCCTGGTGCGATCCCTGCGTTGTTCACCAGGATGTCGAGCCGCCCGAAGGCTGCGTGCGCGTCCGCGATCGCCTGGCGGATCTCCGGCAGACTGGTCATGTTCATCTGAAGCGGCGCTGCTCGGCGTCCCATCGCAGTAATGATTTCTGCGACGTCGCCCGCCGACTCGCGGTCGCGCAAACCCAGGGCAATGTCGGCGCCTGCGTGCGCCAACGCGATTGCGATGGCGCGCCCTAAGCCACGGCCACTTGCCGTCACGAGGGCGACCTTGCCGGCGAGAGAGAAATCGGGGAACTCGGTCACGTGTGGTCCTTGTCGTCGACGACGGGTGCGACTCACCGATTATGGTCCGGACGTCGAGGGGTGCGGCCGTATGCTGGCCCGCATGGCCACCGAGACAGTCGTCGGCCGCGTCGTGTCTTTGTTCCGGTACCCGGTCAAGTCGATGGGTGCCCAAGTGCTCAATGACGTCGACGTGTCATGGCAAGGCTTCGTGGGCGATCGCCGTTGGGCGTTCATCCAAGACGGCCACCAGAGCAGCGATTTCCCGTGGCTAACGGTTCGCGAACTTCCTGCCATGTGGACGTACCGACCATCGTTCGTGGATCCGTCGCGACCCGACAAGTCGCCGACCGTCGTGCGTACACCTACGGGCGCCGAGCTCGACGTCGTCGACCCGACGTTGGCAGCCGAACTCGGCCCAGGCGTGCGGGTCATCAAGCAGGAACGTGGCATCTTCGACGCGTTTCCGTTGTCTCTCATCAGTACCCGAACTGTCACAGACCTAGGTGCGACCGTTGGCGCGGTTCTCGACCCAATGCGCTTCCGTCCCAACGTCGTGGTCGAGCCGACCGGCGACACGCCCTTCCCCGAGGAGGCATGGGTCGGTTTCGTGCTGCGCATCGGCGAGCTACGGATGCGTGTCGACAAGAGAGATCAGCGTTGCGTGATGATCAACGTCGACCCGAAGACGACCGAGCGGAACCCGGCGGTGCTGCGCGCACTTGGTGGGGACCGACAAGCATGCCTTGGGGTGTACGGATCGATAGTGGCACCCGGCCGGGTGGCCCTCGGCGATGTCGTGGCGATCGAAGGTTGAGTTACAGCGAATCGGTTGGGCGACCCAGATCGCGGTCGTCTGGCACTGGCAGATCGTGTTGACGAAGACGCGACGCGCGAACACTGTCGGCGTACATGAGCGAGATCAGCAAGCCGCCGACCAGCACGAGAACCATCAGCGTGACCTTCAACGACCACGGCCCTGGCAGAGCGGCAAACGCGGCCGCGACCGGAACGACGAGCACGAGCTGGCGAAGCGCGGCGCGACTACGCCAACCTGCGTCGGTGAGTTCGTGGCGCACCCACTCGCGATTTTCCGGCGACAGTCGCAGGCCGACCGCAAACAGCAGCCAGCGCCATGGTCCAGGGTCGCCCGGAATTCGGGTCATGCGTCGACCGTAGTCGGCGCGCGGCCGTACCAGCGACGCAATTCCTTCAGTCGACGCAGAACTTAGCGGGCGGCGCCGCTGTTGGCGTTGATCTCGAGGCCACTGGTGTTGACGGCTTCGAACGCGCTCGCCGGAATCGTCTTCAGCGCTGCGATCAACGCGTCGGGCCACGCGTTGTCGGCAGTGCCTTGGAAGTACCAGGGCGAGCCATTGTCAGCCAGTACCAAACCGTAGGTCTGCATGGCCTTCAGCACTGTCTGCGCCTGCGCCGAGTAACCGCCGAGATTGAAGCTGGCCTTCAGGCGAAACCGCGCACCCATCGGAGGGTAAAGATTCTCGTTCGGCTGCGACCCCGCCTCGTGGCGCGCTGGCCACAGGTAGCTGTCGGAGGTGACGTTCGTGGTGAACCTGATCGCGTGGTCGACGTGGCCGGACTTCACTTCGTCGTAGCGCAGCAGGCCCGGCAGAATCGGCAACCCCGCGGCGTCCGCTGACGTCCATGTAGTTGGCCGTAAGGCATCGCTGGACAACGACCAATGCGCACCCGAGCCGGCAGTCCAACCAGAGGACGTGTCGAGGGTGTCCCACGTTTCGAAAAGTTGGCAGTCGGCGGTCACCATGATTGCGTGCATGTCGCCGCCTGAACCCGCGCCGCCTTCAATCAGCGTGTTCGGCCCGAGAGGGTACGGGCCCTTGTCGCTCTCGTCGGCGTAGGTGAACTTCACCGGCACCGGCGTCTGGCCAGCCGGCACGATCGTGACCGGGATCCCGTACGGGTTCTTCGGGTCGCCCGATGGTCCGAAGTCGGGGTGCAGTTTGCGCGTCGATGCTCCCATCGCGTTAAGCCATGCTGCGCTTCGCGGGTCGACGGGCAGCGACGCGATGTCGGCGTGCCAGTAGTTGTCGGCCGGGAAGATCTGGCAGTTCGTGCCGGCGAGGACGTCTGAGCCGGATGCACCACCTGCTGGGGGAGGCGGCCGGACCGGTGTTGGCGTGACCGCGGTCGGCTTAGGAGCAGACTTCGCGGTTGGCTTCGCGCTGGCCCACTTGCTCGGCGTCGGCGTGACTGACGCCTTGATCGGCGCTGCGGTCGTCGCGGGCGCGTCGCTCGATGAGCCCTCGCTCGAAGCCGCAGCTTTGGAGACTGGAGCGCTCGAGGCTGGGCTGGAAACGGCTGGCCCGGCTGAGGAGGCCACGCCGCTTGCGCCGCTCAACGCACGTGACGGCGTCGCGTCAGGCGCCGCTTGATGGTGATGACCGCCTGCGCACGCTGCGGTGAGCGCGGCGAGACCGGCGATCACGGCTGCTGCGACGGTTGCCCTCGGCGTCCGGCTCATGCTCCATCTTCGACTTCGCCGGCCCCGATCCGAAGCCTCCGTCGCCCTGGATGTGCCAATTCCGACGCTTGCACGTGCACTCAGGGCCGCGAGGCTCGGGCTGGCACTCGTGCTCGGCATCATTTTGGCTGGCGGCCGCGATCAGTCACTGCAATACCCAGTACGTGAACAGCCACTGACGCACCGCCCAAGAGCAGCCCAACTGCAGGTGACGCATGTCATGCCAGATGGACGACGGGTTGCACTGGGCGCAGCCGCGGCGAACCGTGCAATATCAATGGCATGACGACTGCTACTGACCTCAAGACCACGAGAGCGGGCATCCGCCTCGCGTCCTTGAGCAAGA
>DATCFU010000004.1:0-29679 GCA_036509315.1 Acidothermaceae bacterium
TTTCCCGGTGACGAGCGTCCGGGCTGCGCTGTTGCGGCGGTAGCCCAACTCCTCAATGGCAGCCAGGACCCGCGTGCGAGTCGTCGCAGTGACGCTAGGGTGCTTGTTGATGACACGCGACACCGTCTGATGCGAGACTCCAGCCAACTGCGCGACGTCGGTCATCGCGGGCGCGCGCAGAGCGCCGCCTGACGGTGTGCGACTTGGCGGCCCCGAGGGCGGGCTAGCCACGGACCGCCGCCGGGGTGGTTTGAGCCTGAGTGAGCGTTAACATGGCCGTCTCAGTATGCCGATGAACGACACCCTGTCAATGCAGCGTCTCTGAACTGTTATCACCCTGACCTCGTTGGCTTCGTTGACCATCCCGACTGTCACCGGGCAACCATTGCCTGTTCGGCGCACCTCATAGGGGTAGACCCGCCGCAGCAGAGGCCGGGACTGGGCGTGGGGATTGCCACCGGCGCCGGAATGCGGCTGAATACGACCCAGGCGCTGCGAGCCCGGCCGCCTGACGCCAGGCACGCCGATTTGCATACACGACGGCACACCGGACGACGAGAGGTTCGCTAGTGACGATCCGATGGCGTCTGTTTCTCGCCAGCGTGCTCATGCTGTTTCTCGAGCTCTCACTGATCCGCTGGCTGGGCGCGAACGTCGTCCACTTGTCGTACTTTTCCAACTTCGTGCTCCTCGGATCCTTCCTTGGGATCGGACTCGGGTTCCTCCGTGCAGCTGGTCCCACTCACAGTGATCGGCCGTTACCGTTCTACTCGCCCGTCGCGCTGCTTGGGCTGATGGGCTTCGTCAGCGCGTACCCGGTCACCGTGGATCGTGACAGCAGCCAGCTCATCTTCTTCAGCAGCCTGCAGGCTACCGGTCCGCCAATCTGGCTGACGCTGCCGTGCATCTTCTTGGCGGTCGCTGCCGTGCTCGCCGGCCCCGGCGAGATCGTTGGTGCGTGCTTTCGGCAACTTCCGCGGCTCGAGGCCTACCGATTTGATCTGCTCGGCAGTCTTGTCGGCATCGCCGCCTTTACCGGGTTGTCGTTCCTTGACGCGCCACCGCTGCTGTGGTTCGCCATCGTCTGCGCACTGTTCATCGCGCTGATGGGCAGGCTCGCAACATCGGTGACGGTCACGTTGGCGGCAGCGCTTTTTCTGCTTCTGGTGTATCCGCTGCGGCACGACACAGGCGTGTTCTGGTCGCCGTACTACAAGGTGTCGACGAGCACCGTCGCCGACGGCAACGGCGGCACGGCGTTCGAGGTCGATGTCAACGGCGTCCCACACCAGCGACTCACCTCGGCAGCCACCCGGGCGAAGGAGGAGCCTTGGTACCTCGAGCCGTACAACCGGATCCCGGCTGTCCCGAAGAACGTGCTCATCGTCGGTGCCGGCACCGGTACCGATGTCGCGATCGCGCTGGCACAGGGAGTTCAACACGTCGATGCCGTCGAGATCGACCCGACACTGCTTCGCTTCGGCCGCCAGCACGACCCGGACCACGCCTATCAAGATCCACGGGTGACCGCCCACGTCAATGACGGTCGGGCGTTCCTCGAGCAGACCAAGACGAAGTACGACCTGATCCTGTTCGCGTTACCCGACTCGCTCACGCTCGTGTCAGGAGCAAGTTCGTTACGCCTCGAGAGCTACCTCTTCACCAAACAGGCCGTCGAGGTTGCGCGTTCGCACCTGGCGCCAGGGGGCGCGTTCTCGATGTACAACTTCTACCGCGAGCAGTGGCTCGTCGACCGACTGGCCGGCACAGTCGACGACGTCTTCGGCCATGACCCGTGCATCTACGACCAGCAGCAGGCCGAGAGCCTTGCGGTGATCGTGGCCGGCCTGACACCTGCCGACCAGGTGTGTGCGCAGACGTGGGCCCGACCCGCAGACACGCCGGCGCCGGCGACCGACGACAAGCCGTTCCTCTATCTGAAGGACAGCACGATCCCGTCGCTCTACCTGGCCGCTCTCGGTCTGATCATCGCCGGCAGCGCGATCGCCATCGGTGGTGTGTTGTTGGCGAATGCCGCAGCAGGGGGCAAGGGAGTGCGTAGGCGCTTCACTGGGCAACTCGCCGGAATGTGGGGGTACCGCGACCTCTTCCTGCTCGGCGCGGCCTTCTTGCTGATGGAGACACGGAGCGTCACGAGCTTCGCCCTGCTGTTCGGGACGACGTGGCTGGTCAATGCACTCGTATTCGCCGGTGTGCTGGTAGCTGTGCTGGCGGCTGTCGAAGTAACGCGACGATTCCCGACGCCACCGATACCCGCGATGTATGCGTTGCTCGTCGGTGGCCTGGCGTTGAACTGGCTGGTGCCGACGTCATGGCTGTTGTCACTCGCATTTCTGGTGCGAGTTGTCGTCGCGGTCGTGATCGCGTTCTTGCCGATTTTCGCGGCGAACATCATCTTCGCGAAACGGTTCTCCGAGACCGGCGACGCAGCATTGTCGTTCGGCACGAACCTGCTCGGCGCGATGCTCGGCGGCTGCCTGGAGTATCTGTCTCTCGTGTTTGGCTATCACGCACTGCTCATCTTGGCAGCGGTGCTTTACGCCGGCGCCTATCTCATCTCGCCGAGCTCGGCGCACCGTTTGCAGAGGCCGAGCAGCGCGCTGTGACCGGTGTCGAGGTTGAATCCGTAGTCCTCGAGCAGCCGGCTGCTGACGCCGCGAAGAAGCGTGCGCGGCACGTCGATGATCGTCTCGCAACGCTGGCACTGGCAGTGGGCGTGCGGGACCGTCGTCAAGTGATAGACCGCATTGCCGTGGCCTAGATGGGTGTGCGCGACCAGGCCGGCGGTCACGAGTGACTCCAGCGTGCGGTAAACGGTCGCGCGATGCACTCGTGGCTGCAGCCCGTTCACCGCGTGCGCGATGTCATCCGCGGACAAATGCGCATCGGTGGCCGAGAGCACCTCAAGGATCGCGACTCGCGCGTCGGTGATGCGGGTGCCTTGTGCGCGGAGCTCGCCGACGGCGGCAGAGAGCCGCTCGGCGCCGTAAGCCTCCGCGCCCTGAGCCTGGGTCTTGGTCGGCGTCCTTGCCGCAGCCACGTCCGGTCAACTCCTTCGAGTGAGCGATAGAAGCGTACTGGCGCTGGCGGTCGGGCGGCGGTAGCGAAGGCATGTGCGACACAGTCGCAACTGGGATGTTACGGTTGCGGGGTCTGCAGGTGAACCGACGGCGGGGGCGGGACCAATCCAAACGCCGGCGGGATGCGAATCTGTCGCATCTGATGGCGTCGAAGGATCGGGCGGTGAGCACGCGGTGAGTACCCAGACGCAGCGTCGGCCCAGCGGCGGTATTGCGTCTCGGATCAAGCGGGGCCTTACCCGGGCTGAGTGGATCAGGCTGGCGGTGATGTTCGCGGTGATCATCGCGCTGAATGTCGTCGGCTGGTTCATCATCATCGCGCTCGTCGCGCCCCACCACTACACAGTCGGGACCAAGACCTTCGGCATCGGTATCGGACTTACCGCTTACACACTCGGCATGCGGCATGCGTTCGACGCAGACCACATCGCGGCTATCGACAACACCACTCGAAAGCTGATGGGCGACGGCAAGCGACCGCTATCTGTCGGATTCTGGTTCTCCCTCGGGCACTCGTCGGTCGTCTTCGTCCTCGCGTTCCTACTGTCACTCGGTGTGAAGGCCCTTGTCGGGCCGGTAAAGAGCGACACTTCTGCGTTGCACCACTACACCGGTCTCATCGGCACATCCGTTTCCGGAACGTTCCTTTTCGTCATCGCCACGATCAACGTGATCATCCTGGTCGGGATCATGAAGGTCTTCCGTGACATGCGCCGCGGCGTCTACGACGAGGAGACGCTCGAGCACCACCTGGCTAACCGGGGCCTGATGAACCGCATCCTGCGACCGATCATGAAGTCGATCACCAAGCCTGGGCAGATGTACGGGGTCGGTCTCCTCTTCGGTCTCGGCTTCGACACAGCGACCGAGGTGTCACTTCTCGTTCTTGCGGCGGCCGGAGCGGCGAGCGCGTTGCCGTGGTACGGCATCCTCGCGCTGCCGATCCTCTTCGCGGCCGGCATGTGCCTGTTCGACACCATCGACGGCACATTCATGAACTTCGCGTATGGCTGGGCGTTCTCCAGGCCGGTCCGCAAGGTCTTCTACAACATCACTATCACCAGTCTCTCGATCATGATCGCGGCGGTGATTGGCGGCGTCGAGCTGCTGGGCCTGGTCTCTCAACAGCTAAACGTCACCGGCCGCTTCTGGACAGACATGCAGAACGCAAACATCAACACGCTCGGGTTCGTCATCGTCGGTTTGTTCGTGGTGACGTGGGCCGTCGCGTTGCTGATCTGGCGATTCGGCCACATCGAAGAGAAGTGGACTGCAGGCATGCGACAGCGCACGATTCGCGACGCGGACTAACTCTCGTCGTACACCGTGAGGTCGGTGGCTTTCACCGACAGCCACACGCGTTCGTCGACACTGAGTTGAAGTTCGGCTATCGCCGCCGTTGTGACGTCGACGGCGACATCGGGGGGTCCGTTGACGAATAGCCTGACTAAGTCGCCGTGTTGCTCGACAGTGGCGATGGTTCCTGCCCACACGTTGCGCGGGCTTCCATGCGGGACGTCGCGGTGTACCGAAATGCTCGAGGGCCGCGCGACCACGAACACCTCGCCGTAGTGCGCCTCCGCCGTCACCAAGTCGGCGCCACCAGGCAGCCTGACCGACGTTCCGTCGGACGTGCCGGCGAAGAGATTGAGTCCGACGAGCTGGGCGACGTAACGTGTTTTCGGGTTGCGGGTGATCTCTTGCGGTGTGCCCGTCTGCACGACAACGCCACCCTCGATGACCGCTACGTGGTCGGCGAGGATCAGTGCGTCGAGCGGATCGTGCGTGACCAAGACCGTCGCGCCGTTGAACTCGCCGAGGTGCCGGCGCAGGTCGCCGCGCACGCTCATGCGTGTTCCGGCGTCGAGTGCGGCGAGTGGTTCGTCGAGGAGCAATACCTGCGGCGTGGTCGCGAGCGCCCTGGCCAGCGCCACCCGCTGGGCCTGGCCCCCCGACAACTGCGCAGGCCGCTGGCTCGCCTGCTCCACTAGGCCGACGCGTGCTAGCCACCCGTCCGCGATATCGCGAGCTGCCGCCTTCTCTAACCCCTTCGCGCGTAGGCCGAACGCCACGTTGTCTCGCGCACTCATCGTCGGAAACAGCAGGTAGTCCTGGAACACGACGCCGATCGAACGAAGCTCTGTCGCCAGCCGCGCGCCAGTCGCGCTGTCCTCCCACGTGCGGTCGCCGACACGCACATGACCCGCCGAGGCCGGCAGCAATCCGGCGATGACCCGAAGCGCGGTCGACTTGCCGGCGCCGTTTGGACCAAGGAGTGCGAGCACGCCGCCACTAGGCACCTGCAACTTGGCGTCGAGCCGCCATCGCTCTCGCTCGACGACGATGTGCGCGTCGAGCGATGCCCCTGCGCCAACTGGCGTCACGCGCGCAGCCAGCGGTCACGCAGTCCGGCGAGGATCGCCACCGAGACGACGAGCAGCACGAGGCTCAGCGCGATGGCGGCGTCCGGGTTGTTTTGGAGGGCGAGGTAGACCTGCAGTGGCATCGTCTGCGTGGTCCCTGGGTAGCTACCCGCGAACGTGATCGTGGCTCCGAACTCTCCGAGCGCGCGGGCCCAGCAGAGCACCGCGCCGGCCGCGATACCCGGGCCTAACATCGGCAGCGTCACGTGCACGAAGGTGAAGAGACGCGAGGCGCCGAGCGTCGCTGCCGCATGGTCGTACCGCACGTCGACGCCGCGCAGCGAGCCTTCAACCGACACGATGAGGAACGGCATCGCGACGAACGTCTCGGCAACAATGACTGCCGCTGTGGTGAATGGCAGTGATAGCCCGAATACCCGGAGGATCTCGCTGCCCAGGACCCCTCGGCGTCCATACGCAAGAAGCAGCGCGATACCCCCGGCAACAGGTGGCAGCACGAGCGGCAGCGTGATCAAAGCGCGAAGCAGTGCGCGGCCACGAAATTCCAGCCGGGCTAATACCCACGCGATAGGCACACCCACCACGATCGCGATCGCAGTGGCCGCGGTCGCAGTCTCAAGTGACAACCGCAATGCCGTGCGGACGTCGGGACTGCTGATCAGCGACGGCAGTTGGTGCCAGGGGGTGCGGATCAACAACCCCGCGATCGGCAGGATCAGGAACAGGACGCCGATCGCTGCGGGCACGAACAACGCGTAAGGCACCCGCGCCCGGGGGTCGGCACCGCGACTGCGACCCCCTGAGGCGTTGGCTGCGGCGTTGGCGGCGACGTCGGTCATGTGCGCAAGTGTGGCCCGCACCGGGTCACGGCTGCTGGAACCCCGCCGCCTGCAAGATCTTCTGTCCGGCCGGTGACACCACGTAGTTCAAGAACTCCTGCCCGGCCACCGCGTTCTTCCCGGTCTTGACCACCACGATCGGGTACGTGTTGATCGCGCTGGCCGCTTCGGCGAAGTTCACGCCTGCGACCTTGCCGCCCGCCGACCTCACGTCGGTCTGGTAGACGATGCCGGCGTCGACCTCACCGAGTTCGACCTTGGTCAGGACCGACGTGACATCTTGCTCGAGCGTCACCGGGTGCGGGTTGAGCTTGGCCGCGGCGAAGGCCTTCGTCGCCGCCGTGCCACACGGAACCGACGAGGCGCAGAGCGCCAACTTCACCCCGGACTTCGTGACATCCGCCAGGCTCGCAATGTGATCAGGGTTGTTTGGCGAGACGACAATCTCGAGCGAATTCTTCGCGAACACTGTCGGCGTTCCGACGCCATCACCGGCCTTCGTGACGGTGGCCATCGTCGTGGTACTGGCCGCTGCGAAGACGTCGACCGGCGCGCCTTCCGTAATCTGCGTGGCGAGCGTGTCGGAGCCTCCGTAGGACGGCACGATCTTGACGCCTGGGTGCGCCTGTTCGAAGTTCGTGGCCAAGGTCGTGAACGTGGCCATGAGTGACGCGGCCGCGAACACCACGACGGTGCCAGACACGCTGGGCGTAATCGGTCCCGCAGAGCTCGCTGGTGCCGCACTACTTGACGCCGCGGGTGCAGTCGACGACGTCGCTGAGGCCTTCTTCGAGGAGCTGCAGCCGGCGAGGCCGATTGCGGCGACGACCGTGGCGACGGTCAGTGTGGTGACCGTGGACGCGTTCCGGTTCATGAACTCTCCGAGGCGTGTGAAGGGACGCCGGCTGTTCGCCGTCCGGTATTAGGGGGCGCCGGAAGCTCCACCACCACATTCGTGGCTTTGATCGAGGCGATAGCCAAGACGCCGGGCTCTAACTCCAGCTCATCGGCGGCCTCGCGACTGATGAGGGAAACGATGCGCTGGCCGCCGCACTGCATCTCGACCTGAGCCATTACGGTGTCGCGAATCACTCGGGTCACGATCCCGACCAGCTGGTTGCGCGCCGAAGCTTGGGCGACCTGGCCAGGCTCGACGGTGTCGCTCAAGGTCGTCGCGAATCGGGCGAGTTCGGCGCCGTCGACGGCGAGATGCCCGGTGTCGTCGGTCATCGAGGCGAATCTGCCGGATTCCGCCCACCGCCTCGCGGTGTCGTCACTGACACCCAGGAGACGCGCGGCGTCAACAATTCGATACGTCGGCATGCGCCCAGATTAACCGCACATGCGGTATCTAACCACCAGAAGTTTCCGCAGTTGCGGAAACCGTTTAGCCGACCGGGACGACGAGGGGTGGCAGCTGGCCGCGCTGGTCGCTGACGCGGCGCACCGACGTCCCGGAAACGTAGAACTCCAGGGTGTGGCCGCCCCAGACCCACTCGCTCGTGGTGACCGTGACGCCGACGACGCCTTGGGCGCCGTCGCGCTCGCCCTCGGCCTGCAGTCTGGTCATTGCAATCTCGCGGGCGTCGTAGAAGCCCTGCGTCCACTGGACGAGCTCGATGTTCTGGCCGACCTGGCGCATCGTCTGCATCACGCCCTGCACGGCGATGTGGTACACGCAGGTGCCGAGCACGAACGACACCGGACACCAGCCGACGTTGAGCAGTTGGTAAAGCTCTTTGGCGTCGAGGTGGCTGGTGAACGGAGCGCCCGACGGTTGCCGGTGTGACGCGGTGCCGTCGCGGTGACGAACCGCTGTGCCGATCGCGGTGAACTCGAGCGCGTCAGCACTGTGCGCGCGGTAGCCGAGCTTGACCCCGATCACGCCATCGCCGCCGACCTTCACGGTTTCGGCAATCAGCCGGTTGATGGCGTTCATCCGGGCGGTGTACATCGCCTGCGACAGCACCTGGTACTCACCGGGTTGCATGCCCCGGCCGGGCTGGAAGCCGACGTGGTAGACGGAGACACCCATCACGAGTTCGATCGCGTCGAACCCGGTGTGCTCGAGCAAAGTGAACTCGGCGACCGACAAGTCGGACGTGAAGAACTTCCCGGACTCCGCGAGCCGGGTCTGCGCTGTCTGATCGAGACCTTCAGTCATGTGATCAAGCTAGCAACTTAACGACTATCGATCACTAGACGGGACTGCCTATCCCACACGGGCGCCGATGACAGGAGAGCTACTTGCCCCCGCGGCCTTCGTGCTCCTCGACAAACTCCTCTGGTGTGCCCTCGCCGCCACCCTCGGGGTCTGCATTGCCAAGCGCTGTCTCGGCCGGCATGGCGTCGATGTGTGCCTTGGCCTCGGCCTCGAGGTCCTTCTTGTCGTGGTCGGACATGCGCGCTCCCTGAGGGTGGTCGAGTGTGCTCAGCTGCTACCCGCGAATCTACCTGCGGAACCCCCGGGCGCGCTCAGCCAAATCTCTGGTCGGCAGCCAGCACTCTGCCGTCGGGTGCAAGCACTCTGCCGTCGGGTGCAAGCACGAAGTCGAAGCTCATGCTTGACCAATCCGAGCCGGCTGGGCCGCCGGGAGGCGGAGGTTGCGCCGCGGGGTGGTCCACGAAATCAGCGATCAGCTGCTCTTTGACGCCGAAGACGGCGTCATCGCTCAGGTACTCATCGCCCGCAACGAACACGTGCGTCGTGAGCTTGCGGTAGCCAGCGGCTCGGATCATGAAGTGGATGTGCGCGGGTCGCATCCGGCCGCGGCCCGCGGCCGCAAGAAGGCGCCCAACTGGGCCGTCAGTCGGGATCGGGTAGGCCACCGGTCGCACCGACCAGAAGCGAAAGCTCCCGGCGGCGTCCGCGAACAGGTGTCCGCGGTTCGCCGTGACGGCACAGTCGTATTGGACGTCGTACAGCCCCTCGCCGTCCGCCTCCCACACGTCGATCCTGGCGCCCGCGACCGGCTCACCGCCCACGCCGCGAACGGTGCCCTCGACCCAGCACGGCTGACCGACCGCACCAGCCGCCAGGTCGCCGCCGAGTTCGATCTCGGGGGAACCCTCGACGAAGAACGGCCCGAACACAGTGGTTTGGGTGACGGCTGGGTCGGCGACCTCGTTGACCGCGACGGTCAGCATCGAGAGTCCGAGGACGTCGGAGAGCAACACGAACTCCTGCCGCTGGTCGTCACACATGTGTCCGGTGCGGGTGAGGAATCCGATCGCCTCGTGCCACTCGTCGTCGGTCAGCCGGACGTCGCGCACGAAGTCATGCACATGTCGCACGAGGCTTTGCATCACCTCGCGGTAGCGCGCGGACTGCGCGCCGTCGAAGCTGGCCACGACCTCCTCGGTCACGGCAAGCTCTCGGGCATCTTGCGACGCAGACGTCATTACGACTGCGAGCCTAACCCCACGGCCATCGACATGCGCGAGGTCGAGGAATATGGTCCGGCCATGTGCGCCGCGCCTTCGGTGACCGAATCCCTGTCCGCATCAGTCACGATCGACCCCGCCAACCATCGTGGCCAGATCGGCAAGCGCATCTTCGGATCGTTCGTCGAGCACGTGGGGCGATCCGTGTATTCGGGCATCTATGAGCCCACCCATCCGACAGCCGATGCCGACGGCTTCCGGACTGATGTCGCGCAATTAATCGATGAGCTCGGAGTAACTGTGGTCCGCTATCCAGGCGGCAACTTCGTATCTGGATACCGCTGGGAGGATGGCGTTGGCCCGCGAGCAGCGAGGCCGGCGCGCCTCGACCTTGCTTGGCGATCCATCGAACCGAACACAGTCGGCACCGACGAGTTCGTCCGCTGGGCCACCGCGCATCGACTCGAAACGATGATGGCGGTCAATCTCGGCACGCGGGGTATCCAGGAAGCCGCGGACCTCGTCGAATACTGCAACATTCCCTCGGGCACAGCGTGGTCGGATCTGCGTCGCGCTAACGGTTCGGCTAACCCTTACGGCATCAAGCTCTGGTGCCTCGGCAACGAGATGGACGGCCCGTGGCAGATCGGCCACAAGACGGCCGAGGAATATGGGATTCTCGCGGCGCAGTCGGGTCGAGCGATGAAGCTCGTCGACCCCAGCATCGAACTGATTGCGTGCGGTAGCTCAGGTCGCGACATGCCGACATTCGGCGCCTGGGAGGCAACTGTCCTGAGTCATACCTACGACGTCGTCGACTACATCTCGTTGCATGCCTACTACGAGGAGTTCGAGGGCGATCGACGCAGCTTCCTCGGTTCAGGTGCAGCCATGGACGGTTTCATCAAGGACGTCGTGACGACAGCCGATGCTGTCGGAGCTCGCCTGGGTAGCAAAAAGAAGGTCAAGCTGTCCTTCGACGAATGGAACGTCTGGTACCAATCGCGATTCGCTAGCGCACATGACTTCCCGCTCGAAGTCGCGTCACCGCGCATTGAAGACGTCTACGGAACAGTCGATGCGGTTGTGGTGGGCGACCTGCTGATCAGCTTGGTCAACAATGTCGACCGGGTAACCGTCGCCTGCCAGGCCCAGCTCGTCAACGTCATTGCTCCCATCATGACGACGCGCGGCGGCCCATCGTGGCGGCAGACGATCTTCTACCCGTTCGCCGAAACAAGCCGCCGCGCACGCGGCGTCAGCTTGGTCGCAGCGACCGAGATTGCCACGATGGCGACGGCACGTTACGGAGACGTACCAGCCCTAGGGGTCGCTGCGAGCCACGACCCAGAGACTTCATCCGTATCCGTGTTCTTGGTGAACCGCTCGGAGTTGCCGATCGACGTCGATCTTCGGCACGAGGCATTCGGGGTGCTGAAGATTGAGGACGTCCACACGATCGCCGCCGATGAGAAAGGTCCGTTGTACGGAGAGACGGCTGCCGCCGTTGCGCGGCCACGGCTTACGAACGCCTGGTCGACGGACCCGGCAGGGCGAACGTCACTACGGCTGGAACCGGAATCGTGGACCACACTGCGTGCGTCGACGTCGGTCAATGCTGCAATCGAGGACGTCTCGGCTTGAGCAACGGACCGACTGCTGCGCGTGCGCCGGCAATGTAAGGGTCAAGGTCCTCGACGGTCACGATGGCGAGATCGTCGATTCGCCACGCTCGTGCAGTGAACTCGATATCGAACTCCTCGTCGGGCAGCCCGACAAACGCGGCCCAATCGTCTCCGACAATCACGGCTTCGCCGCCCTGCGCAACACCATCAATACGGACGTCGATGGGCTGGCGCGTCACGGCCCTGAGCGCCTCCTCCTGTGCCACTCGGAAGTCCTCGACCGTATGGGCCGCCCATCGCGGATCGCCGAATCCGTCGCGACCGCGCACTAACGGCAGGGCGAGCCGGGCCAGTGGCTCGACGCCGTGGTGACCGCCGTGGCGCTGGACCGTTACCTGCAACGACGCCGTGACCGGGGTGTCACGGGAGTGCAGCAGCGTTGTGCTCGACGCACGGACGGTGCCGCTTTTGCCTTGTCTCGAGACGAAGCCCGACATGCCGCCCAGGGAGCGGCTTGCCGGCACGTCGAGCGGCAGGCCGTACCACTTCAGATCGCAGCGGCGGGCGCGGTCAGCTTGCTCGATGAGGTGGTGGCGATGCTCCAGGTTCGGGAAGACCAAGCCGACCAGCCACCGCCACAGGTGGCGTGGATACATCCGTCGGCGCGACCGCGCGCGATCTCGCCAGGCCGTCATGAACCGAGCGTTTCACGACCTCGCGGGTGCTGCGGTAGCTACCGGCCGCCAAAACGAGCAGCAGCCCGACCGCGAAGCATCCGATGGTCAACGTGTCGAGCGAACCGCCGGGGGCGAAACCCCACACCGCGAGCCGCCCGAGGGTCGCCGCCGAGATCACGACACCGAGGCCCAGCATCGCCGTCCGGCTGATCGTTTCGTTCTGGCTGGAGTCCGGGCGCTTCGGGCGCCCTGCGTGGAGGAGTAGACCGGCCAGCACGAGTACGGCGAGCACCGCTGCCAAGACGACGGTCAGCACGGCCACCCATGGGATGCGCTGGACCCACCAGGCACGGGAGCCGATCGCGGGTTGGGCGAACCAATGGTTCGGGTACGCGACGACCGTGACGATCACGACCGGAACCATGTGCCAGAGGTAAACCGGCATCGTCATGGCGTTGGCGCGCTGGATCAAGCCGCGAAGCCGACCGCGAGCCGGCTGCGCAAGCCATACAGAGACGGACGGCGAGGCGAGCAGCACGATCCCGATTTGCGCTAATCCGAACGCAAGCAGCGCAGCCGACGGTGGTGAGGCGTTCTGGATGCGGGCACCCGGCACACCGACCATGCTGACCGGATATGGCCCCCACCAGATCAGTGCCACCAATGCGAACAACGCGGCGATTGCTAGCACCGCCGCTCGCCCCCGTCGTCCGGCTAGAAATCCCTCGTGCCACGCGAATCCAAGCTGATGGAACGTCCCCCACACCAGCAGGTAGTTGGCCCAACCCACGAAGTGCCAGTGCCCTTCGATCACGGCGACATCGATCAGCACCGCCGTGACCGCCATCACGGCTGGCACGGCGATCCCGAAGCGGCGGTGCAACGCGAGAAGGGCGGGCGTCAGCAACAGGAGCAGCAAGTAGGGAGCGAGGAACCAGAGGTGCAGTGACAGCGCCCACCCCGCCCGTTCGAGATCGTCCCGATTGGCACCAGCCGCCGTGCACACAACCACGGCGAGCGAGATCGCCGCGACATAGCCGGCCGTCGGCACCAGCAGGCGCCTCGCCCGCCGCCGTGTCCAGCCGAACGCGGAGCCACCGGTCGCTTGGTACCTCGTCCACGAAAGGGCATTGGAGTATCCGCCGACCAGGAAGAAGAGCGGCACGACCTGGAAGATGAGGGTGAGCCACGAGGTCCATGGCGAGACACCGAGCACGTCGACGCCGTCGAGTTGGCCGTGCTTGTAGGTGATGCCGGTGGCGATCCAGTGCCCGACGACCACCGCGGCGATTGCGACGACCCGGATCAGATCGAGGTAGGTGTTGCGCGACGTGCCGACACCATTGCGGTCGGTGCCTGCGACGGCCTCCATGGTTTCCAAGGGTAGGTGCAGCGGCGGCCCCCGAGATCACCGCGATTTAGGGCCGCGCTGGCCTCGCTTTCGGGCGGCTGGTCCGAAAATGGGACGACCGCCTGACCAATGCTGGATTCTCGAGGGGGTGCACCGGGGACACCCGTTCACCGTGATGGTGGCGCCCCGACGGTCTTGACCACTGTTTTGCAAACAAATGCACAGCCACAGCCACAAGCACACGGTTCGGAGCAAGCGACAGACGCTGATACGGGTGCCCGCGGGGGCGCCAGGTTTTTGCTCCAGGCGATGCGCGGCCATTGGCGGGCCGAGGGCACTTCGGTCGCTGCGGCTCTCATCTGCACCGCCGCCATCGTCACCATCCCCGAACTCGGCGGCCGCGCCGTCGACAGTGGGCTCATCGGTCATCACTGGCGCACCCTGGGGATCCTCGGCGGGATCATCGCCGTCCTCGGCGTCGTGCAAGCCGTCACCTCGGGTCTGCGGCGCTACTTCAACGGCGTCTCCTCGCGCACGGTCGAGGCAGAGTTGCGGCGAAGTTTCTTCACCCGCCTCCTCGGGTTCGACGTCGGCTATCACGATCGAGTGAACCGGGGTCAGCTGCTCTCGCGAGTCACGAGTGACCTCTTCCAGATCCAGGCGCTCGTGTCGTCGTCACCGATCTGGATCGCGAATACCCTCACGATCGTCGCGGTTGCCGTCGTCCTTGTCGTCATCAACCCGCTTCTCGGCCTCGTCGCGGTGGCCGGCTTGCCAATTGTCGCCTACACATCCCTTCGATACTCGACACGGGTTCGCCCGATCCTGGGAGAGTTACAGCGCGAACGCGGCGACCTCGCCGGCGTCGTCGAAGAGGCCCTGAGCGGTATCCGCGCGGTCAAGGGCTTCGGCGCCGAGTCGATCCTCGAGCGCCGGCTCGGCCGCCAGGCCGACGCCGTGCGGGCTCGCTCGATCGAGATCGTGCGGATGCGTTGTCGCTACAACCCGCTGCTCAACGTCATGCCGATGTTCGAGCTCGTCGCGGTGAACTGGTACGGGGGCTACCTCGTGCTGCACCACGAACTCACCGTCGGCATGCTGCTCGCGTTCAACACCTACCTCGCCGTCGTGACCGGACCGCTCCAGGCGATCGGCTGGTTCGTCGTCCAGGTACAGCGCGCACTTGTGTCGGCACGCCGGCTGGAGACGGTGATGAGTCACCGCGTGACGATCGTTGAGCCGGCGAATCCGGTGCCGCTCGCGCGCGGCCCGCACGTGGGCCGGGTCTCGTTCGAGGACATTACGTTCGGGTACCCGAGCAGCGACGAACTCGTACTCGATGGGTTCAACCTCGAGATCACCAGCGGTGAGGTCGTCGCGCTGGTCGGGCCGACGGGATGCGGCAAGACGACAGTTGCTGCGCTGCTCGCTCGTCTCTACGACCCGAGCTCGGGTGCCGTGCGGTTAGAGGGAGTCGACCTTCGCGAGCTCTCGACCGACACCGTGCGCGCCGCAGTGGGGGTTGTGTTCGAGGACAACTTCCTCTTCGACGACAGCATCGCGGCCAACCTGCGGGTGGGTTCTCCTGAGGCCACCGACGCGGAACTCAAGCGTGCGGCGCAGGTGGCGCAGGCTGACGACTTCGTCTCCGAACTGCCGCTCGCCTACGACAGCGTCGTCGGCGAGCGCGGTCTGTCGCTATCGGGCGGCCAGCGTCAACGCGTAGCGCTGGCCCGTGGCATCCTCGCTGACCCGCGCGTACTCGTGCTTGACGACGCGACCTCGGCGGTCGACGCCGAGAAGGAGCGCGAGATCATCGCGGGCCTTGAGGGTCTGTCTCACGACCAGACGATCGTCCTCATCTCCCATCGGGCAGCCACGATCGCGATGGCCGATCGCGTGGTGCTGATCGACCACGGTCGGGTCGCGGCGACCGGCACACATGATGAGTTGGTGGCGACGTCTGCTCGCTACCGGCAGGTGCTCGGAATCGTCGACGACACGGACGACGATGTGACGGGGTTCGGTCAATGCGGCTGAGAAGAGTCCGGCCCGCAAACGCACGGCCGAACCAGCACCTCGTGCGCGTATCGCTCGCGATGCTGCGCCCGTATCGTCGAAGGTCGATCGCGGCCCTCGTGGTGTTGGTATTCGCGCTGGCGGCGACGCTCGCAGGGCCTGCACTGGTCGAATACGCCATTAACAACGGACTCGTCAACCATCACTCGATGCGCGTCGTGAATATCGCGGGTGCGTGCTACCTGGTTGCGGCCGTCGCCTCGTATTTCCTCACCTCATCGCAAACCTGGCTCCTCTCCTCGACCGGTGAGTTTGTTCTGAACGATCTTCGCAAGCGCGTGTTCAATCACCTGCTTGGCCAGCCGCTCGCGTTCTTCGATGCGGAGAGTTCCGGTCAGTTGCTCTCGCGCATGACGGCAGATATCGATGTGCTGGAGACGCTCGTTCAGAACGGCCTAGGCTCATTTGCCATGAGCCTTGGATTGTTCTTCTTCTCGATCGTCGTACTGCTCATCACCTCGCCCTTGCTGTTCCTCGCCACCACGGTCTGCCTCGTTCCGGTGTTGGTCGCGGCAGCTCACTACAAAACGACGTCGACGCGTGCGTACACCGACGTGCGCACTCGCATCGGTCGCTCACTTGCCGCCATCGATGAGGGCCTCGCTGGTGTTCGCGTCGTGCAGGCGTTTCGTCGCCAGGGTGCAGTCGCCGCTGACTTCGACCAGCACAACGAGAGGCAGCTCGACGCGGAAATGACAACGGTGCGCTTGGGTGCCGTCTTCTTCCCCAAGGTCGAAGGCTCGGGTGTTCTTGCCACTGTTGTGGTGCTGGTCTTGGGCGGCGTGCTGTACAGCCAGCACCTCGTGTCAGTCGGCGCGGTCGCCGCATTCGTCTTGTACATCGCGAACCTCTTCGCGTCGATTCAGGCACTGAGCCAGTTGTTCGACCTCTTGCAGTCGTCCGGGGCAGCCCTCAGCACAGTGGTCGCGCTGCTCGACACCGAGCCGTCGATGGTCGATCCCGCAGAACCGGTGCGGTTGCCGGCCCGCGGTCGCCTTGAGCTGCGGCACGTGAGCTTCGCTTACGGCCACGGGGGTGAGGACGGCACCGTTGACTACGACGGTCTATGGGACGGCGAGGATGCGGGGTCGCGATCGGTGCTGACCGGCATCGACCTTGATGTTCGTCAGGGCGAGCACTTGGTGCTCGTAGGCCCGACCGGCGCCGGAAAGTCGACGCTTGCGAAGCTCATCGGGCGGCTCTATGACCCGAGTGCGGGTTCGGTACAACTCGGCGGCGTCGACCTTCGAGAGGCTAGCCTCGCTCATCTGCGGGAGCGGATTGTCGTCGTGCCGCAGGAGGGCTTTCTCTTTCGCGGCTCGGTGCTCGACAACATTCTGATCGGCCGTGCTGGCGCGAAAGAAGATGAGGCGCGCGCGGTACTCGAGGAGCTCGGGCTCGACGTGCGGTTCGATGAATTACCTGACGGGTTGAACACTGACGTGGGTGAGCGCGGCACACATCTGTCGGCCGGCGAGCGACAGTTGGTGTCGCTGGCACGCGCAGCGTTGACCGACCCGGCCGTACTCGTCATGGACGAGGCAACGTCGAGCATCGACCCGGGTACCGAGATCGCACTCGAACGCGCGCTGGCTGCACTGACGATCGGTCGCACGACGATCACCGTGGCGCACCGCCTCACGACCGCGGAACGGGCCGACCGCGTTGCGGTGATTGAGGACGGCAACCTCGTCGAACTCGGTCCGCACGCCGACCTTGTCGAGGCCGACGGGCACTACGCCCGGTTGTTCACCGCATGGCGCGGTTCCGACGTCCCGTCGTAGGTGCAACGAATCCGGCCGCTCGCTCGTCCTTACAGTGCGGGTCCAGAATGCGCCCGCCTACGTAAGGGAGTTCGGAGTTGTTCGGGCCAACCAGCTGGGCGTTTCTTGGCGTTCTCATTGCAGGGTTCGCCGGGTTGCTTTACTGGTTGACGCGATCGCAACACATAGCAGTCAAGGCCGGCGCCGGTGTGGTCGCCTTTGCAGTGGCGAGCGTATTCGGCGCGTCGCTCGTCAATCAGTACTACGCATACTTCACGACGTGGGGATCGCTCGTCGCGAACGCGAGCGGCAGCGGCGTTGTCCAATACAGCAGCGGCGTCGGATACGGCAGCGGCGTTGTCGGTTCCAACCAGGCGGTGGGATCGCTCGCCCCAACGTCAGTCGCGGTGCGCGCTCGCTCGATCTCGAGGCACGGGCGGGTCCGCACGCCTGACGAGCCGCAGGCATTCTCGGCTCCCCCTCCCCCTCCCCCTCCCCCTCCATTGTCGGCGTCGCCGCGGCGGCCTACTGTGGCGGCCAGCATCGGCATCTCCCCGATCGCGCTTGCTGCGCATCCCACAACGGGGAGAGGGCGCGTTCTGCAACTTGCGTTGCCGGGCGCGCGCAGCGGCATCACTCGTAAGGGCTACGTCTACCTCCCACCGCAATATTTCGAGCCTGCTTACAAGAACGCGTCCTTTCCTGTCGTCGAACTCCTGCACGGCGACCCTGGCAACTCGGCGGGCTGGATCTATGGGCTGCACGTTCCCCAACTCATGGATGCTGCGATCGACGCCGGCCAGATCGGGCCGATGATCGTCGTGATGCCATCAACGTTCGATGGCTCGCACGGTCAGGATTGCCTCGATGCACCACACGGGCAGCTCGATGACACCTTCCTCAGTGCCGACGTCCCCGCTGATGTCGTCCGTGACTTCCGGGCATTGCCGCAGGGGCCACACTGGGCGATCGGAGGACTCTCCGACGGCGGGTTCTGCGCCGCGAACCTCGCGTTGCGGCATCGCGGAGAGTACGGCGCGGTGGTCTCGATGGATGGCTTCTACTCCGCGTATTCCGACCTCGCCGTGATGAACAAGGTTTTCGGAGCGGGCTCAACGGCGATCACAGACAACGATCCGTCGACGTTGGTCACCGGCGCGCAGTCGAGCCTGCCGAGGTTCTGGATCATGTCTGGTTCTGGGAACGCCGTCGACACTGTTGCGGCGCAGGATTTTCGGGAGATCGTGACAACTCGGGAGCCCATTGAGTACGTGGTGCTACCCGGCGGCAAGCACACACCGCCTGCCTGGCGTGCCGCGCTGCCGCCGCTGTTGAGGTGGACCTGGCACACGATCTCGGGCGGCCCTGTCGGCGTCGGCACCAGTCAACTCAGCCCGGGGTCCCGCGCGTAGGCCCGAGGCCCCACGCGCCAGTAAGGGTGGAGCCAGCGAAATGCGAGGACTTGAACAAGTAGGGCCGGCGAGAGTCGAACTCGCACTGGCGCGGACCTAAACCGCGTGCCTCTGCCATTGGGCTACGGCCCCTGGAACTAAACCTCGAGTTCTCTGCGCAACTTTGCTACGTGACCCGTCGCCTTCACGTTGTACTGGGCGAGCTCCACCCGCCCATCGGCGTCGATGACGAACGTCGAACGGATGACACCGACAACCGTCTTGCCATAGAGGTTCTTCTCGCCGTACGCGCCGTACTCGCCAAGCACTGCCCGGTCGACGTCCGACAGTAGCGGGAATGTGAGCTCTTGCTCATCGCGAAACCGTGCGAGCTTCGCGACCGGGTCGGGCGAGATTCCGATGACGGTAAGGCCCGCGCCGTTCAGCTGAGCGAGGCTGTCGCGAAAGTCGCACGCCTGCTTAGTGCAGCCAGTCGTCATCGCAGCCGGGTAGAAGTACACGATGACGCGGCGGCCACGAAAGTCTTTCAACGAGACAGGCTTCCCATCAGCGTCCGGCAAGGTGAAACCCGGTGCCGGGTCGCCAGCCTTCAGTTGAACCTGTGAGCTCATGCGCAGAACGCTACCGGTCCGTCGGTGACGGAAGCCCGACGGCCACCTCGAGCGTCGAGCTCGGGCTGGGACATGATGGGCGCGGGAGTTTCGCCAGCCGAGGGCGGACGTCGATTGGCGGGGAGGCAGCGTGAGCGTCAGAGCACTGTCGGTGGTGCCGGGCAAACCCGAGACGGCCGCTGTCACAGACCACGCCGATCCGACGCTCGAAGAGGGCGCGCTTCTCGTGCAGGGCCTGCTCATCGGTGTGTGCGGAACGGATATCGAGATCATCCAAGAGGGTTACGGCTGGGTGCCGCCCGGCCAGGACCGTCTCGTCATCGGCCATGAATCCCTCGGGCGAGTGATCGATGCGCCCGCAGGGAGTGACTTTGCGGCCGGCGACCTGGTCGCTGGCATCGTGCGGCGGCCAGACCCACTGCCCTGCGAGCCGTGCGGCATGGGCCACTGGGACTTCTGCCGCAACGGCAACTACACCGAGCGGGGCATCAAGGAGCGCAACGGGTACGCCGCGAGTCAATGGCGCGTCGAGCCCGAGTTCGCCGTCAAACTCGATCCGCGGCTCGGCGACTGCGGCGTGTTGATGGAGCCGACGTCGGTGGTGTCGAAGGCGTGGGAGCAAAGCGAGAAGATCGCCTCACGGGCCCCCTTCCAACGAAAGGTCGCCCTCATCACGGGGGCGGGACCGATCGGACTCCTGGCGGCACTGCTCGGCGTCCAGCGTGGTTATGAGGTTCATGTCCTCGATCGGATCGATTCTGGTCCGAAGCCGGCGATTGTCCGCGACCTCGGGGCGACGTATCACAGCGGCGATGTGTCGGCCGTTGGGATCAGTCCGGACATCGTCATCGAGTGCACCGGGTACGGCCCGCTGGTGTTCGAGTTGATTAACGTCGTCGCCAAGGACGCCGTCATCTGCCTCGCCGGAATCGCTGGGGGCAACCGCGAGGTGCCGATCGGTGTGAACGTGATTAACAAGCAGATCGTGCTCGAGAACATCGTGCTCTTCGGCAGCGTGAACGCGGCGCGTCGCCACTACGAGCAGGCCGCCGAGGCGCTGGCGAAGGCCGACCTCGGCTGGCTTGCACGCCTCGTGAGCCGTAAGGTCCCGCTGACGAACTTTGCTGACGCACTCGCCCGCAATGACGACGATGTCAAAGTCGCCATCGACCTGCGAAACTAGCCCCCGCCGACCAGATCGTTCGACTTTCGAGGAGCATCAACTGTGGCCAGTGATCCCGAAGAGCTGCTGCGGTCGATCGAACGCACCCGCGAGGAGCTCGCGAACACGGTCGACACGATCGCCGGCCGCCTCGACCCGAAGCGCGTCGCCAAGCGCGGGGTCGACGCAATGCGCGACGGCGTTACCACTGTGATCGACGGCGCTCGGGTGAAGCTGCACCTCTCTCCAGAGACTGGTGCCACACCAGCTGCGGCCGATTCGCCCCAGCCCGCGTCGAACGGGTCGGGTGCAGCACAGGCGCGATTCGCGCAGATCGCGCCGGTCGTGAAGCGCGTGCCCAAGCCCGCGGCCGGCGGGATGGCGGCACTCCTCGCATTGGCCGCGATCATGGCCGTGCGCCGAGCCCGCCGCTAGGACGCGGACGGCACCAGGACTAGGGCCTGAGCGATGGCATTCGCGACCGGCGTGCTGACCGCCGTCGTGCCGCCGAATAGCCAGGCCGACTGCACCGTGTTGGAGTACTTGTCGAAGTAGCTCTGCATCGAAGCCGGCAGCGGCACGTTGCTAGGGACCAGGAGCATCGGGGCGCCGTCGATACCCGCCAGCGCGCCACCAGACAGCGCGTCGGGGAAGGCGACGCCGCTCGCGATCGCCACGATCGACGGCGATGCGAACAGCTGGTTCGCGACGAGGATCGATGTCGCATACCGGTCGGCACCCACCAAGGGCTGCGCGGTCGGGTCGGCCGCAGCGGCCGGTCCACCAATCGCGTAGCGGACGTCGGTGGGGTGGGTCCCGAGATATTGCGCGGTCTCGGGGGCTTGGACGTGACCAGCCGTCAGCAGGATCACCCCGTGGCTGAGCGCGGCCGCCGGACCAGCGGACAGACCGTCAGGAAAGTTCGTGCCGTCAACCTCGAACACGGTCGGCGGGTCGCCGAGGATGTTCGCAATCTTGACGGCGGTGTCGTAACGGTCGGTGCCATCGACCCGCACCGGGTTATAGCCGAGGGCCTGCAGGTTGGTGTCGACATTCGCGGAGATGGCGTCTGTTCCGCCGAGTAAGTAGACCGTGTGGCCGGCTGCAAGCACGCGCTGTATTTCCAGGCGCACTGCATCGGTAAGTCCCGAGGTCGGTGTGAGCAGTAACGGTCCCTGGAAGCGGGCAGCAAGCGGGCCGCCCGCAAGCTCGTCGGCGAAGTCGTCGGCGCGTGCGAGCACGACCGCGGTCGCCGAAAGTTTGTTCGGAAAGCCAATCTCAGAGATTCGAACCGACGTAGCGATGCGATCCGCGCCTGCGACCCGGGTCAGGGTGCCTTGCCCGGTCGTGGGTGAAGGCGTTGGGGCGGGCGCGGCCGCTGGCGCCGCAGCGGACTGTTCTGCGGCCAAGAGCGATCCAGGCGTGCCGGGAAGCCCGATCGCCACGGAAGCCAGCGCCGCAAGCGTCGCCGCGAACGCACCGACCACTCGCATCGCGTGCTCCCCCTGGAAATCGGCCTGAACTCGGCTACGTCCGTTCCGGTACGCGGATCACCGAGAACGCCGACGATCCCTGGGCGGAACCCTAACCGACGAGGGGGGAGTCAGGCGTCGCGGCTTGCTCCGGCGGATGCATGCGGCGACCAGATCTGCGGTGCCGCGAAGCCGTTACGGTCGAAAGCCGCCTCGACGGCGCGGCTGACCTCATCGAGGCTGGCCGCGTGGATGAGCGCAATTGCGCTCCCACCGAAGCCGCCGCCAGTCATCCGCGCGCCGAGCGCGCCGGCGTCAAGGGACGCGTCGACCGCAGTGTCGAGCTCAGCCACGCTGATCTCGAAGTCGTCGCGCATCGACCGGTGGGATTGGGTGAGGATCGGCCCGACCTCACGTAATGCGCCGCTGGCCAGGAGGTCGACCATGGTCAGCACGCGGTCGTTCTCGGTGATGATGTGCCGCGCGCGCCGCCGCAGGACATCGTCGTCGAGTTGGGCGAGTGCCGACTCGAGTGCCGGGCCAGGAATGTCGCGCAAGTACGGCACCCCAAGCTGCCGCGCTGCCTCCTCGCACGCCTTGCGGCGCCCCGCGTATCCGCCGCCGGCGTGGGCGTGGTGGGCCCTGGTGTCGATCACCAACACGGCGAGCCCTTCATTGTGCGGAGCGAACGGCTCTTGTTCCCTGACGTCGTCGCGCACGTCGAAGAAGAGTGCGTGATCGGCTTCGCACACGCAGGCAGCCATCTGGTCCATGAGGCCACAAGGAACGCCGACGAAGTTGTTCTCTGCGTACTGCGCGATCCGCGCCAATTCAGCGCGGGGAATGTCGATGTCGTAGAGCTCCGCGGCAGCAAGCCCGACTGCACATTCAATCGCAGCGGACGACGATAAGCCCGCACCGCTCGGTACCTGACCGTCGAGCACGATGTCGAGACCGCCTATGCGGTGTCCGGCTCCTCGCAACGCCCACACCACACCGAACGCGTAACTAGCCCACCCGTCGCCGTGATCGGTGTTGAGTTCGTCGATGGCGAACTCAATTCGCTCGCCGGGCCGCTGGAGCGACTGCACGGAGACGCGGTCGTCATCGCGACGGGCAACAGCCGCATGTGTGCGTAGGTTGATCGCGAAAGGGAGGACGTAGCCGCCGTTGTAGTCGGTGTGTTCGCCCATGAGGTTGACCCGACCGGGTGCCGACCACACGCCGGTCGGCGGGCGGCCAAAGGTCTTCGTGAAGAGATCGGCAGCGGTCATGACCGGGCCGTCTTCTTGATGCTGAGGTGGAAATTCCAGGCGTCGGAGACGATCTGGTCAAGGTCGGCGGTCGGCGTCCAGCCGAGCTGGGCAGAGGCGAGGTCGTGCGACGCGACAAGCTGCGCAGGATCGCCGGCTCGGCGTGCCGTCTCGCGTATCGGTACATCGCGACCGGTCACGGCCTGCACCGTCTCAACGACTTCGCGAACTGAGAACCCACCGCCGTTACCGAGGTTGCAGACCAGGTGGGTGCCCTCGCGTGCGGCGTGGAGCGCGAGCATGTGTGCCCTGGCGAGATCTTCGACGTGGACGTAGTCGCGAATGCAGGTGCCGTCGGGAGTTGGCCAATCGGTGCCGTACACGTCGAGTGCAGGGCGCAGGCCATCGGCGACGTCGAGTGCGATCGGAATCAGGTGTGTCTCGGTCGCGTGTCGTTCGCCCGCGCCGCGCGCTGCTCCGGCGACGTTGAAGTATCGCAAGCTGACAGCGCCGAGCCCGTGTGCCACTGCTTCGTCGCGGATCATGAGATCGACAGCCAGCTTCGTTGCGCCGTAGGCGTTCGTCGGCCGGGTGCGTGCGGTCTCACGGATCGGGATCTCGTCGGGCTCGCCGTAAACCGCTGCGGTAGAAGAAAAGACGAATCGCGGGACGCCGTGTGCAGTCACTGCGTCGAGGAGGTCACGGCTACCGCCCACGTTGTTGTGCCAATAGCGCGACGGTTCGACCATCGACTCGCCGACAAGCGACTTCGCCGCGAAGTGGAGCACGCCGTCGTATCGGGCGCGTGCCAGCACGTCATGAGCGTGACTGAGGTCGGTCTGCACAAACTCGGCTCTGTCAGCAACCGCGTCGGCGTGCCCGGTCGAGAGGTCGTCGAGAACAGTGACGTCGTGCCCTTCATCGAGCAGCAGCCTGCTGACGACGCTTCCGATGTAGCCTGCGCCGCCGGTGACGAGCAGCTTCACGGAAGCTGGCCGTACTGGGCGGCGCCGTACTCCTCGGCGTCCGCTATGAGGTCTGCGATGTCCGGTGTGACGGAGCGCAGCAGTTTGGCCGCCTCTTCGGGCAGTACATCGTTCACGAAGGCCCCCATGGCCGACTCCGAGCCCGCGAGGTACTTCAGCTTCCCCGGGGCTCTCCTGATCGAGAACACCTCGAGGTGAAGATACGCGAGGTCACGGTCGACCCTGACCGGCGCCTGGTGCCAGGCGGCGATGTAGGGCAACGAGTCGTCGTAGACGGCCTCCATGCGCCGCAACACCTCGAGGTAGACGCGGCTCAGGTCGGCACGTTCTTCTTCGGTGAGTGAGGGCAGATCGGGCACCTGGCGGTTCGGGTAGAGATGGACTTCGAGTGGCCACCGCGCTGCGAACGGAACGAAGGCTGTCCAGCACGAGGACTGCACGACGACGCGCTCGCCGGACTGCGTCTCCGCGGTGACGACGTCGGCGAACAGGTTGCGTCCGGTGGCGTCGGCATGGGTGCGCGCACTGGCCAGCATCTGCTTCGTGCGGGGGGTGATGTACGGGTAGCCATAGATCTGCCCGTGCGGGTGGCTGAGGGTGACGCCGATTTCTTCGCCGCGGTTCTCGAAGCAGAAGACCTGCTCTATCTTCGGGTTCCGCGAAAGCTCTTCGGTGCGGTCGACCCATGCGTCGATGACCGTGCGGACGCGGGCCGGCGTCAGCGAGGAGAAGGCGGCGTCGTGGTCTGAGGTGAAGCAGACAACCTCACAGCGACCGAACCCCGGCTCGGTCGTGAACAGGCCGTCGTCGTTGTTGGCCCCGCTGTTATCGACCTCGTCGATGACCCACGACCCCAGCGAGAACGACGGGAACCGATTCTCGAACACCACGACGTCGTAGTCGGTTGCCGGGATCTCGGACAAGTGTGTCGAGTTCGACGGGCACAACGGGCACTCACTGTCGGGCGGCAGGTAGGTGCGAGTCTGCCGATGACCGGCTATCGCCACCCATTCGTCGAGGATTCGGTCGAGTCGCAGCGTCGATGAGGGATGCGAGGTGGGTAGTACCCGGCGGTCGACGATCTTCGTGCGGTCGGCGTGGTTGGCCGGCTCGTCGAAGTAGATCAACTCACGGCCGTCGGCCAACACGGTGTTTGTCTTGTGAGCGCCGCTGCCTGCGGCGCCGGCGGCGGAGCCGTGACCGGGCCGTGCATTCACCGGGCTGCGTCCCGTGCCTCCGCAACCACCAGCTGCCTGCCTTTCGCGATCGGACTGGGCGACGAGCCAAGGTCGGCCCGAGGCTGGCACAGGAAACCTGTTGAAGTCAACAAGAACGATAGCGCAGGTTGTTCGGACTCGTTTGGCTCTGATGATTGCGGAGGATGTGCGGATGATCGATGGCGTCGGGCGCCTGGGGTGCCGCTGTGTACCCTGAGCGCGTGGTGCCCAGCGGCGTTCAGCATCGCATTACTCATGGCAGCCAGCGGGTGACCGTCGTCGAGGTAGGCGCCGCGGTGCGCGAATACGCCGACGGCGACCGAGAGATCTTCCAGTCCTATCCCGAGCACGCCGTGTCGTGGGCATACCACGGCTCCGTGCTGCTGCCCTGGCCGAACCGGCTGCGCGACGGTAGCTATCAGTTCGACGGCGAGCCACAGCAGGTCGCCCTCACCGAGCCGAGCCACCACAACGCCCTGCATGGCCTTGCCGCATGGTTGCCGTGGACGCTGGTCGAGCACGCGCCCACGTGCGTCACGTTGAGTTGCCGGCTCATGCCCCGCCCTGGTTATCCGTTCCAGCTCGAATCGATGGTGAGCTACGAGCTGGGCGATGACGGCCTCGCCGTCACAACGACCTCAACCAACGACGGTGACCGGGCATGTCCTTACGCACTCGGCTTTCACCCCTACGTGTCGGCGGGGCCTGGCGCAACAATCGACGACTGCACGCTGCGCATGGACGTGTCGCGCAGGCTTCTCGTCGATGACCGATTGATACCAGTGGGCCACGAGCCCGTCGAGGGCACCGCCTATGACTTCCGAGGGGGCCAACAACTCGCGAGCCGGGTCCTGGACACCGGATTCACCGACGTCACCACCGACCTCGCAGGGCAGTCGAAGGTGTCCGTCACTGGCCCTGACGGTCGCACCGTCGAGGTGTGGGCCGATACCAACTTCGGCTTCTGGCAGGTCTACACGGGCGAGGACCTGCCAGCCCCGCTGCGCCGTCGCAGCCTCGCGGTTGAGCCGATGACCGCAGCGCCCAACGCATTCCAGACCGGTTGGGGCCTGCAACGCCTCGAGCCGGGGGAGTCCGTCACCACGCGCTGGGGCGCCCGCTTGCGCTAGATCTGGCGAACCTAGATCTGGCGGACGGCGGCGAGTCCGGTGGCTTCGCTGTCGGGCCCGGTGCCGGCCACGATGACGCGGTCGATGTGCTCCGAGGCCGTGGTGCGCGCATCATCTGACAAGCCCGGATCGGTGATCAGCACGTCGGCCTCGTCGAGATCGGCGAACGAACTCAAGCCCACCGTGCCCCACTTCGTGTGGTCGGCCAGCAGCACGACCTGACGTGCCCCGCGGATGAACGCCCGGTTGGTCTCCGACTCGGCGAGGTTAGGAGTGGTCAGCCCGGCGTGCGGATCCATGCCGTGACAGCCCAGGAAAAAGATGTCGAAGTGCAGCGATCGGATCGCCAGGTCGGCGACCGGGCCGACCAGCGCGTCGGACGGCGTGCGGATCCCACCGGTGAGGATCACCGTCGGCGCGCCTGGCGCCTGCTGCAGCACATCGATGACCCGGATCGAGTTGGTCACGATCGTGAGGTCACGGACGTGGGTGATGCGTTGGGCGAGCGCGAATGTCGTCGTGCCACCGGACAGTGCAATCGCGGTACCGGGGCGGACCAATCTCGCAGCCGCCGCCGCGATGGCTTCCTTCTCGGACAGCTCGCGGGACGACTTGGCGACGAACCCGGGCTCGTCCATGCTCGGAGCCGAGGCGACGGTCGCGCCGCCGTGCACTTTCTCGATCAGGTTGTGCCGCGCCAATACGTCGAGGTCGCGTCGCACCGTCATGTCTGAAACCCCGAGGAGTTCGGTCAGCTCGCTGACGCGCACCCCACCCGAGCGCCTGACGTGCTCCAGGATCATCGACTGCCGTTGCTTGGCGAGCACCGCGCTCACCCGGCCACAGCAGGAGCTGCTTCTCGCACGACGGCTACGCCACCCGCGGCGATGTGCACGGAATCGGTCGCGGGCGCGCCGCTGAGCAACTCGATTCCGGTGGCGGGCACGTCTACCTCCCGATCGGTGTGATTGATGACAAACAGGTAGCTCGCGCCGTCGCCTCGCCGGCGGATGGTCTCGACGCCAGCAGCCTCGATGCTGCCGACGTTCATGGTAGGAGCCCCAGACTCGGTTTTGTGGTTCCGCGTCGCGACTCCCGCCGCGTGGCAGATTCCGTGCAGCAACCGCTGGGTCGAGGGCGCGTCCAAAAACGTCGTGACGTAGTGCGCGACGCCCGTGCCGACGTCGCGGCGGGTGACCGCAGGCCAACCGGCCAGTGGGCCGTCGACGTACGTTGTGACGACCTGCGCCCCTACGGGCGTCAGCATTTCTGTCCAGACCCGGCCGCTCCCGCCGTCCGCCAGAGTGACGGTCTGCTGCTCCAACAGCGGATAGAACTCTTCAACCCGGACGCCGAGTAGCTGCCGGAAGGCGCCCGGGTAACCCCCGAGCCGTACCGCGTCGTTCGGGTCGACGATGCCACTGAAGAAGTTGCACACGAGATGGCCGCCCGCTTCGACGTAGCGGGTCAGGTTCGCTGCCGCGCTGTCGCTTACGAGGTACAGGCTCGGGATCGCGACGACCTTGTAGGCGGAGAGGTCGGCGTCAGGGCGCACGAAGTCGACGGTGACGTCGAGGTGCCAGAACGCTTCGTAGGTTGCGCGGACAAGCTCGAGATACCGGACGTCGATTGACGGGTGCGAGTCGAGTTCGACAGCCCACCATGCCGACCAGTCCCAGACGATCGCGACGTCGCTCTCTACTCGGCTGCCAGCGACCTCGGCGAGGCTCTTGAGGTCCGCGCCTAAAGCCTTGACCTCGCGCCAGACTCGGGTGTCGGTTCCGGCGTGCGGAAGCATCCCCGAGTGGAACTTCTCCGCACCCGCTCGCGACGCTCGCCACTGGAAGAAGCAGACCGCGTCGGCACCTCGGGCGACGTGTTGCAGGCTGTTGCGCTTCAGCTGACCAGGCAATTTCGCGAGGTTGCGCGGTTGCCAGTTCACGGCACTGGTCGACTGTTCCATCAAGATCCACGGGTTGCCGCCGCCAACCGAGCGCATCAGATCCGCAGACATTGAAAGCCGCACATGGTTCGCGGGGTCGGCACCCAGGATGTAGTGGTCGTCGGAAACGATGTCCTCGTGCGGCGCCCAGCTGAAATAGTCGACTGGCTTGAATGCCCCCATGAAGTTGGTCGTGATCGGGAGGTCTGGGGTGATCGCGCGTAGCACGTCGCGCTCGGCGATGAAGCAGGCGAGCAGCTCGTCGCTGCAGAATCGCTTCCAGTCGAGGTTCTGCGTCGGGTTACCCCAGGTTGGCGTCAGCCGGGGAGGAATAACTTCGTTCCAATCGTAGTAGTGCTGGCTCCAAAACGCGGTACCCCAGGCCTCGTTCAGTTGATCGAGGTCGCCGTAACGCTCGCGCAGCCACCGACGGAATGCGTCGGCGCTGACGTCGCAGAAGCATTCGGCGGTGTGGCACCCGTACTCGTTGTTCACGTGCCACATCGCCAAGGCGGGATGGGTTGCGTAGCGGTTCGCCAGCGCGCCGGCCAGTGCGGTTGACGCGGCGCGGTACGCGGTCGAACTCGGGCAGTACGCCTGCCGGCCGCCTTGCCAGACCCGGTGACCCTCGCGGGTGACGGGCAGGCTCTCGGGGTAGCGGTGTGAGAACCACGGGGGAGGTGACGCCGTCGCCGTCGCGAGATCGACGCCGATGTCAGCCGCAGCGAGCAAGTCCATCACTCGATCGAGCCAGCCGAAGTCGTAGTTCCCCTGCGCAGGCTCCAGCAGGGCCCACGAGAAGACGCCGACCGTCACCATCGATACGCCCGCTTCGCCCATGAGTGCGATATCTTCTGGCCAGATGTCCTCAGGCCATTGCTCTGGGTTGTAATCGCCACCAAAGGCGATACCTGGGACGCGGGGCCAGCGGCGGTCGCTGCCAGAGGTCGTCATAGCTGCGCCAGCCTACACAGAACGCGCCACGTTCACACAAGATTCAGCGCGCCACCGTCATTGCCACTCGCCATCGCCCGGCACTCCTCCGGCTCCGCGTACAGCGCCGACCCACTGGCTACAGAACCTCGATGTCTCGCTGAAGTCACGCTCTCGCAGCAATGGTGAGTCGATTTGGCCCCGAAGTACGGAGGTGACTGCGAGATCGAATCGCAACCTTCGCGATGCTTGACAGCGGTCCGAGCGAGCGGTTTGCTGTGAGCGCTTCTGATGGGTCCCGCTCGAATCTGTTGTGCAAGCGTTCGCGATCCCCCACACCCCACATTTTTGGCCCTGA
>DATCFU010000005.1:0-3175 GCA_036509315.1 Acidothermaceae bacterium
ACTGTTGTCACCTCGACTCGACGGCGGGGGGTGGGCCTGGGAGGACTTGAACCTCCGGCCTCATCCTTATCAGGGATGCGCTCTAACCAACTGAGCTACAGGCCCCGGCAACGTGCCTCGCCGAGGGTACCCCACTACACGTGCGGGTACCCCACTAGTACACGGGCGAGGTACCCCACTACCTGCGGCGCGACCCATCCGGAGCAGTTCAGGGATCGGTGAGCGTGACCTCGATCCCACCGACCAGGTCGGAGATCAAGTTGTAGATCGCTGCGCCGAGTGTCGAAAGGGCAGTCAGCAGGACGACGTTGATCGCGCCGATCACCGCAGCGACCCCGACAACTCGCCCGGCACTGACCGGGCTATGCAGGGCGCTGCTCGTCGTTGTGGGCGATACCTCGTTGACCAGGGTGTTGATCTGAGTCCACACGCCCATCTTGCCGAGCACGCCATAAACGATCGCCACCGCGACGACGCAGACAGCCAGCATGACGACCGACACGACGAAGCTCACCTTCATGACGGTCCACGGGTCGATGTGCTTGATCACCAAACGGGCCTTGCGCGGCCCGCGGCGGACAGTCGAAACCTGCACCGGTCGTGGGCGGACGGCGGAAGCTCCACCTTCCCCAACCAGTGCGGCGGGCACCGCACTGCCGGTCACGGCCACCCCGCTATCGCGAGCGTCGCCAGGATCGGCCGGCCACCCTGTCGCTACGTTTCGCGGGTCGGACGTCGTGGTGCTGAACTCGGGGGCTGGCTCAGGCGGGGCGACGGGAAACTCTTCAGGCTCCGTCTCGATGAGGGCGGCATGGGATTCGGCCGGCGCATCGACCTGCGGCCGGGCGTATGGGCTACGCGCCGGCCGACCGCCCAGGTCTCCGTCAGTCACGGCTCTCCCTATCGCGAATCGGTCGGATCGGCGTCTGCCGGCCGCTCATCGTCGACCCCATTCTGCCCACCTGACTCCGCAGAAATCTCATTTGCGTCGATCGGAACCTCGTCACTGTCGCCGCCAACCCCATCAACGTCCGGGTCATCACCGTCGTCAGCCACCTCCGACGATGCTTCCGCGTTCCGGCTGACACCCACGACCGCGTCGCCATCGGCAAGGTTGATCAGCCGCACGCCCATCGTGGCACGTGAGGTCGGCCGTACCTCATCGGACCGCGTACGGATCACACCGCCACCTGATGTAATCGCGAAGATCTCGTCGCCGGTGCCGACGATCAGGGCACCGACGAGACCGCCGCGGTCGTCGGTGAGCCGCGCGGTCAGGACGCCCTGCCCGCCGCGGCCCTGCACGGGGTATTCATCGATCGGCGTCCGCTTGGCAAACCCGCCGTCAGTCGCGGTAAACACGAAGGCGTCGGACTGGGCCACCATCATGGCGAGAAGCTCGTCGCCTGGCCGGAACCGCATGCCGATCACCCCGCTCGTTGCACGGCCCATCGGGCGCAGCGCCTCATCGTCGGCGTGGAAGCGGATCGACTGACCCTTGCGGCTGATCAGCAGTAGGTCGTCATCGGCTGACACCAGTCGAGCCGCGATGACTGCGTCGTCCTCACGCAAGTTGATGGCAATCACCCCGCCGGACCGGTTGGAGTCGAACTCACCCAACGCGGTCTTCTTCACGAGCCCGTCGCGAGTCGCGAGCACGAGATAAGGCGCCACCTCGTAGTCACGCAGCGCGAGCACCTGCGCGATGGTCTCGTCGGGCTGGAACGCCAGCAGGTTCGCGACGTGTTGACCGCGGGCGCTACGCGCGGCTTCTGGCAGCTCGTACGCCTTCGCGCGATAGACCCGACCTTTGTCGGTGAAGAACAGCAACCAGTGATGGGTCGTCGTGACGAAGAAGTGCTCGACGACGTCGTCTTGTCGCAGCTGCGCGCCGATGATGCCCTTACCGCCACGACGCTGAGCGCGGTAGAGGTCGGTCTTGGTGCGCTTGGCGTACCCGCCGCCGCTGATGGTGACAACAACGTCTTCTTCGGCGATGAGGTCTTCCATTGAGACTTCGCCCTCGGCGGCAATGATGCGCGAGCGCCGATCGTCGCCGTGCTTCTCGACGATCGCCTTGAGCTCTTCGCTCACGATCGAGCGCTGCCTCGGTTCGCTCTCGAGAATCGCGTTGAGGTCGGCGATCTCGGCCTCGAACTTGGCGAGGTCGTCGATGATGCTCTGCCGCTCGAGTGCTGCAAGCTTGCGCAACTGCATGTCGAGGATCGCAGTCGCCTGCACCTCGTCGACGTCGAGCAGTTCCATCAAGGCGACGCGCGCCGCTTCTGCGGACGACGAACCGCGAATCAATGCGATGACCGCATCGAGTTGGTCGAGAGCCTTGGCGAGACCGCGCAGAATGTGCGCACGCTCCTCGGCCTTTCGCAGCCGGAATCGAGTGCGTCGAACGATGACTTCGATCTGGTGTGCGACCCAATGCCGAATGAACCCGTCGAGGCTAAGTGTGCGCGGCACGCCATCGACGAGTGCCACCATGTTGCACCCAAACGTGTCTTGCAGCTGCGTGTGCTTGTAGAGGTTGTTCAGCACGACCTTCGCAACGGCGTCACGCTTCAGCACGATGACCAGGCGCTGACCGGTGCGCGAGGACGAGTCGTCACGGATGTCGGCGATGCTAGCGAGCTTGCCTTCGTTCACCAGTTCGGCGATACGCAGCGCAAGGTTGTCAGGGTTGACCTGGTAGGGGAGCTGCGTAATGACCAGCAACTGCCGACCGCGATTGTCTTCTTCGACATCGATAACGGCTCGCATCGTGATCGAGCCGCGGCCGGTGCGGTACGCCTCATCGATACCGCGTCGCCCGACGATCAGCGCACCGGTCGGGAAGTCGGGACCTGAGATGCGTTCGATCAAAGCCTCGAGTAGTTCTTCGCGACTCGAGCCTGGGTGCTCGAGTGCCCACTGCGCACCCGCAGCTACCTCGCGCAGGTTGTGCGGCGGAATGTTGGTTGCCATGCCGACTGCGATACCGGCGGAACCATTCACCAACAAGTTCGGGAAGCGCGCCGGCAGCAGCAGCGGCTCCATCGTCTTGCCGTCGTAGTTCGCGGTGAAGTCGACGGTCTCTTCGTCGATGTCGTCGACCATGCGCATTGCGAGTTGCGCCATGCGGCACTCGGTGTAACGCATCGCGGCCGGCGGGTCGTTTCCGGGT
>DATCFU010000006.1:0-3653 GCA_036509315.1 Acidothermaceae bacterium
TGATCGAGACGGGCGTCGGCAACTGCCACGTCTACGTCGACGCCGATGCCGATCTCGACATGGCGATCGACATCCTCATCAACGCCAAGACATCGCGGCCGAGTACATGCAACACCGCCGAGACCTTCTTGGTGCACGCCGACGTCGCCGACGTATTCCTGCCGCGCGCGCTCGCTGCTCTCAGTGAGGCCGGTGTCACCGTGCACGGCGACGAGGCCGTCGCGTCGCTGAGCTCCGCCGTTGTGCCCGCGACCGATGCCGACTGGGACACCGAGTACCTCTCACTCGACATCGCAGCAGCCGTCGTCCCGTCTATGGATGCAGCCATCGCACACATCAGGAAGCACGGCACTGCACACAGCGAGGCGATCGTCACGCGATCGCAAGCTGCCGCGCGGACCTTCATCGCCGAAGTCGATGCGGCGGCCGTGCTCGTCAATGCGTCGACCCGGTTCGTCGACGGTGGCGAGTTCGGATTCGGCGCCGAGATCGGCATCTCCACGCAGAAGCTGCACGCGCGAGGTCCGATGGGATTGCCGGAGCTCACGTCGACGAAGTACGTCGTGGTGGGCGACGGGCACCTCCGTTGAGCAGACGCGAACGAATGTGCGCAAGAACCCGCGTGAGCTACGGCGGGTGAGCGGGGGAACGCCCGCGAGCGGCCCGCGGGTCGGAGTGATGGGCGGCACGTTCGATCCGATCCATCACGGGCACCTCGTTGCGGCGAGTGAGGTTGCGAGCAAGTTCGGGCTCGATGAGGTGATCTTCGTCCCGGCCGGCGCGCCGTGGCAGAAGGCTGATCGAGCCGTGTCGCCGGCCGAGGATCGCTATCTCATGACGGTGATCGCGACTGCGTCGAATCCGAGGTTCTCCGTGAGCCGGATCGAGATCGATCGACCTGGTCCGACGTACACCAAGGACACGCTGATCCAGCTGCGCGACGAGCTGACGGCTTCGCGGGGAGCTGTTCCCGCGCTTTTCTTCATCACCGGTGCCGATGCGCTGGCTCAGATCTTGTCCTGGCAGAATGCGGAGATGTTGCCTGATTTAGCCCATTTTGTGGGGGTAACTCGACCTGGACATCCGCTGGCGCAGCCGAATGAGTTGCCCGCGGGCGCGGTCAGCCTGGTGGAGATTCCGGCGCTGGCAATTTCTTCCACCGAATGTCGCGAAAGAGTGAGGGATAACCAGCCGATCTGGTACCTCGTGCCAGACGGAATCGTTCAGTACATCTCCAAGCGCGGCTTGTACCGGGTGAGCCCGTGAGCGGCAAGCACGGTCGACCCAAGACGACGCGGCGCGCGCCCGAGCCCGTCGGCGCCGCCGCGCCAGCTGGGGCGACAAAAGCGACGGCTGCTGCGGGCAGCTACGTGAGCCCGGCGAGTGAAGCCTCAGCGCTGGCGGCGCTGACCTATGTGCCGCCCGCGCCCGTCGAGCAACTCCCGCCGGTGATTCACAATCTGCCGCTGCCCGACTTCGACCGAGACAAGCCACTGGGGTCCACCGAGCCTGTCGGCACCGCTGATCCTGCCGCGGGCGTCGAGTCCTTCTTGACGGTTGAGCCCTTCGAGGACCCGGAGCCGTCGCCCGTGCCGGCCGTCCTGCCGCTCGGGAACGAAATCCTGCCGTCGTCGTCCGGCAAGAGCGGGTCGGTCGGTGGCCTGTTCGCAGGTCGCCGACGGCTGCTGTTCGTCGTCCTCGCTCTCGTCGTTGTCATTGGGCTTGTTGCTTGGCTGCTCTCGGGCGGGTCGGGCAAGTCCGGCAAGAGCGCGCCGGTGGCGGCAGCGGCCGGTCGTACCCAGAGCACCTTGTTGATCGAGCTCAAGGGCAGTCTTGCGGTCGCTGTCGACAGTGCGCTGCTTGCGCACGACCCGGGCAACCACGAGGGCGCCGTCGTTCTCGTTCCGTCAAATGTGCAGACGCAGGTGCCGGGCTTCGGGTCGATGCCCTTCGGGCAAGCGCTCAGCGTCGGAGACCCGAGTGCGCCGGTCGGTGCGTTGTCCGATCTGATCGGCGTAACCGTTGACGGATCGTGGACGCTGACGGGGAGCGGTCTCGCTGCGCTGGTCGACAAGGTCGGGGGAGTCACCGTCGCAGTCGACAAGGACGTCACGACGACCGCGAATGGGACGACCGCGATTGTGGTGCCAGCTGGTTCGCAGAAGCTGAACGGCGCCAACGCTGCGCTGTTTGCGAGCTTCCAGGCCGCCGGTGAAACCGACCAGGCCGAGTTGACGAGGTTCGACGCCGTACTGAAGCAGGTGCTCGCAGGCTTGCCGAAGACTCAGGCCGGCTTGGCCGCTATGCTGGCGAGCCTCGGTGCCGGTTCGACTTCGACATTCGAGCCGGCGAGACTGGCCACCTTCCTGCTCGGCCTTGCTGCGGATAACACCGCAGGCTCCATGACTGACCAGGAGTTGCCTGTCACACCGCTGTCCACTGGTTCCGGCCAGGACGCCTACACCCTCGACACCGCGAAAACGGCGACCCTCGTCAGCACCGAGCTCGCGGCATCCGTCCCGGCCAGCCGCAAGGCGACCGGTAACCGGGTGTACGTGCAGAACCAGGTCGGGACACCGGGGCTCGGTGAGACGGCACGATCGAGGCTCGTCGCGGCAGGCTTTGTCTACATCCAGGGCCAGAACACCGCCGACATGCCCAATGCCACCGCACCCTCGGTCGTGGTGATCCTGGCGCCGACGTCCGCGCAGATCGACCAGGGGGACGCCGTCGCCCGCGCGCTGGGCCTGCCGATATCGGACGTCCGGGTCGCTAACGATGGATTTACCGTCGCTGACGTCCTCGTGAAACTCGGGGCCGACTACAAAGGATGAGACGATGGACGGGTGACCGCTGCTGAGGGCGGCCAACCGACGGGAGTCCACCAACGCATGCGACTGCTTGACCCGATGCCCCGATGACCGCATCTCCCCGAGCTATCGAGCTCGCTGTCGCCGCCGCCGAGGCGGCCGCCGACAAGCTGGCCCACCACATACAAGCTTTTGACGTCAGTGATCGACTCGCCATCACCGATATCTTCGTGCTCGCGTCCGCGCCGAACGACCGTCAGGTGAAGTCGATCGTCGACGCCGTTGAAGATCGCCTGCGCGAGATGGGCGCCAAGCCGCCACGGCGTGAAGGTCAGCACGAGGGCCGCTGGGTTCTGCTCGACTACTCCGACATCGTCGTGCACGTTCAGCACGCCGAGGAGCACACGTTCTACGCCCTTGAGAGACTGTGGAAAGACTGTCCACAGGTGCCGTTGCCGGAGCACATCACGGAAGGGCTCAACCAGCCGGACGCCGAGAGCTTCGACTCGCGTGGGGCAGCGGCCGCGGGTCACGGCTGAGTGGGCACTCGCACGGTGCTGGTCTGGCGACACGGCCAGACCGCGTGGAACCTGCAGCGGCGGTTCCAGGGTCAGCTCGACGTTCCGCTCGATGATCTAGGCCGGGCCCAGGCGGCTCGAGCTGCTGGGCTACTCGCCGGCTTCTCGCCGTCCGCCATTGTGTCCTCGGATCTCGTTCGTGCGCGCGAGACCGCACAGGCGCTCGCCGACGTCACCCGGCTGCCCATCGCGACGGATCCGCGGTTGCGCGAGATCGACGTCGGCGTGTGGCAAGGACTCACGTTTGATGAGGTGGCCGAGCGTT
>DATCFU010000007.1:0-3605 GCA_036509315.1 Acidothermaceae bacterium
TTGAGGCTCCGATGAGTAAGCGGTTTCGCTTCGGTGGTCGAGCTGCGTCGGCGAGGGCATCAATCGTGCTGGTCCGCGCGGCTTGAAGCGCCGGGACGAAGGTCGCGAGCACAGCTGTTGCGCAGGCGACGCCGACGACGAGGGCGACGGTTGCCATGGTCACTGGTGGTGCTCCGGGGGTGCCAAGCAAGCCTGCTCCGGGGCTGGTGAGTAGCGGCGCGACGGCGCGGCCAATCGCCAAGCCTGCGCCGGCACCGATCAGTGTCACCGCGAGGTGCTCGAGAAGCAAGATCGCTGCGACTGTGTTGGGGGTGGCGCCGACGGCCTTGAGTAGTCCGACGCGACGGGTCTGCTCGGACAGGCGTCCGCCGACGAGGACGGCGACGCTGGCTAGGGCGAGCGCGGTCAGCAGGCCGCTTCCGACGAGCAGGACGGTGTGTGGGCCGTGGACAACTTTGGCGTCGTCGGTGGAGACGTCTTGCCATGAGGTGACGGTCAGCGTTGAGCCTGAGTTCGGGGTGTGGGTGTCAGCGGCAGCGACCGCGGGAGCAGCGGCGGAGTTCGCCAGCTTCACGTTCAGCACTTCGGAGATTCCGACGTCGGGGGTGGCGAGGCTGGTCACATCGGAGCGGGGCACCCAGATGAGCCCTGGCGGGTCTTGCGCGACTGGTTCGGCTGAGATCGATGGGCGGAAGATTGGGACGCAGCCGGTCCCGCACACGTGCGGGTAGGCGGGCACCGCCGCATCGACCGCGATCCCGGCGACGCGGTAGGGCCGCCCATTGAGGGTGATGGACTCTCCGACGCGTACTCCGAGCGCGTCGGCGAAGCTGCGCTCGATCACTGCTGCGCCGGGCTGGATCCAGGTGCCTGCCGTGGACACCGGTTGATCGACTGTCGCCGGTGCGAGATCTCGTCCTTCCACCATCGCGGTCGTGGTGATGCCGCCTGTCTTGATGAGGGCGAAGGTGAGCGGAAACGGTCCGCTTAGTGCCGTCACTCCCGGTGCGCGTTCCAATGTCGCGAGATCAGCTGGATCGGCGTTCGCCGTGATCGAGCCTGACTCCGAGAACGTTGGTGAGAGGTTGGCTACGAGATCGGGACCGGCGGTGGCGGCGCGGCTTGTGGCGTATGGATTGGTGGTCTCACCGTGCAGCACCAACGCCAAGGTCAACGTGGCGGAGGCGGCAGCGATGACCATGAACAGCAGGACGCCTTCAGCGAGATGGCGTCGTAGGTCTTTGGCTGCGAGGCGGCCGAAGAGGATGGCCCTCCCCATGTCCTTCAGCCGTCCAACCCGGCAAGGTCTGCCAGGGGGCCTGCGGTCTTGCCGGTGAGGCGCGTCTCGTCGATAAAGGCGCCGTCACGCATGGAGATCAGCCGGTCCGCGGTGGCCGCAACCCGTTCGTCGTGAGTGACGATCACGAACGTTTGGCCATCCCCGCGTAGCTGCTTGAACAACTTCAGCACATCCAAGGTGGCCGCGCTGTCGAGGTTCCCGGTCGGTTCGTCCGCCAGCACTACCGACGGCTGGTTGACCAACGCGCGGGCGATGGCGACGCGCTGACGCTGACCACCCGACAGCGCCGACGGCAGATGGCCTGCTCGGTCGCCAAGACCGACACTGTCGAGCAGCTCGTGAGCTCGCCGACGGGCCATCCGCGAGCTTCTGCCGGCCAGCAACGCCGGAAGCTCGATGTTCTCCCGCGCGGTCAGCTCATCCATCAGGTGGAAGGACTGGAACACAAATCCCACCGCGGTTCGTCGGATGCGAGCCAACTCCCGCTCAGAGACGCCGTCGATGCGATGACCGGCCAGCCAGACCTCCCCGGTTGAAGCTCGATCCAGCCCGCCAAGCACATGCAGCAGGGTTGACTTGCCGCACCCGCTCGGGCCCATCACGGCGACCGTCTCACCGATCGCGACATGCAGATCAACACCGTCGATCGCGCGCACCAAGCCACTGTCGCGGCCGTACTCCTTGCTCACGCCGCGGGCGACAGCAGCGAACTGTTCAACGGCCCCGGTCACGACCGGCCCCGCTTGCCTGCTGGCTTGGTCCACGCCGCATCGCACGCCGCCAGCCAACGAAGATCGGCCTGCAGGCGCAGCCCGATCCCCTCCAACAGCAAGTTTGCGGGCGAGCCCGCTGGCTCGGCAAACGCCGCCTCCTGGGCGTCTCGCAACCGCCGCAACAACGCGCGCCGCTGTGCGTCGATGATCGCGAGCGGATCTGATAAGCCGGCGGTCGCTGCGGCGATCAGCTTGAGGTGGAACTCGGCAATATCGGGCTTCGGCCAGCTCACCTCGCTAAGCCACTCGCCCACCCGCGCATGGCCCTGTGCGGTAAGCGAATACACCTTGCGTTCCGGTCGCGCCCGCGAGTCCGAGGCCCACTCCACGACGACCAGACCAGCCTTCTCAAGGCGACCCAACGTCACATAGATCTGCCCGTCATTGATCTCAGCACCCAACGCGCCCAACGCATCATTCAAACGGGCCCGCAGCTGAAAGCCATGCGACGGCTCCTTCGCCAGCAGCGCCAACATCACTTCCTGCCGCACGACACGACCTCCATATAACGGTTATGCATAACATAACGGTTATGCTCCCTGGCGGTCAACCGTCCTTGTGGACACCCCTCGACAGGCACTACGACGGTTCCACGGACGACCATCACCTCGATCACGGACCAGGACGCAGGCACGCGAGGCGGATCCGGACACACATCCACCGCAGTGGAATGACACCCTCCCGCGACAGCAGGCGGGCACAAGACGGCCGCACACCCGCAATGCAGCGGCTGGTTCGCTCCGACACGGATCACCACGGAAACCCTTATGACGCAGCAAAAGTAGAGCAGCCTGGGTTAGTCCGCACGATCCGGCATCGCTGGATCGGCACTCATTTGGCCGCAATGACGCACGTTCGACAGCCCCGATGTGCCAGGCTTGGCTACTCACGTTCCGCGTGCGGAGGACCTTCGGCGAAACGCACAAAGGCGCGGACGGCGATCGCGACCAGGCACGCAACGACGAAAACTGCGATCGCTACCTGCCCTCCGGTTCGAGCCGCATCTCCCCACCCGAACTTGGTCGGGCTACACGACAGCCCCTTGCAACTGTCCTGCGTCAAGCCACCCGAGCCGGCGACCGCACCGGCGATCGCTCCGACCACAAGGCTGGTCACCACAATCACGGCGAACCACAAAGGGCGCGGCAACAGCGTGCGCAAACCCGTTCGGGGCGGTGTGCCTGACACAGCTCAATCATCCGCCTATGCCGTTGCGACACGAGGTTGCACTTTGCGAGTGGACTCGCGGATTGGAGGGCCGACATGGTGTCGGTGGCGTAGTTCCGGGCGCGTGCTCGCGTCTTGGCCCCCCTTGACGTGCGCTGCTGGTGACGGCGGGGTGCGGAGCTTGAGGGAACGCCTAAGGGTCCTTGTTCCATCCGGGGGCTACGGGTTAGGGGCAGACCGGACGGGTGAATCGCGTGAACCCTCGTTGATGTCTCGTAAAGCGGAGCCCCGCAGGTGGGTTGTGTCAGTGGGGTGTAGGGACTGGCCGTTGTGAAGCGGCAGGTGCCGGTCGGGCACGGCATCCG
>DATCFU010000008.1:0-13836 GCA_036509315.1 Acidothermaceae bacterium
GATCATCGACGGCGCCGGGTTGAAGAAGAACGACCCGCGGCTGTTGTTTCGCCGGGTGATGTTCGCGATGGCCAGGAAACAAGCCGGGCAGGTGATGCGCCGCCGCGACACCCGCGAACATGTCGCCTTGTACATCAAAGCGTTCAACGCGTGGGCCACCGGCGAAGAACTCACCCAGCTACGGTTCACCACCCGCGAAACCATGCCACCCGTCACCAAGATGCGGTAGCACCGCGCAGGCCACCGGAACGGTGGCTTGCCATCGGGAGCTACCTATCGAAGGACGCCGTCGGCCTTGGTGAAGGGATATCGAGCCCCGAGTCTCACGGAATGCACCGGTCGAGCAGGCGACCGGGATCGAACCGGCATGGCCAGCTTCCCGGGCTAGACCCGGCACGGCGGTTGGGCACTACGTACGGCCCCGCTAGGGACACATAGCCCACATTTCAGGACCAGCAGATGGCCGCGGGTGGGGGAAAGTCTTGCTGTGTAAGGGATTTTCGGTGGAGCGGGTGACCGGGATCGAACCGGCATATCCAGCTTGGAAGGCTAGCGGGACACCTTCCCGTTTGAGCCTGAAAATAGGGCCTGACCTGCGCATACGCTCTTTTTGATCTTGACCACTCCGGTCCGTAGAAGGCCGCACTTTACCGGCCGTACGGCCCCGCTAAGGACCTGTCCGCGGGTTTCCGTCCACCCCTACGAAGGGGTCCCGCGGTTGGATCACGGGGTCCTCGTTGACGTAGAAGGGAGCCAGAAGAGTGTCGGCCGGCCCGCAGCAGACCGCCGAGCTCGGCCGGCGGCCAATCAGCTTCCTCGCGGACGGGCCTGATCCGCGCGCCCAAGCCGGGGCGCTTGCCCCTCCTCGTCGATCGTGAGCGCGATCTATTCGAAGCTGGATTCCCTTAGGCCATAGTCACGCTCGACGGTCGCTACTCGCACTCTGTAGTCCTCGTACCAGACCTGGCGGCCCTTGCGCTGGACAAGCACATGCTGAGCGACGTACTTCCAAGCTTGTGCGGCCTGGTCGTCGACCCAGTAGGAAACCGTGATTTCGATGCCGTCACGGGCACTCTCGACGCCTAGGAATCCTGGCTGCTGGCGGGCAAGGTCGTTCATGGCGGCAGCAGTCGCGGCGTAGCCATTGTCGCCTGGCGTCCTCACCGACGTGAATATGACCGCCGTATACGGCGGACTGGGTGCCTGTGCGATGCCAGCTTCAGCGTCCACATGGCGAGTTTGCCATAGATCGCAAGTCGAGATGGGGACGGTGCTACCGCGACCACCACACGCCCGTTACGTCGCTCAGGAGGGCAACATTGCCCCGGGGCGGTAGGACATTTCGGCCCTTGGGCAACCCAGCAGGCGCTCGCCGATGACCGAGTGCGTGCACGTCGCTTTGTGGCCGCCCAGAGGTACGGTCACAGCGGCAGAAGTGCGACTCGTGAGCATGAATCTGCGTGCGTTTCGCGCGAAGTTACAAGCCCCTCGAGGCATCGTCTATTGAGCCCAGGGCGGCTGGGGTGATGACGGTGCCGTCCTGGGTTGTCGCAGTGCAACAGCTCCTCCAACGCAGCGATACGCGCGCTCTCATCCGCCGGTTTCCTGGCGGTTGTCGCGGTACCGGTAGCCCTCGGTGTTGGCATCTTCGCGCCTCCTCCGCTTGGCGGGCACCAGGGACCGTTCGTAGGGTGCCCGCGGATAACACCGCCGATGTAACTTGAGGCTCGAATATCGCTCCAGGCCTAGTCCCCGCTTCCGAGCAGCTCTGCTCGCCAGCTGACTTTCCTGGAGGACAGATGAACCATGCTGGGGTAATCGATGAGGCCTCGTACGACCCGCTGCGATCGTTCCGGGACTGGCAGGACGCCTGTGCGAGCTTGCGGCTCGCCGAAACATGCCGCGACAACTACAGCGACCTTGTGCGTTTGTCAGCCGAAGTGATCCGCACGCGCAATGCACTGACGATCGACCTGGTTAGGGCAGGCACGCATCTTCCAGGCGACGTCCTGCGGGATCTCGCGCGCGACGATCAACTCCTTCTCGAACACGACGACGCAGCGCTGAGCAACAACCCCCCGCCCTCCGCTCCGCTTAGCGCCGACGATGCGACACTGCCCGCCTGATTCGCTGCGTGACGGTTGCGAGTCCCGGCCGAGGACCGCACACAGGGGGCATCCGCGCCGGGTCCCTTTTGTTCGGGCACCGTCCGCTCGACTACGGATTTCGCGGCCCGCTGCCGAAAACAGTCCCATGCGCCAATTCACTATCGACAAGGCATCTGGTGAGGCGTTCGCCGCGTGGGCGCAGGCCTACGCGGACCTCGTCGCAGCGGAGCGCGCAGGCGTGGACGCGGATCAGACCATGGAGCTGACCAACGACGTGTTGCGCGCCCATATTGCCCTGGTGCGTACACGGACGGCGGCGGGCTGGTTCCCGACCGCGGAATCCGTCAACCGGATGCGGCTGGAGGAACACCTTCTGCGGCTCGGCGAGCGGTGGCCGGGCTAGCAGCACCCGTCGACCTCAAGGCCGAACGCGAACGTCGCAGTCCTCAGCAGCGTCGACGATCTCCTGTGCTCACTCGGGCGACGTGAGGTCGATTCCTTTGTCGAGCAGCGCTGCCGGGACCGCTTGCGGCGCCATAAAGTCGCACGGTCCGCTGTGGTGGGCAGCCAGTCCGCATGTTGCGCCGTTGGTGAGGTTCTTCAACCCGCAACCCCCGGCTGCGGCGACGTCGCTGACGATGTTGGAGTTGTGATTCTCGGCGCGGGGTTCTTGCATGGCGCACCCCTTCGTTGTCCTGCCTCTACTCAACGTCGGGGTTCGTGTCAGCACAAGACCAAGGGGCGTTGTTTCCCGTGAATAACGCGTTACATGAACTCGCGTCGACTGTAAATGGGCTCATGCGGCGGGTGTGAAGCTGGTTGAGCACGCGGCGTTGTGTCCGCCGACGGCAGCATCGACGTCGACCGACACCGTGACGCCGTAGGGCGCCGTGGAGGTGTCGAGTGGCACGACGGCGTGACCGGTGCCGTCGGCGGCCGTGGCTTTGACCGTGTCCTTCGACTTGTAGTGGGCGGTCACGGTCACCTGCGCGTCGGCGGTGGTTTGCACCAGGACGTCGATTGGTTGGTTGTGGTGTGGGCTGGCATTGGAAACGCTGGCCGTACATGCCAGTGCCGCAGCGGTTGGCGTAGGTTTGGCGGGGACTGGCGAAGGCGTTGACGATGGCTTCGGCGGTATCGGTGCCGGGGCTGTTTTTGTCGTCGCGGCAGCATGTGGCGCGGTTGTCTTTGCGGCAGTTGGTGTGGTCGGGCTCGGTGAAGGGGGAAGCGAGAACGGTGTTGGCGGCGCCAGGGAGGGCGCCGGCGGGATGATGGCGGAAGCGAGCCCGTCAGAGGGTCCGCTCGCTGCTGCAGTGACCGCGGATGCACCGGCTTTCGGCAACTGGCATCCGACCAACACGAAGGCCAGAACGGGCACAGCGTAAAGCAGGCGGCGATTCAATGATGCCCCTCTCGTCAATGATGCCCCTCTCGCAATCCCTTTGATCGGACAGTCAGCCCAACTCAGGCAACGCAGGGCCTCGTTGCAACCGAAGAGCCCCGGCCAGCTGCCCCCACGCCGGGTCTCCTCGGTTGCTTCGGGATGCCCCAGCCCGAAGCCCCCCGAGCTCCCCTCCCACGCAGGGTTTCTGTGCCCTCGGCTGCCGGGGGGAAACCAGCCGCTGGAAGACCTGGCCGATCGGGTGGCGAACGATGATCGAAAAGACGATAAGCACGAGCGTGGCGACGCGCTGCCAGCGCGACGATTGCTGACTGTCGATACCGAAATCCGTCAGCGTGGCGGATTTCCGGCGGGGACCAATGTCGGTCGCCTCGATCAACTCGCCCGCACGTCGCTCGGCCCGCAACCGTAGTTAACCGAGTCGTCAGGTCGCGCAGCCAGGATTGCCGTGGCGCCCGGCCGTTCCCCCCCGGGATAGCCGGGCGCCACCTGGGGACTTCTCAGCGCGACACGTGGAAGGACCGATGAGGGCTCCTGACCGTCCGCTCCCGCGTAACCGTCGGACGCTGGCCGCCGCTGACACGGTCGCAGCGTTGGGCTAGTGGGTTGGCTTTTTTGCCAGTCTCGGGGCCGACGTACTGCGCGACGTTGCGCGGACACTGCGAGCTCGCGTCACGCGAGCTGGCTGAAGTAGGCCGCGTTGACGGACGTTCCTCGTGCCGAAAGTCGGATGTTCGGAGGTGGTAAACGCCCTCCCGAGCCGGCGTAGCGCCAAACGGCTGCGCACCCGACGTCGTAACGCCACTAGGAACGGCCCAAGTTCTTCGATCAACTCCGCGGCTGACATCACTGGCGCGCGCGATATCGGCGGACGGATCTCTGCGCCACAGTGCAGAGACCCAGCGTGGTGCCACGCGGTGCCGTCGAGGACCCCGTTGCTCCCCGTTGACCCTAGTTCCCCGCCCCGCTGCGCGGGACGTTGTGACCGCCAAAAGGTGCCGTTAGAGCTTGCGTGCAGCTACCCGGACGGACAACAGTGGTGGCGGTCAACAGGTGCGTCCCGGAGGCATATCCGCGCGGGCTCGTCGCTTCTAGTACACCTCGCGGGATTCGGTCACGCGTTGCTGGGTGACACTTCCAGGGTAGGCAACCGGAGCCTGCCCGACAGTGCGTTCTTCAACGACAGTGGCTCTGCGGCGGGGCGCGAAGATGGTCAGTGTTACTACCAGACCGAGGGCGCCGGCGATCATCAAGATGACCCCGACGGTGTGAATGTTAAACCCGCTCGCAGTGGCGTGGATGGCGAACGTCAAGATGGCGCCTACCGCGATCAGAAATACGGATACGCCGATGCCCATCGGATCCTCCCGACTAAAGTGTCCTGCTGCGATCAGCGGGACTTTGCGACGCAGAATTGCCCGTCAACGGCGTAGCTCAAACAAGCCGCAGACTGGGACCGTCGCGCGCCGCGCCATGAGAGCGTCAAGATCGCTGGGATGGCGTAGAGCCGGGCTAAGCCAGGTGGATGCGCACACGCGGTTCAATGCGAGTAAACGGTGAGCCCATCGTGTAGCGCTGTAGTTCGCGACCGTCCGCGCCACGGACAGGAAGGCCCTTCGCGACGCGTCAAGACACATCATCGCGGCCCGCAGGTGAGCGGCGTTCGCGACCTCTTCCGGCCTTCCGACAACCATCGGTTCGACCCATACCGCAACCCGCGCGGTTTCACCCCGATCGCGACTGGGCGGCCAGGAGTTGGTGAAGCCGGCGGTGCGCGCAGCCCGAGCCGCTCAGGCGGCAACGACTGCAGCATTGATTTGGTGTGCAAGCTGGTAAAGCCCCGCCGCACCCGACTACGGCGCGTGCGCAGGCGTGGTCAGTCGCGGTGGACAACCCGATGGCGCGAACTAGCGACGCGTCGACCGCGAGTACGTGACCGGGAAAATCAACGGCTGGAAGCACATCCTGAACACGCTCGGCACGCGCGATGGAGACCGCATCAACGATCCAATCGGCTGATGACCCTTACAGCGTGCATGCGCAAAGAATTTGACAGTCCCGGCGGCCATCACAGATGACGTTGTCTTTGCGGCTCGCCTGACGCGTACGGCGTCAGGGGCGTCCGACCAGTGCGTTGAACTTTCTGGTGTCAAAAACAACGTGGGCTTGCACGAGTTTTCCGTGGCGTACGGTGTGCCATTCACTCATCAGCACCGTGCCGCTGTTCGTCGGCGTCTCGAGGTTGACGTCGTATACCGAGCACACCTCATCGCCGTCTGCCCATTGGCGCCGCAGCGTATGTCCGCGCACGATCGGCAGGAGACCAGCGGCGCCTTTGAAGAACGCAGCTTTGCTGGTGACCTGCAGGAACGGACCGTCGAAGCGGTAATCGTCGCTCACGAGGTTCGCGGCATGCTCGTGGTCGCCGGCGTAGAAGGCGGTCAGGTACGCGGTGGCGATGTCGGCGGGTGCGTCGTGCGCGTTGGACATAGCGGGCTCCTTCTGATGCACGGGTCAGTAGGTTTTATCAAACAACTGAGATGGTGGCATCCTCAGTCCTTTCATGCAACCTACTGCTACCGTTAGCTGATGCTGCCCCGTGACTACGCCGCGGAGAACTGCTCAATCGCCCGCACCCTTGAGGTCGTGGGTGATCGTTGGACGCTTCTGATCGTTCGGGAAGCCCTTGCAGGTGTGACTCGTTTCGACGTCTTCCTTGAGCGACTCGGCGTTGCCAGGAATGTGCTCGCCGACCGGCTGGCGCGACTCGTCGAGGAAGGCATTCTTGATAGATGCGCCTACCAGCAGCGTCCGGTCCGCTGCGACTACGTCGTGACGGAGAAGGGCCACGACCTATGGCCGGTGTTGGCGTCGCTGATGGCCTGGGGCGACCGTTACACGGCACCCAATGGCGCCCCACGAGTCCTCACACATGCAGGCTGCGGCGGCCGCGCCCATCAGGTCGTGATGTGCGCCTCGTGCGGATGGGAGCTCGCAAGCGGCGAACTCATCACCAGACCGGGACCGGGTGGTCGACGTCGACGTCCAGCCCGTATTGGATCGTCCACCTAGGGACGGGATCCCGTTCCTAGAACGTGTGCTGGACTCGGGTTTTGCGTCTTCGGCTGCGCTGCTGGCCGCGGTGCCGGGCACGTCCGGCTGGTCGTCGCTCTTGTCGGCGCCAGATCATGGGTCGTTGTTGTCCCCGCGGTAAGCCATGCCTTCGCGCGACCGGTGCCTTCAGGGCCTCAGCAGTGATCGAATTTGGGCCAACCCCTTCGAATCGAACGCACCGGCCTCAAGGACCCTCCCGGTGTCGGCGGTTGCCAGGTGGGTAGGGCTGAGCGTCAGGGCAGCCTGGGCATTGTCCATGGTGACGACGGAGTGGGGCGCCACGCGCGGACCGTGGGGACGGACGCGGCGACTCAGTGACGTGGGCAGGCGATTCACTCATGTGGGCGCTGACTTCACCGATGAGCTACGTATGGCAGCGGCGCGGTCCCGTTTTCGGCCCTGGGCGGAGCAGTTTTGGGCAGCGACCGATGCGCTCGTGGTTCTCGTCGATGAGGCCCACTGTGTACTCGCATCCAGTCCCGCAGCGTGTCGTGCGCTGCGAATGAGCGAGACGGAGGTGCTCGGTCTGGATGCGGTCGCGTTGGTGGTCCCTCGCGAAGGACCGGCGTTTCGCCACGAGCTACGCAATGCAGCCCGGTCTGGACTGCCCTTCACGCACGAGCACGAGTTGTGCGGCGGCGTATCGAACGACCGCCCGTCGATCGCGTGGTCTATCTCGCGGATATCCGCATCGCCCGCGGTCGTTGTATGCGTCGGGGTGGACGTCACTGCAACCCGCAACGAGTTTGAAGTGTTGCGTAGTAGGGCGGTGACCGACGAACTGACCGGCTTACCCAACCGTTCAGGTCTTCTCGAACATCTGTCGGTACGCGCAGGCAGCGGCGCATCTGTGGTGTTCTGTGACCTTAATGGTTTCAAGGCGATCAACGACGCGTACGGTCACAGTGCCGGGGATGCGGTGCTCGTTCAGCTCGCACGGCGGTTGAAGCGAACGGTGCGCGGAGAGGACTTCGTCGCCAGGATCGGCGGAGACGAATTCGTGATAGTCGCGCCGCCGGACTCGACATCCGATTTCGACGCACTCGCACGACGACTACTGCGTGCCACTGACCAGCCGATGATTCTTCCCGGCCCGATCGTCGCGACCGTCGGTATGTCGATCGGCATGGCAATGCTCAACAAAGATGAGGACCCGGCGACGGTGCTCAAGCTTGCCGACCACAACATGTATCTGATGAAGTCACGCCGAGCCACGACCATCAGTGACGTACACAGCGCCGATCAGTGAGACCTGTTCCTCGCTCTTCATAGCGGCAACACCGCCGCACGCCCGGTGGCTTCTCGCACCGAGCGATGTGGTGGCAAACGCCATCAACCATCGGACTGCCACCGACGCAGCGTCCTCGATCACGGAGCCACCGGCTCATCCCGAAGGGCTGACACGGTATCGGCGTATGTGCGCCATCTAGCAACGGGGACATCTCCGTTACCCGCGGACATGGGCGGGTTCCTGGCGGCGGTGACCGCCGTGGTGGAGAACTCTGTGCGCCCCCTGAAGAAGTGCCGGGAGAGAACGCGCCACCGACCGCGGCCGCGACTCAGTGACAACCGGCGGGTGCGGCGGCAGGTGCGGCGGGGGCCGGCGACGGCGATCTGACGAAAGATAGATCTGTGGGCGCTCGGTCGGCTTAGTACGTCGATACGGGTCAAAGCGGGGCCGTCGTCGCAATTGTTGGAAAGCAACGGACCGGCTGATCGGCAGCCGGATGCTGATCAAGAACATGGATGTTCTCGCCTGTCATCTCCGGATTTGATACACATCTTTGAGCTGGCCACTTCAGCCTCCGTCGGGTCCCCAAGATCGGGTCGGCCGCGGCGCCATGAACTTACTCTTCTGCTTGAGATGCGGATGTCTGCTTGAGATGCGGATGTCCCGTCCTGCTCCATTTTGAATATCGCGAAGGTCATCGCCGGGCGGGTGCCGATCGCACACCGACGTCGCGTGCCTGTTTACCGTTGAAACCGAAGCAGCCCGCGCCCGACGACCGAAGGAGTGAGCGTTGAGCTTGGCCTGCATTTCCGGACACCTGCACTGCTCACGTCGGGGGTTTGTTCGCCGTCGTTTGGGTCCATTCCGATGCGGCTTCAACTAACGATTTTGGAGCGTCGCAAGGACCCGAGCCGCCTGGGGCACCCCGAGCATAAGTGCGCACGAAGACCGCCTGGCCCATGGCCGACTCGTCCGCCCGCCTTGCCGGTCACGGCGGGCTCCCTGGGGCTCGATGCTGTCTTTGGCTACGCGGGGCGCCGACCCGCTAGCAAGTCTGCGTTCGGTGTGTCGTGGATGAAGGCGCGTGCTGCGTGGGTGCCGAGCGGGCGGGAGATGAGGTAGCCCTGGGCGCTGTCGCATTGAAGCTGGGTGAGCACCCTTTGCTGGGTTGGGTCTTCGACGCCTTCCGCGATGGTCGTCAGGTGGAGATCTCGGGCCAGACGCAAGATAGTTTTGACGAAGGCAGCGCCTTCGCTCTTAGGGTCGGTCAGCGGGTCGACGAAGGACTTGTCGATCTTGAGCATGTCGACGGGAAAGAGGCGTAGATAGCTGAGCGAGGAATAGCCGGTTCCAAAGTCGTCGATGGCGATGCGGATCCCCGCGCTCTTGAGGTTGGTGAGTATCTGCGCGGTGTGGACGGGGTCGAGCATGAGCACACTCTCAGTGATCTCCAATATCAGCTGCTCGGGGTGCAACCCGCTTGATGCGAGAGCGGTCGCGACGTCGTTGGTGAGGTCAGGGTCGTCGAGTTGGCGTGCGGAAAGGTTGACCGACAGCGCCAATGGCATCCCGTCCCGCGAAGTCCATGTTGCTGCTTCCGTGCAGGCGGCCTGCAGGACCCAGCGACCTAACTCCACGACAAATCCGGTGTCCTCAGCCAGTGGGATGAACCGGTAGGGGCCGAGGTGGCCCAGCGTGGGGTGTCGCCAGCGGACCAACGCTTCGAATCCTTCGAGGGTGCCGTCGACGAGAGATATTTGCGGTTGGTATTCGAGGAAGAATTCGTCGCGTTCCAGCGAGCCTCGGAACGCGTTGGTCATCGCGAGGCGGTCGATGAGCTGGGAGCGCATCTGCGATTCGAAGACGGTGAACCGGTCTTTGCCTAACGCTTTTGCCTCATACATTGCGGTGTCTGCTTCGCTGAGCAGCTGTTCGGTTGTTGTGGTGGTGTCGGCGAAGGCGATACCGATACTGACGGTGAGGGAGGTTTGCTGGTCGGCTACCGCCGTCGGTTGCCGCAACACCGAAACCATCCGTTCCGCCAGTGCGGTGGCGATGTCGGGGGTGGGGATGTTGTCGAACAACACCGCGAACTCGTCGCCGCCGAGTCTGGCGACAGTATCAGCACCGCGAACGATGGAGGCGAGCCGTTTCGCGGCGACCACGAGGAGTTCGTCTCCTGCCTGGTGGCCGAGGCTGTCGTTGACGGCTTTGAACCCGTCAAGGTCACAAAAGCAGAGCGCGACGATGCCGCCGGACCGGGGTAGCGCTGCGAGCGCGTGCTCGACCCGGTCGTGCAGAAGCGCGCGGTTGGGTAGGCCCGTCAGGCTGTCGTGAAATGCCTGGTGCCGCAGGTCGTCTTGCAGGACGAGTTGAGTGTCCAGAGCACTTTGCAGCGACTGGCCGCGTTCGGCCAACAGCAATGTCTGCTGGCGGGTGCGGCCAAACAACCACGAGAACCGCACAATGATTAGTGCGAACAAGGCTACCGACGACCCTGCCAGTACCGGAACATCAACAGCCACCCCGGCGACGTGGCCGATGAGCAGGATCAGCGGCGAAACGAAGCCCGCACCTGCGACCAGCGGCATCCAGCGCCGCCCGGCCGACCGATCGTCTGTGGCCGCGACCAGGGGCTGGGCCATCGACGGGTGCAACGCCGCCGTCGCGATCAGGACGTAGTTGATCAGGAAGGCCGCGTCAACCGGATTGCCCACGGTGTACGAGCCCCGCAGTACCAGGACGTCATAGACAAAATCGCCGACCAGCATGGCCGTAATGGCAGCGATGATGAGCTTGTCCGCCGGTCGCCGGGCGACCCCGCCGAGCAGTGCGCTGACGACGATGAACACGACCCCCAAATCCATCACCGGGTAGGCCATCGTGACAAGTTTCCCGAACCAGTCGACGGTCGAATCATGGGCATAGGAATGCATCAAGAACTGCCACGACAATGCCAACGCGCCAATGCAGACGATCGCCGCATCGGCCCGCGCCTCCCGCGAGTCCCGCGCCCCCCGGGAGCGGCTGATCCGAAACACCCCCGCGAACAAGAACGGGTAGCCCAACAAATACAACGCGTCCGCGACCGATGGGAACGGCGCCGATCGATGCAGGACGAGGTCGTACACGTCCAGCACGCCATCGCCGAACACGAAACACCCGTTCGCCGCACCCAACAGATACCAGCCCAACCGCTCGGCGGGACGATGCCAACGCACCCCCAGCCACACGCAAAACGTGGATGAGATCCCCACCACCGAATACGTCAAATCTTTGGCGGCCACGCCAGGCAACGTGAAATAGACCACCACGACGCACAGCCCAGCAGCAAGGACGCACTTCCACATCGAGCGCTTCAACGGGTCCCGCCCCTCGTCGCAAGCGGCTGTCGCGGACACCGAGCGCAGGCCATCCGCGTCATAGTCAGCGGCACTGCACCGCTACGTGTCCGCAAGCCGGGAAGGGGACACACGGGGCTCGATGACCTCCATTGGCTGGGCCGCGGCCAGTACAGGGCGCGATCGTTCTCCTTCCCTTCGACCGACCGAGCCCTCATTTGAGGAAACCCGGAGAAAGGACACGCAACCCGTCCACTGACGGCACTTAGCCCAATCCACCAGCCAGGAGGGTTTTCGCGGCGCTCTGTGGCTTTGAGCGAAAGCCTTTGGGAAGTCCGCCTGCGTCCGCCCAGACGGTTCCGAAGCGCACCTGACTCTCGTCGGTGGGTTCGGGCTGTGGATGCAGAGGTGACAACTCGACGGTTCTGCAGCCGGTCGCCGCTTGTCCGACGGGTTGTGAAAGCCATTCGTGTGATTGCCGACCGCTACTTGCTGGCGAGCCAGCGACTCGGCTCGATTGTGACGGCTGTGTCGGCATCGTCGTGCGTGTGTTATCGCGCCGGTAGTCCTCGCGTTAACGGCCCGTTCGCACGGCGGTCCCCGAATCACTCATTTCGCGTTGGTCGTGGTATTCCTCAGCCGTGTCCGACCTGGAGCTCCACGAACATCCTCCGAATCGAAAGCTCTGAGCCGCCGCGCAGAGCTTTCCGTTTGCCTGCGAACCACCTCGCCAACCTGTAGTCGCGTGACAATTCAATCGCACACTCGACGATGCGGCTTCAGCTGCCAGGCCCGTGTCCCCAGCCGTGACCGTGGCCGTTGCCCCTTTTGTTGCTGTTGGGCGCGGGCGTGGGCTTGGGAGTCGGTGTTGGGGATGCGGCTTTGACAACCGCGGGCGCTGGCGCGGGCGGTGGCGTGACGGCGTCTTGTGGCGTCGGCTTCGGCGCCGGCGTTGGTTTGGGTGCGGCCGATTGCTTCGTCGCCGGGCGGCTGGTGGTCTTGGCGGGGGTGATGATTTTCGCTTTCGGGCTCGGTACGGGCGGTGCCGTGATCGGCTGGCGATGCGGCGGCGGCCCGGCCGGGGTCGACGGGGCGGGTAGCTGAGGTTGTCGGGGTGCCGAATGTTTCATCGCGACGCGCGCAGGGGGTGATGCCGCGCGATGGGGTGCCTCGACGGCAGCAGAGGTGGCCGCCGCTGGCTGTGCGCTGGGCGCGGGCGCAGGTGTGGGGGTGGCGGCGAGTGCGGGTCCGGCGATTCCGGTGACGCCGGCGACCGCGACGGCGCTGACGCCGACGGCGGCTTGGGCGGCGACACCTGCTGCGGTCAGGGAGGGTGCGGAGCCGAGCAGTGGTGTGCCGACGAGCCAGGAGGTTGGTCCCATCGCCCAACGCAGCCGTGGCGCGGAGACCTCCAGGAGGGCGCGGACGATGTCGGGGTCGAACTGGGTGCCGCTGCAGCGGACCATTTCGGCCAGGGCTGCACCGCGGGTCATGGCTTTCTTGTAGGCGCGGGAGGCGGTCATGACTTCGAAGGAGTCGGCGACCGCGACGATGCGGCCGGCAACGGAGATGTCGCGGCCGGCCAGCCCGAGTGGGTAGCCGGTGCCGTCGAAGCGTTCGTGGTGTTCGGCGATCGCTTTGCCCCACTCACCCAGCCACGGCAGCAACGCGGCGGCCAGGTCGGCTCCGGCGAGTGGGTGTTGGCGGATCGTTTCCCACTCGGTGGCAGACAGCTTCGCGGGCTTGTTCAGCGTGGTCTTGGGCACTCGTAGTTTGCCGATGTCGTGCAGTAGCGCCGCCCAGCGCAGCCGGTCCACAGCAGCAGGTGGCAACCGCATTTCGGCGGCGATCAGGTCGGTGTAGACGCGTACCCGTTCGGAGTGCCCGCGGGTGTGCCGGTCGTGGGCGCGCAGCGAGCCAACCAGTGCGAGGATCTGCTCGGCGGCTTCGGCCAGTCCGTTGCGTTGGTCGAGTTTGTTGGCCTGCTCGGTCAGTGCCTGGAGTTGCCGCAGGTCACCTGCTCGGCGGGCGACCTTGAAGCGGGTTGGGGCGCGGCCGGGGAACAACACGGCCATATCCAGCAGGGCGGCGAGTGGCGCGAGGCGGCGGGTGGCCCGGTCCATCAGCCACATCGCGGCCAGGGAACCGGCCAAGATCGCCGCCCACCAGCCGACGCGGACGCCGGCACCACTGTGCGGAGCTGGGGAGGGAAGGACGCGGCTGAGCACCGCCATCGCGAACACCGACGCGACGATAGGTCCACCGACGATCGCGGTGCGTAGTCCCATGGCAGCTGCCCGGCGTCGATCCCAGCGTTCCTCGCCGCGCCGGTCCACGCCGATGCCGCTTGCCGTCGGGTCGAGCGCCGAACGGTCCTTGTAACTGTTGCGCCGCGGCCGATCCGGTTCCATTACTCCCGCCAAACACCTACCGAGATGGACTCTGCTAACTCCTTATCGGCAACCGCGGGAGGGACCTGCAGGGTCCGAACGGGTCGAGCACCTCGGCGGATGAGCGACCGAACAGCGGTCCGTTTCGGGCTGCGGATGCGCGCTCTGCGGCTACCCGTTGCCTCATGTCAATACCTCCGGGAAGGTTATGACGTTGCCTCATTTGATTTCCTCCGCCAGCCTTGATCGT
>DATCFU010000009.1:0-35850 GCA_036509315.1 Acidothermaceae bacterium
GCAAGGTGTAGTGAAGTGGTTCAACGCTGAGAAGGGCTTCGGCTTCATCGCCGTCGAGGGCGGCGCAGACGTCTTCGTCCACTACTCGGCCATCCAGTCCGACGGCTACCGCAGCCTCGAAGAGAACCAGAAAGTCGACTTTGACATCACGCAGGGCCCGAAGGGCCCGCAGGCGGAGAACGTCCGCCCCGTCTAAGTTCGCAGCGTCCGGGTGGTCCATGCCGATTGGCGTGGCCACCCGTTCGTGTTTCGTAATCACCTTCAGGGCCACTTCGCCCGCTGGGGTAAGCGCATCATAGAAAGATGAACCGCCCGTGGGACGACGACGAGCGGCCGCCACCTCCGCCACCTGAAGTCCCACCTGAGGTCGATGGCGCAGGCAAGCCCATCGGCCGCCGCATCGTGCTTGGCATGCTCGGCCTCGGAGCTGTCGGCGTCATCTTCGGCAAGCAGCTCGAGAACGTCCAAAGCGACGTCCTGGATCCGGTCGTCCGCAACGACCCGACAGGGCTATCGAATCTGCTGCCCGCCGTCGACAGATTCCGCTACTACAACGTCGCTCCCTCAGAACCGGAGCGCACGATCGCCGATTACCAGCTGACAGTTGGTGGCCTCGTCGATCGGCCAATGGCGTTGAGCTACGCCGATCTGCAGGCCATGCCGCAGACCAACCTCATCAAGGACTTTCAGTGCGTGACCGGCTGGCGGGTGCCGCAGGTGCACTGGTCGGGGGTGGCGCTGCCCGACCTGCTCGACCACGTCGGTGTGAAGAGCGGCGCCACGGCTCTCGAGTTCACCTCGTTCGACGGCGTCTACACCGAGAGCCTCACGCTGGCACAGGCGGGGCGGCGCGACATTATCGTCGCGCTGACCATGCTCGGCGCACCCGTCAGCCGTGACCACGGCGGCCCGGTGCGGCTCTACGTCGCCCCGATGTACGGCTACAAATCGTGCAAGTGGTTGGGCGGCATCACGCTGGCCAACAAGGTCACGCCGGGCTACTGGGAGGACGAGGGCTACGACGTCGACGCGTGGGTAGGCAAGTCAAACGGCCGCAACGACGATGCGCCGACGAGCTGAGCATGACGACGACGCGTCCACCCGCTGAACTCCTGCGCTTCACCCACGGCGAGCGCTGGGTTCATCGCGCGACGGCGAGCCTGATGGGCATCTGCCTGGCGACTGCCGCGATCCTTTACATCGACGTGCTGTCGCAGCTGTTCGGAAATCGCGCACTCATCGAATGGATCCACGTCATCGCCGGCGTCAGCCTGCCGATTCCGATCCTTTCAGGCCTGCTATCAAAGGCTTTTCGCGATGACGCTGGCCGCCTTAACCGGTTCACGCGCAACGACTGGAAATGGCTACGGACGCGGCAACGTCGTGCCGGTATGATCCCGGTAGGGAAGTTCAACGCCGGTCAAAAATTGAACGCGAACTTTCAACTAGGCGCGATCTTCACGATGCTCGGCACCGGACTCATCATGCGCTTTGCCAACGCCTGGCCCGTCTCGCTTCGCACCGGCGCCACGTTCGTACACGACTGGATGTCATACGCGATTCTGGCCCTGGTACTCGGCCACATCTACATGGCGAATCGCGATCCGTATGCGCTGCGCGGCATGCGCACGGGATACGTCTCAACCTCCTGGGCGCAGCGCGAGCACAAGGCTTGGGCCTTGCGCGAAATCGAGCGAACGAAGGCGACGAAGGGCAGCTGATCGACGTCCGGCAGTATGGGCTTTATGCCGAGGCCAACGGACGACGAACCGTACGGCCCGGTGTGCCCCGTCGAGGTCGCGCACCCGGTGATGATGCACCGCTGGGACACGTTGACGTTCTTGCATTGGGCCTATGAGCCGGACGTCGTGGCACGGCTGCTACCCGTCGGGCTCACGCTCGACACGTTCGATGGAAAGGCATGGGTCGGGCTGGTCCCGTTCAACATGCTCGTGAGCCTGCCGCACACGCCGTCGCTGCCATGGGTGTCGCGGTTCTGCGAGACCAACGTGCGCACCTACGTGATTGATGAGTACGGCCGGCCGGGCATCTGGTTCTTCTCCCTTGATGCATCGCGACTCGGCGCGGTACTGACGGCCCGGGCGACTTTTCGGCTGCCCTACATGTGGTCGCAGATGTCGCTGGTGCGTTCCGGCGACGTCGTCACGTACTGCTGTTCGCGTCGATGGCCGGGCCCACGTGGCGCAAGCAGCAACGTCACCATCGATATCGGGCCGCCCTTCGAGCCGAGCGAACTCACGCAGCACGACCATTTCCTCACCGCTCGATGGCGCTTATTCAGCATCACTGGACCCGGGATGGCTCGACGATTTTCCGCGTCGGCATATGCGCGAGCAGGTGCAGGGAGTTGGCGCCGCTATGGAATTGCGCAGCACGATCCGTGGGTGTTGCACCGTGCGACGGCCCGCGTCGTCGATGACGAGTTGGTAGCGGCCGCCGGGCTGCCGCAGCCGGTCGGCGAGCCACTGGTGCACTACTCGCCCGGAGTCGACGTCCGGATCGGTCCCCCGCACCACCTGATGTAAACGTGTGGGGTGGTAATTGCGTGGCGCGTGCCGTTGCGCCGGGCTTACTGTTCGCGGATCACCGAGTGCGAGAGGAGGTGGCCACTATGACCGTCTTCATCGTTGTGCACGCCGCCCTCTCGCTCGGTATCGCCTAACGCCATACCGAGCGCCCACCTCACTTCGCAGGAGCGCTCGATGTCTTTCGACTCATCGTCCGACCCCTTTTCTTCGGCGTCGGATGACACCCTTGCTTCACCGTCCTTAGCTTTACTCGGCTGGGACGCTTCACGTGCCGAGGAAGTCGCCGCACTGTCGTCGGCGCGCGGCATCGAACTCACGCCCGCTCGCGTTGCGCGGGTCGACCGTGGCGTGTTGACCGTGCTCACCGGCTCGGCCGCAATGCGAGTACGCCCTTCCGGCCGGCTGTTCGAACAGGACGCCAGCCCCGGCGAGCCGGTCGGTACGCCCGCTGTCGGTGACTGGGTTGCCCTCGACGGCACCGTGGCCATCGCTGTCCTACCCCGGCGATCGACGTTCGAGCGGTCGAGCAGCAACCGGCAGACCGTCTCGCAGATTGTCGCCGCGAACGTCGACACCGTGTTCGTTGTAGCGCCACTCGTCGGACGCCCGCGTCCTCGGCTGTTGCAACGCTGCCTCGCGATGGCGTGGCAATCGGGCGCCACACCCGTCGTCCTGCTCACGAAGGCCGACATCGCGATAGATGTCCCTGACCGAGCCGCCGCTGCGCACGCCGACGCGGTGGGGACCGAGGTTTTCGCAGTGAGCGCCGCGACCGGCGAGGGCATCGACGCGCTCGCCCGCTACCTCGCGGCAGGACAGACGGTCGCGATGATCGGACCATCCGGTGCAGGGAAGTCGACGCTCACAAATGCCTTGGGCGCAGGCACATTCGCGTTGCAGACCGGAGCTGTCCGAGACGACGGGAGGGGGCGGCACACCACGACTGCCCGCGAACTTGTGGTCTTGCCATCGGGCGCGGTCGCGATCGACACCCCAGGGCTCCGTGGGCTCGCTTTGTGGGAAGCCGACGAGGGCATCGATGCTGCGTTCGCCGACATCGTCGAGTTCGCCGCCGACTGCCGATTCGCCGATTGCGCGCACCATGGCGAGCCCGGGTGCGCGGTCGGTCGGGCGATTGCCGAAGGAGACTTGGACGTCGCACGGTTCGACGACTACGAGAAGTTGCTCCGTGAGCAACGACGGCTTGAAACGCGCCGCGACGGGCGCGCCCGCGCCTTAGAACACGCGCGTGCCAAGGTTTTCTACAAGGCCGTCAGGCGACAGCCACACCGCTAGACCAGTGCCTCAGCTAGACCAGCGCGCGGAGCTCGTGCGACTTCGCGGTCACGACGTTGGCCGCCTCGCGCAACCCGATCAACGCGGACGACGACGATTCGGCTGCGCGCGCAACGGCTGAGACGCGGGCACCGATCTCGGCGGCCGTCATGCTCTGCTCTTCGACCGCGCTCGCGATCGTGGTCTGCTCTGAATCCATCATCTCGATCGCGTGCACGATTTCCTCGAGCGCTGCGGCCGCAGCCGCAGTGTCGGCTTGGATAGCCGCGACGGTACTGGTGATGTCCTGCGTCGCCTCGGCGCTGCGTCGTGCGAGGGTCTTCACTTCACTCGCGACCACCGCAAATCCTCTACCCGCCTGGCCCGCTCTGGCAGCTTCGATCGTCGCATTCAGCGCAAGCAAGTTCGTCTGTCCGGCAATCGAACCGATTAACCGACTGACCGCTCCGATGCGATCGCTCGACTCGCTCAAGCGGGCGACAAGGTCCGTCGCTGATTGCGCCGAACGCACGGCACCGGCGGTGTTGCCGACGGCAGTGGCCGCACTGCTCGCGATCTCCTGAATGCTGTCGGTTAACTGGTCGGATCCGGTAGCGACTGCGTACGCCTGCTCCGACACCTCGGTGACCGCGTTCGCCAACAGGTCCGCGAACACGGTGAATGACTCGGCAGTCGAGAGCAGCTCGGTCGCGACCTTCGCGACCACCTGACCGCCCTCACGTGACTGGGTTCGGTCTGACCAGCTGGCCACAAACCCGCCAGCGATGCGGTCGACGGTCACATCGGCGTGTGCCTGACCCGACTTCGTATTGGCGAAGACAGGCACGGTGAGCGGGTAGTGGCGTCCCGACTCGGTAACAGCAACCCGGACGGCATCGAGTAACTCCCCGCCGTGTTGCGCACGAATCCGTTCGTCTAGCGCGCGCGATGCCGCGTTCTGGTACACGACCGTCGCTTGCTCGTCTATGACGATGATGCAGCGCGGCGCCTTCTCGAGGATCTCGAACGCGTCGAATTGCGCGAGTGCAGTGCGGCCGGGCGACATCGGCGCGCGGCTACGTCCGGATCGCATGCAGCTCTATCGGCCAGCGCGCGCCAGCGCTGAGCCGAAAGGGTGACCCAACCTGTGCCAACGAGCGATGCAGCATCTCCGTCGCGCTAGGCGAACCGACGCCTCAACAGGTGCGCCCGCCTGTTGAGGGGCCTGCACACCCCCCTTACGTGATCAACCGGCAGTCGGAGCCGCCGTGATCAACCCGCAGCGGGTGGCACGTCGGGTGGGAACTCGTTTGACGTGGGCGTGGGCGGTGCGCCCGGGGCCGAGCGGTAGTGGGCGAAGGCCGGGACGGCCAGCCCGAGCAATACCACGCCGACGACGCACGCCAGCCCACCACTGATCGCGCTGAACACCGGACTCGTGAGCGCAGCCACGCCGCCAGCCTCCAGGTCGCCGAGGCGCGGACCCCCGGACACCACCACGAAGTTGGCCGCGCTCAGTCGCCCAAGCAAGGCGTCCGGCACGTTCTGCAGCAGCATCGTCGATCGAAAGACGGCGCTCACCATGTCGGCCGCTCCCGCGACCCCTAGCAAGACCGCGCCGAGCAGCAAGGAGCGGCTCACACTGAAGCCAGCGATCGACCCGCCCCACACCAGAACCGAGACGAGCACCGCTAACCCCTGACGGCGAACGTGGGCCAGCGGCCCTGAGAACGCTGCACCGATGAGTCCGCCAATGGCTGGCGCCGCATAAAGCAGGCCGACGGTCCGTGCGTCACCGCCGAAGTGGGTGGCCGCCAGGGCTGGGAAGACCGCTCGCGGCATCCCGAAGATCATCGCGTTCAGGTCGACGAGGAAAATCATCGCGATCACCGGGTGCTGCCGTGCCCAACGCAAACCTTCAGCCACAGCAGCAAATCCTGGGGGAGCACCACCACCCTGCGGCGGCATCGGGCGCAACTTCACGATCGCGTAAATGGGAACGAAGAAGGTCGCGGCGTCGGTCGCGTATGCGGCCTTAAGCCCAGCGGCAGCGATGACGACGCCAGCGAGCAATGGACCAATTGTGCCACTGAGTTGATACGACAGCTGGTTCATCGCTGTGGCCGCCGGAATCCGCGCCGGCGGCAGCAACCGCGGAATAAAAGTGGATCGAGCCGGCTGGTCGATAGCAAAAAGGCATCCCTGCAAGGCGATGACGACGTACAGCAGCCACAGCTGCCGCAGGTTGAGAGCCGCCTGCAACGCAAACACAAACGAGAGCAGTGCTAGCCCGGAACTGGTCAGCAGCACCAACTTTCGCCGGTCGACAGCGTCAGCGAGCGAGCCGCCCAGCAGGCCGACCGCGATCAGCGGAATCGCAACCGCGAGTCCGATCGCACCGACCGCAAAGGAGGAATGGGTCATCGCGTAGACCTGCACGGGCACCGCGACGTTGGTCATCTGGTTGCCCATCGCCGACAGCGACTGCGCGATCCACAGCCGCCGGTACTCCGGGGATTCCCGTATCGGCCTGATGTCAGCAAGCAACCGCTTGCGTTCGCCGCTCAATCCACCCTTATGGTTCCCGCTTCGCCCGGGAGCGTCGTCCGTATCGTCAGCAGTCAGCCGAACCAGCCCTGCCTGCAATCGCACGCTCAATGAGTTCGACCGTTGCCGAAGGATCGTCAACCTCGATCACCAAACGCTCGAAGTTGTCGTGTTCGAGCTCGATCACGATCGCGTTTTCACCACGGTGGACATCCCAAAAGATCAGCTGACCGTGCTGATGAAAGGTCCCGGCCGTGATGACGCCGGGCACGTTGCTGCCGGGCCCACGCCAACCCTTTGACTCGTGCACGATCGCAGGATCGAAGGACGCGCCGCGCACGTGGGCCAGCGGGATGTCGAGCTGGCTCCTCATGCTCCACAGCTTGTCAAGGCCGTTCATCACAACCGTCAACACACCACTGTCGATGCTGACAGTCGCGGCCACGAACCCTCCTCTCGTCAACGCCAGCCCGTTAGTCTCGGCGGGTGGAAGACCCGAGACCGCCACTGGTCATCGCCGAATTATCTACTGCGCGACTTGTGCTTCGTCCGTTGGATCCCACTCTCGACGCCGCGGATCTTTTCGAGATGGACGCCGATCCGCTGGTGCATCAGTACGTGTACGGATCGGCGCCTTGCCATTCGATCGAGCAACTGCAGCGTCGCTTGGCCGCCGATCTCGACCAGAACGGCGGCATGACCTGGGCGGTGCGCCTGCGCGACGAGCCAACCGTGCTCGGCACGATCGGGATCTTCGCCGACCAGGACAGCACGATCCGCGGACTCAGCTGGAGCTTGCGACGCAGTCACTGGAGTCAGGGACTCATGAGCGAGGCGGCGTCCGCGATCGTGCCCTTTCTGCTTGCACAGCCAGGGGTCGACGGCCTCGAGGCGTGGGCCGACTCCCCCAACACCGGTTCGCTGAAGGTGGCTCTGCGTGCGGGCCTCGCCGAACGGGGCCGGTTGCCCCGCTCCTACGACGACCGCGTCGGGCAGACCGTCGTGATGGCAGTTGCTGCCGAGCCGGTCGACCCAACTGTGTTGAGCATCACCGCGGCACTCGAGGTTCACGACGTCGAGGCGACAGCCAGGTCGTTGTGCGAGTTGTTGGGGATGCATGTCGCCTGGACCCACGGCGAGCCTCCCGCGGTGGGCGAGGTCGCAGTCGCGCCGTGGTCTGGCAGCGCGGGGATTGCGCTTCGGCGCCGCGAGCACCCGAGAGCGACCGGGGTGACGTTCGAGGTCGGCGTGTGGGTCGACGACATTCACGCTCGGGTGCGAGCGGCCAGACTCAGCGTGATCGAACCGCCCGGAGATCGGCCGTGGGGGCGTCGCGACTTCACGTTCGCCCTGCCCGAGGGTCACCGCATCGGCGTCTCCGGCGCCACCACCCCCGCGCACTGGGAGTCGTGAAACGATGACTGGCATGTCTGTCATCGACGAGCTTCTCGATAACAACCGCCGCTACGCCGAGACCTTCGTCGGCATGGTGCCGATCCGCCCGGCGAAACGCCTTGCCGTTGTCACGTGCATGGACTCACGTATCGACGTTCACGGAATCCTTGGTTTGAAGATCGGCGACGCGCACGTCATCCGCAACGGCGGCGGCGTGATCAGCCCGGACGTGATCCGCTCGCTCACTATCAGCCAGCGCGTGACCGGCACCCGCGAGATCATCCTGATCCACCACACCGACTGCGCGAATCTCGGGCTCGACGAGATGAAGTTCAAGGCCGAACTTCAGGCAGAGGTGGGATTCAAGCCCGACTGGTCGTTCGACTCGTTCACCGACCTCGAAGAGGATCTGCGCCAATCCGTGCTGCGGCTGCGGTCGAATCCCTTCATCGCCTACACCGACAAGATTCGCGGCTTCATCTTCGACGTCGCAACGGGCAAACTCGCCGAAGTCGTCTAGCTAGCCGACCCTGCTCCACTGTCAGACAGTTACCGGTCTCTTAACCCGTGGCCGTCTGACAGTCGCAACCATGGCTAGCTCGCGTTGAAGATGTCCTGGCAAAGCACGCCTTCCTTGGCGGCGTAGGCAGCCGAGTCGGCCGGCGCGATCTTGAAGAACGGATCGCTGCCGGTGTAGGCCAACGTCGTCTCGGGCGGGTCAGCCGGCGAGAGCACGCAGGTCAGCGAGCCCTTGTGTGCCTCAACCCACGGGGTGGTCGCACCAGAGACCGGCTCGGACCACTGCGCCTGGTCACCAACCCCCGGCACCGGCGTCGTGCCAGGACCGTTCACTGGGATTAGGTAGTACTTCTGGGTCGAGTCGTTCGGATAGATGTCGATCTTGAGATCTCCCCCGTACCACGAGCACTCGCCGGGGTTGTCGACGACCGGAGTGACGGGCGCCTTCATCAAGGCCTGGACGTCGGCCGGCTTGACCGCCGCGCATTGCTTGGAGAAGTCGAGCGGACCGCCTTTTCCGGTCGCGCCGGCGAGGGCAGCTGCCGCGCCGGCCGGCACCGAGACACCGGCGGCGGCTGCGGCGGCCGCGATCGACGCGGCGGCCCCCGTAGCGCCTCCGCTGCCAGGTGATGCCGACGACTTCTTGCTGCACCCGCTCAAGAGACAAGCCGCCGTCGCCATCAAGGCGATGCCGACCAAACTTGCGCTACGTGAATTCGTCGCCATCGTGGCTCCCAGAGTAGGTCGAATTTCGTTCGTTCCCACGCAGTCCAGCCCTCGTGCGTAACGTCCCGGTAATTCGCCCGCGTGCAAAGCCGCCTACCATTTCGTCGGTGCGGATCGACGTGTTCGGCCAGGTGTCCGTCAGCAATGGCGACGGTCTCGTCAGTGGCCAGGCGTTAGGCGGCCGCCGCGCCCGCGTCGCGCTGGTCGCCCTCGCGCTTTCGCAGCAGGCGATACCCGCAGACCGGCTCGCCTCGATGATCTGGGCGGACGAACTCCCCGCCACCTGGCAGGTCGCGCTGCGCGGCGTTGTGCGCGGGCTGCGTACGGTGCTTGCCCCGATCGGCGGCGGCGATCAGCACGTCGTCAGCACCGCGCCGTCCGGCTATCAGCTTGCGCCTGGCATCGAGGTCGACGTCCGGCTCGCCGAACAGGCAATCAGGCGGGCCGCCGAGTTGCTCGCGGACGGGCGAGCCGCCGCCGCGCTCGAGTTGGTGGAGTTCATCGCCGACCAGACCGGCGATCAACTGCTTCCGGGCGAGGACGCCGAGTGGCTGGCGCCGCATCGCACCGCCGCCGACGCGACGGCGGCCCGCGCGCTCGAACTGACCGTCGATGCGGCCGGCCTGGTGGGCGACCACCACACGGCGATCGCGGCCGCCCGGCGAGCCGTCGCCAAGACACCGCTCGACGAGCGCGCACACCGTTCGCTGATCCGCGCGCTCGACGCGTCGGGCGATCGCGCGGGCGCGGTGCAGGCGTACGAGCAATGCCGCGCAGAACTCGCCGAGCAACTCGGCATCGACCCCGCAGCGGAGACCGTCGAGGTCTATCTCGGTGCGCTGCGCGACCAGAGCGCCTCGTCGGCCGCCCGGTTGCCCGTCGTGACATCGAGCTTCATCGCGCGCGACCGCGAGGTCGCACAACTCGACGCCGCGCTTTCGCAACCCGGCCTCGTAACCGTTGCCGGCCGCGGTGGCGTCGGCAAGTCTCGCCTTGCGGTTCGGGTTGCGCGCGCTCGGCACGACTTCGTCGGCGGCCGGCTGTGGGTGTCACTGGCACCGGTCGCGCAGGACGCCCTGGTCGCGTCGACCGTCGCGCTCGAGGTCGGCGTCGCGCTGGGCACCGATGACGCAACCGGGGTTCTGGCTGAACATTTGGCGCCCCTCGGCCGTGTGCTGCTCGTGCTCGACGGCTGCGAGATCGTGGTCGACGGAGTCGCATCATTAGCAAGCGCGCTACTTGCAAGTTGCCCGTACCTCACCCTCGTCGTGACCAGCCGCGTACCGCTCTCGCTCGAAGGCGAGCGAGTCGTCACCGTCGAGCCGCTCGATGCACCAACGGGCGATGACCCGGCCGCATTGCTTGCGAGTGCGCAGGTGCGGATCCTGATCGACCGCGTGCATGACAGCGGCGGCGACCTGCAGGTCGACGAACGGCTGGCGCCGCACGTCGCGCTGCTGCTCGGCCAATGCGGCGGCTTGCCGCTGGCGCTCGAACTAGTCGCCGCGCAACTGTCGGCGATGCCGGTCGGCGACCTGCTCGACCATCTCTCCGACGTGCTCGTCGACGGCGAAGACCGGCTGCGCCGCGTCGTTCGCGGTAGTTATGCCTTGCTGGACGACGACGAAGCGGCGGTCTACCGGCGGCTTGCGGTTCTCGACGGTCCGGTGGGATTGCCGTTGATCCGTGCGGTCGTGTCGGGCGGGCCGATCGCGCCGGTGCGGGTAGTCCGCATCTTGCGTGAGCTCACTGCACGAGGGTTGCTCGCCGTTGATCGCACGGGTGCGCGATGGCGCTATCACCAGGACGACGACCTGCACCGCTTTGCCCGCGAGTTGCTCGTCGAGCGTGGCGAGGAGGGTGCGGCGTTCGATCGACTTGCCGACGCCGTGCGTGCGGCCTTGCCCGACGACGCGCGGGTCTCACCGGCCGGCTACCGCGAAGCGATCACCGACATGCTCGGTTCGGTTCGCTCGTTGTTCGGTGCCGCGATACAGGGCAGAACCGACCGCGACCGATGCCTCGAACTCGCCTTCCGACTGCATCGCTACTGGGCCGGGGCAAACGTGGCGGAGGGCCGTTATTGGCTGTCCCGATTGCTGGGCGACGGTGCAAACAGCGAGTGGACGCCGTATGCAACCTACGCAATGGGTTACCTCGACTACTGGTCGGGCGACACCGCGAACGCGATCAGTGAACTTGAGACGGTGGTGCGAATGCTCGACGCAGTCGAGTCTCCGTACACCGCACATTCGCTGATTTACCTGGCCGGATTGCTCGACGACCTCGACCGCGGAGCCGAGGCACTCGAATACGTGCGTCGCGCAATTGGTGCCGCGCAACCGTTTAGCATCGACCTGCAGGTAACCGCAGCGATGGGCATGGGCAGCGTGCTGTCCGAACGCGGCGCACCCGAGGCGGCGCGTTACGCGGCCGATGCGATCGCGTTATGCAGAGCCGGCGGTTCGCTCGAGCAGTTGGCCGCCGCAATGCCGACGGCAGCGATGGTGTGTTACCAGGTGGGCGCGCTCGACGAGTCGCGCGCGTACGTCGCAGAGGCTCGTCCTATGCACGTCGATAGCCGCCGCATTGCGCGAGTCGTGCTGCTGTCGACGTCCGCCGGACTCTCGTTGGCCGACGGTGACCTCGATGCCGCGGTCGACTTCGGTGAAGCGGCCGACCATGAGGCGACCGAACTAGGCGTCGAACGGGAAGTGCCGTTGATCCGGTCGATTCTTGCGCGGGCGCTGCTTGCCAGGGGCGATGTCGCTGGGGCTGCGGAGCGAGCTGTCGCCGCCCTCGACGCCGCTTCCTCGATCAGCTTCGACTACCCGGTCGCGATCTGTCTCGAGACCGCCGCTCTCGTCTTGCAAGCCGCCGGGGGTGCCAGCAGCGACCTCGCCATCCTGCTCGCTACGGCCGCCGTCATTAGGGAGCGGGGCGACCGGCCGGCTCCCGCGCCCCTTGCCGATGCCGTCGTTACGTTGCGCGCCGAGTTGCGGAGCCAGCTGGTCGGCGTCACGACTCTGAGCGCGGCGGACGGCCGCGGGCTCGCTGTCGCGCTGCTTGCCGCCGTGCCGCTTCGACCCGCCCCGCCTGGACACGAGTGACCTCCGAGCGCCGCTGTTACGGGCTCGCACTCCATCGCGCACGCGTAACAGCCAGGTAATGGCTGGGTCTGCCACTGCGCCCGCCGACTCGTCACAAGTGCAGGTTCGGGCTGAGACCTTGCTAAACGCCACGCAACGTTGCTGAGGCCTGCGCGACCAGCGGTGCAATGACCGGGGCAACCACAACTCCGTCGCGGCCGGTGGCCTTTGCGCCATACAAAGCACGGTCGGCGCGCTGCAAGAGTTGTTCGGCGTCGAGGTCGGAGTCCTGCATGCGCGCAACGCCAAAGCTGGCGGTCACCACGACGTCGGGGCGGATGAAGTCGAGCGTGCGCAGAGCAGTTCGCAGCCGCTCGGCCACGACGCGCGCGTCGTCGTCAGTAGCGTCCGGCAGCAGCACGAGGAATTCCTCGCCGCCAATGCGCGCGACCATGTCACTGGGGCGGATTGCGTCGCGGACCGCGAGACCAACAGCACGCAGAACGGCGTCGCCTGCGGCGTGGCCGTATTCGTCGTTGATCCGCTTGAAGAAGTCGAGGTCGAACGCGATGAGCGCTAGCGCGGTGTGCATCCGGCGGCCCCGTGCGAACATCGCGGTTAAGGAGTCCTGAGCGCTGCGCCGGTTGGGCAGCCCAGTGAGATGGTCGTACGCGGCGTTGAACTCGGCCGTGGCCTTGAGTCGCCTGAACGACGCGAGCATCACGGTCAGAACGACACCAGCGGCAACCACGCCAAAGGTGCGACCCGCGTACCAGCCAAGGCTGAACCGCGAGTGCGAGTGATAGCTGATGACGAGATCGCAAAGACACGCGACGAGCGCGACGACCGCCCATCGCTCAGGACCTGCGGCGCCACGGATGCCGCGCACGCAGAACACCAGGCTGACAATCACCAAAGGCAACCCGATCGGTGCGGTCACGTTGGTGAACTGCGTCGCGTCCAAGCCCCGGATCAGCACCGGCAGCCGATGAACGTTCGCTCCAAAGGTGGCGATCGTCGCCACGGCCACGGCGACCGTCGCTCCGGCACCACCGGCCAGCAGCCGTCGCCGCCTAGGTCGACGCGTCTCGACGGCGTTCGGCCCAAACCAGGGGCCCCAAGCGGCGCCGAGCAATATCGGGAACCCGGCATGCCAGCAGACGAACATGTACGGCGCCATCGACACGGCGAAGTCAAGCGGTGGATGGCTCGACACGATTCCGGGAAACGCAAGCAGGTACGCGCCCATTAGCACGAGCGACCACAGGTACGCACACGCCATGAGCAGGAACCGGCGATCGCCGGTGTCGAGGAAGTTTCCGGCCAGCAGCCACGCGGTCAGGATGTCGAAGCAGGCAATCGCCGAGAGCGTCATAGGCAAGAAGCTCATGCCCGGACCAAGGTGCCGACCGGCCCAGGGCATGAGTGCAAGCGTCACGGCGATCACGGCGACGGACGCAAAGAGCGGTGCGGGCTGCGTCAACCGCTGTCCAGGGCGGCTCATGAATCTGTTATCGGCGTCCAGGCGCACGTCCGAAGGAAAACTGTTGTTGCGGTCACATGTCAGATCAGGGCAGGAGCAGCCGGGTCCAGGCATCTGGTCCCGACCGGTCATCGACTGGTCGACGGCGGCGAGCTCAATGCGGGACGCCGAGTTGCTGGGGCGGGACGCCTAAGTTACTGGACAAATAGGTATCTCCTCAGACCCATCTACGGAGATGTCCCAAGGCGGCCCGCGCGAGCCGGATCGCGTTACCGGCGGCGGAGCCTCTTGTCAGCGATCGCCTGTGGCGTCGCGAACATGGTGTCGTCCGGGTTGATGTCGGTGCCCGGCGCCACGATCGCGTCGATCCGGTCGAGGATGTCGTCGGTCAGCTCAACATCGGCGCCCGCGAGCAGGTCGCTGAGATGGGACGGCGTGCGCGGACCGATCAGCACGGCCGTGACGGCTGGGTGCGAGCGCACGAACGAGATCGCCAGATGTGTCAGCGGCATGCCTGCATCAGCGGCGAGCTTCGTGAGTGCATCGACGGCCTCGCGTTTCGCTTTGTTGGCCGGCACCGAGAGGTCGAACGCCTGCGGCGCACGCGCGGTGCGGTTGCCTTGCGTCGGGTCGGTTCGACCAGAAAGCCAGCCGCTGCTCAAAGGTGCGTACGTCAAAACCCCCATGCCATAGCGCTGCGCGGTGGGCAGCATTGCCGCCTCGATGCCTCTCGAGAAGATCGAGTAGCGAGGCTGCTCGGTGCGAAAGCGATGATGCCCGCGCTTTTCCGCCACCCATTGCGCCTCGACGATCCGCTCGACCGGAAACGTCGACGAGCCGATTGCGCGGACCTTCCCCGACCGCACCAGGTCAGACAGCGCTCCGAGTGTCTCGTCGATGTCTGTTAGCGGATCGAACCGGTGCATCTGATACAGATCGATGTGGTCGACGCCGAGTCGTCGCAAGCTGTTCTCCACGGCCCGCTTGATCCACCGCGGCGACCCGCCCTGATAGTTCGGGTCCTCTGCTCGTGGCAAGCCGAACTTGGTCGCCAGCACCACGTCGTCCCGCCTGCCTTTGAGCGCTTTGCCGACGATCTCCTCGGACTCGCCCCCGGAGTAGACGTCGGCGGTGTCGACGAGGTTGATTCCCGCGTCGAGCGCGGTGTGGATCATGGCGATCGACTCGTCATGGTCGGTATTGCCCATGGCGCCGAACATCATCGCGCCGAGCGCAATGTCGCTGACCGATATGCCTGTGCCACCAAGTACCCGCTGCTTCATGTCCACTCCTCACGACCGGCATTACCTGAACGTTACGTCGGTCCGTTGTGCTGGGTTCCATGGGATCGAATCCGTCGATGTCCGACGTCGTGCTCGGCGACCCGTACGACGCGCCGCCGTCCGGCATTACCCGCCGATCGTTCCTGGCGGCGGTCAATGCGCTCGCACTGGTCGCCGTCCTCGAAGCATGCACCGGCAAGCACCACCCGGCGGCGGCAAGCACGTCTGCGACGGGCTCCGCCAGCACGTCGGCGACGTCGTTCCCTTCGTCTCCAGCGGCTAGCGCCGCGACCGCGGATTTCTTGGCCGTGTTGCGACAGGCAGTTCAGGCCAGTCCTGACTTCCTGCAGCAGGCGGCGGCAAAGGCGGTCGCCACGAAGGATGTCGCCACGATCTCAGCCTTCGTGCGCGACCGGATCTCGGTCATCCCGTCGTGGCGGCAGGGGGATGACCCGGTCTATTCCAAGCGATGGGGCGCGCGGGCGACGTTGCGCGGCGCCGCCGGGAGCCTGCGCGATCGGGCCGACCTGCTCGCCGAGCTGTTGACCGCGGCCGGCTTCACGGCGACGGTGATGTCGGCGGATCTGCCATCGGCGATCGACCTGCCCACGCTGTACCAGGTACGCGCAGCCGACTTCGAACCCGACGAGACGTTGTATGCCAAGGCCGTTGCACTGCTGCCGGCCGGAACCGTGCTGCCAACATCGTCGCCCGCGCTATCTTCGGCAACCCCGGTCGAGAGTCCGGCGGAGGCAGCCGCGAAGGCGCTCGCTGCCGCCATTCCGACGTCGCTGCGCAGTGCCACGATTCGCAAGGATCTGCTTCCGACGTCCGTCCCTGTCGTGGTGGTCGGTACGGCACCGAGCGGTTCGTCACCGGGTGCGAGCGCGGCGCAGCAGTATCTGTTCGCGCTTGGAGATCTGACCCCGACAACCACCGCGCCGTCCGGTCTATCGAACGCTGGTGAATCTCCGTCTCCGCAGGTTAGCGTCACGGTGTCGGCGATGACGAACCCCGCGCCCGGATCCACAACGCCGCACGGCCAACTCGTCGAACTTGTTAGCGGCACGTGGCTGGCCGAGGAGGTGTTCGGTCGTCAGGTGATGCTGAGCTTCGTCCCGCCGAGCGGCGCGGTCGGGTTCCTCAACGACCCGGCGAACCAGTCGGTACGGATACCGATGCTTCGCGTACAAAGCGAGCTGGCTGCTTACGCCGCGCCTCCGATCGCTGCGTCGAGCCCCCCGGCGTCCACCACATCGTTCGCATCGACCGCGACCGACTCGCCAATCGATACCCCGCAGGTGTTCAACGGACCACTCATCACGCTGCAGGGCGATGTCTTGTCGCAGCCGAGCGGCAGCAGCGACGACGCAACAGCGCCGGTGGGTGCGTACGGACCGATGACGGCCCTGTCGGCGAGCCAACTGAAGAGCGCGATCGCGTCGGCCACGTCGATGCAGGCGACGGCGCGCGCGACGACGTTCCCCGAAGTCGAGCTCGACGTCGCGGTGCTCGACAGTGCAGGCAATTCCGTCGACGGGCTCGATGCCGCTGCATTCAGCATTACCGACAACGGCACGACGCCTGCATCGATCGCGTTGATGTCAAACACGGCCAGCGACAACAAGCCACGCATCCTCGTCATCTACGACACGACAGGCAGCGTCGCGGAGACGTGGCCGTCCCCCGCAGCCAAAGCAGCGTTCGAGCAGTCGCTTGCGACGACGCTAGTCGCCGCCGCCGAACAGACACCATTCGACGTCCAAGTCCTAGGCCTCAACACTGCGAGCAGCCCTGATCCGACGAAGTGGGCAGCACCCGATCAGGCGGGACTCCTCGCCGCATTCGCCAAGGCCGGCGGCGAGTACTCGGTGGTGTGGGGGGCTGTGAGTGGTGGCGGCGTCGACCAGGGCGTGGTTGCGATCCTGATGGTGAGCGACTTCCAAAGTAACGGCGAACTGCCCACCGACATCGCGGCAGCACAACGACGGATCGGTGCGGCCCACATCCCCGTCGTCTGCTTGACCATCGGCAAGCCCGACATCACTGCGGTGTCGACCCTGATCAGTTTGTCGGGCGGCACTCAGCTTGATCCTCTTGCACCCACGACATCATCGGCGCTCGCGGCATTTATCAAGCCACTCGTTGCGGCTCGAACTCTGCACACGTACCGGATGCGCTACACCGCATCAACCGGAGGATCCACGACACACATGGTCACGGTCTCACTGACCGGCCGAACGACTCCGGTGGCGAATGCGATGTACACCGCGCCAGCAACTCCCGCGACGCCGTGGTCGTTCGCCGGTCTCTATGTGCGGATCGGTGTTGCGGAATACGACAGCGGAGTGCGGCACCTAGCTGGAGTCAACCTCGCCGGAAACGCCGCAGTCGAAGCGCTGGACGGCTCCGCGGCAATGGCCGAAACACGAGCCGCCATCCGCGGCTTGACGACGATTGCGTTCGAGCCGGGAAGTACTACCGCAGCGGCAATCATCGACGACCTGATCGCTTGCGCACAGTCGGTGCAGCCAGTGCTGGCGTTGCCGAAGACGGCTACGGCGCAAAACATCGTCGATGCCGCTAGCAAACAGGGGGTTCGGCGGGTGCCCGCCGTGCTGGCGTCACTGCTGCTACCTGCCGGCCCAGAAGCGACGCCGACCGCAGTGACCACGATGCGGGTCGCGATCCTGCAGGAGCGCGGTAACGCGGCCGGCGGAGTCGACATCCGGCTGGACCTGCCGCCCCTGCTGAACACGGTTGAGCCGGTCACGACGGATCCCGTCGCTGCGTTTGCAACGGCACTCACGTTGTCTAGCAACGCTGCCTCGGCGGAGGCGACGAGCTTCGATGCGTCTGCGTTCAGCAGCCTCACGGGTCGATCGCTCACATTCTTGCCGGCAAGCACGCGAGGCCCGTGGGACACGTTCATCGATGCGTTACCGGCCGCGCAACAGCCGTCATGGCAGGCGGTGCTGAACACCACGTATTACACCGCGACGCAGCATGCGCTCGTGCCGAGCGGCGGAACGACGGCGGCGTTCTGGGTGATCGACGCCGCGACGGGTGCAGCAACCGCCGTCCTGCTTGACGGTTCCGGCGGGGCATTCACTGCAGATGGCGGCACAGATTGCGGGCCCCGCGATGCGACCCCGGGCGAAGTAATCCTCGACACCCTCAATGTCCTGCTGGCGCTGGCTCTAGCAGGCTGCATCGCCAGCGGCGCCCTCTGGTGCATGGGCCAAACGGCGAAGGCAATCTTCGCCGGCGCATCGATCGTCCTGGCGATCGTCGGGGCCGCGGCAAACGGTGGAAGCATCACAGGGGTGGTCGCGCTCGGGTCACTCTTCATCTCGGCTGGTGGCGGCGCAGGCGTGAGGGTCGCCAAGATCCTCGGCCTGCTGGCCCTGACTGCCTTAGGCGTGCTGCCGAAACCGTGTGAGCCGGCCGCAGCCGCTGCTGGACCTGGTGGCGGTGGAGACAACTCTGGAGCAGGGGGAGGCCAATCCGGCCAACCCGTGCCCGCGTGTGGAGTGGACGGCTCGGACGATGGTTCGTGTTAACAGCCCGGCCGCCGATGCCGTTCGGGACGTCGCGCTCAGTGCAGCGCGGCGATCATGATCTTGGCCATCGCTGCATCAGGTGCGTAGTTGTCCTTGAACTCGGCCTCGGTCAGGCCTGAGACCTCGACGCATCGGTTGCCCACCCTCACGTCGATGCCGATCTCGTGACCGAAGGCGTCGTCACCCACGCCCGAGACCTTGACGCCGGGGCCGTCAGCTTCCTGCAGTTGGGTGTAGCACCCCGGTAGCGAGATCACCTGGGTGGTCAGGTCCTGGATATCGATGGGATTCGCTGACCCGTTGTTCTTGTAGTCGCACGCGTCGAGACCGGCCTCGAAATGTTGCGGCGTGGCGGCTCCGTACGTAACGCCGTTGATCGACGAGGCCTGAGCCGACGTCATTAGCGAGCAGACGTTGACGGTTCCACCGCCGCCCGCTGCAGGCGCGGCTGTAGTCGCGGCCGACGAGCTAGCCGCAGGGCTGACGCTTGCGGCCGACGCAACCAACTGGCTCGCGGCCGAGGCCGATGGGGATGCCGGTGTAGTCGAGGCGTCGGGAGACTCGATGACGGTCGAGGTCGCGGCACCTGCAGTAGCAGCAGCAGTTGTCGCTGAGGTCTTCGACTTCGTCGCGGGGTTTCACGCGGCTGAAGCCAACGCGACGACGCCGACTACCACGATGGCTGTGGCTGTTGATAGCGCTCGGACCTGCATGGCTGCTCCCTGCTCAGACGCTGCGCGACGGGCCTTCCCGCCGCATCGAAGCTAGGTGCGCAGCCTTGCCGTGGAATCGGGGCAAACCCTCGATCAGGGCGGGACGGCGAGGGGCGGGCGTACGCTGGCCGCGCGCCCGCTTCACCTGCCACGCCGCAACCGGGAGACCGATGTCCGAGTCGGAAGAGCTGCGTGGCGCCGATCCCGCGGACCTCATCGGGCGCGCAATAGAACGGGCCGCAAGCCTGGCGGCACTCGACGCATCGGCCGACCGCACGGCCGCGGTCCTGTTGACCGGCGACGTGGGCATCGGAAAGACAGCGATCTGGGAGTCGCTCGTCGCGCAGCGACGCGCGGCCGGCGATCACGTGCTGATCTCGCGAGCCACGTCGGCCGAGGCCCGACTGCCATGGGTCGGGATGACCGACCTGATGCGCACGATGCCGCCGACAACGCTCGCATCGTTGCCGGACGTGCAACGGCGTGCCCTCGAGGTCGTGTCACTCCAGACCGGGTCGATACAAGCGTCCGAGACGCTCGACGAACGCATGGTCTGCACGGCGTTGCTATCGGCATTGCAGTCAGCGACGATCACGGCACCCGTGTTGTTGGCCATCGACGACCTGCCCTACCTCGACACGGCCAGCGCAGCGGCAGTGACCTTCGCGCTACGGCGAATCGAAGGTCCGCATCCGGCGCGCCTGCTCGCTACCGTTCGTGACCACGACGTGCGGCTGCCAGTGCTGCAAGGTTTGCCGAGCGATCGATACTCCGTGATCTCGATTGGTCCGTTGACGCTTGGCGCACTGTTCGATCTATTGCGGGCGCGCCGCGGGATCCGACTCGCTCGCCCGCTGCTGCTCCGCGTCTACGAGACGTCCGGGGGCAATCCGCTCTACGCATTGGAACTGGCCCGCGCCCTCGACCAACTCGAGATCAGCCCCAAGGCCGGTACGCCGCTGCCCGTACCGGCCGGGCTCAACGCACTGGTCGACGCGCGGGTGCGTGACCTACCCGCCGAGGTTGCCGACGTGGTCGCCGCCACTGCGGCCGCATGGCGCTTCATCGCAGATGACCGCGACGCCGACGCGATCGAACAAGCCGTAGCAGCGGGGATGGTCGTCGTCGATGAGCCGGCCGTGATTGGTGCGGTCCGCGTGGTTCGAGCCGCTCATCCACTACTGAGTGCGGCCGCGTACAACGGTCTCACCCCCTCGCGGCGTCGACAGTTACATGCGCGTCTCGCCGCCGCGGCCGATGATCCCGTCGAGCGCGTGCGGCACGCGGCACTCGCGGCGACGAAGCCGCAGGCGGCTCTTGCCGCCGATCTCGACGCCGGCGTCACTGCGGCGCTCGCCGCCGGCGTCCCGGATATTGCTGTTGGTCTTGCGCAGTTGTCCTTGGAGCACACGACCGACGCTGCGTTGCGACCGGGCCGCCTCGATCGGCTTGCCGATGCGCAACTGCGTTCGGGCGACAGTTCGGGTGCGTGGCAATCACAATCCGAGGCGATCGCTGCAACTGAGCCTGGGTCAGCGCGTACGCGCCGGCGCATCAGGCTTGCGGAGATCGCCATCGAGGTCACGAGCTGGGCGGACGCTGAGCGGGAGCTGCAGGTGGCCATCGCGGAGGCCGGGGACGACCCGCTGGTGTTGGCTGAAGCGTTACTTACCGTCGCTGCCGTGACCGATGACATCGACGTTTCCGAGAGCTCCGCCCAGCAGGCGGTCGATCTCCTTGTGGCAACGGAAAATCCAGATCCGATGATCCTGTCGGGTGCCCTTGCTCAGCTCGCGGGCGCCCGTTTTCGAGCGGGCCATGGGCTCGACCATGAGCTGTTCGCGCGCGCGATCGACATCGAGCACGCACACCCGTCACGGCGATTGTCGGATCGGGCCGACGCGAGCTACGCAGCGCTGCTGAAGTACGCCGACGACATCGACGCTGCTGAAGAGCGGCTACTTGCGTTGCTCGAGGAGGCGCGTGCGACGGGCGACCTCTCGTCCATCACGTACGCGCTCGGTCACCTCGTGCCGATTTACCTGTGGCGTGGGCAACTCGCGGCCGGCCGAGCCTACGCCGACGAACACTTCGAGGTCGCGATCCAAGGTGAACTCCAGAGCCAAGAAACTCAGGCGCGCTACAACCTCGGCCTTGCTATGGCCTACCAGGGGCACCTCGACGGGGCCTCGCGAATCCTGCTCGGCGTCCTTGAAGCAGAGACCACCAACCCGTGGATCGTGCATCGCGTGCACGCCGTCCTCGGCTTCGTTGCGTTGTCTCGAAACGACGCGACCAGCGCGGTCGCGCACACGGATCTGTGGCACGCAGCGCTAGTGCAGATGCACTTTGGCGAGCCTGGTTACAGTCGCTCGCACCTCGACCACGTGTGCGCCCTAGTCGAAGCAGGGCGGACGGCGGATGCCGCAACGTTTTGCGATGAGCTCTCCGAACAGGCGATACGATCCGGTCGCGAGTCGGCCGCCGCCGTTGTCTTGACCGGCCGCGCAATGCTCGAAGCACACGCGGGACGGATGAGTGCTGCGCTCGCACTTTCGGCGTCCGCCCTAGCGTGGTACGACGCCTCGCCGTTGCGTTTCGATCGCGCCCGGACGTTGCTGATCACCGGCCGGATCAGTCGCCGTGCCAAGGCGAAGTCCGATGCGCGCGCGTTGCTGATGGAAGCCGAGCGCGAGTTCGCCTCTTTCGGTGCAACCGCATGGCAGGCTCAAGCGGCAGCGGAGTTGGCGCGTGTCAACGTTCGCCCGTCCGCACCATCTGAGCTGACCGAAACCGAGCGATTGGTCGCGCAGCTCGCGGCGTCTGGGCTCAGCAACAAGGAGGTTGCCGACCGCACGTTCTTGGCGGTCAAAACCGTGGAAGCCAACCTGGCGCGCGTGTACCGAAAGCTCGGCATCCGTTCGCGTGCTGAACTCGGAGCTCGGATAGGCTCGGCGTCCTCGTGATGTCGCTCAGCTTTTAGAAAGCGTGCGGATGGCGCTCAGCCGAAACCAGCCGATCGCAACGCAACTGAGCGCGGCGCGCGAGCTCACGGACGGCGGCCTCGTCGTCCGCTCTGAACTCGAAGAACACCACCTCATCGGCCGGGATCAGCGTGCTGGCGACGAACGTCGCATCGTCGTCGCCCAGTTCCGTGAGCCGCCGCGCAACCGCATCGACATCGGCAGCCGTCACACCCGGCCAATAGCGCTCCACGAGGAATCCGGCCATGCTCGCAACCGTAAGTGCGCTCCACGCGCGGCGCTAGATGCGCGGCCCTGATCGAGGGTTTGCCCCGATTCCCTTGCGCGACGGCGAATCTAGCGTCGGACCATGAATGCAGACTTCATCGGTGCCGCCTCGATGGTCGAGTGCGGACCCTGACTCTCTACCGATCGTCAGCGCCCGAGCGCCATTCAGTGTCCAAGCAGCGTCAGACGTTGTCCACGCTAGCCATCGACTGCGGTTCGCCACTTGCCGATGTCTGCGCCTTAATCTCGCTGTCGAGAAGCAGTCCTCGCCCTAGGTCAACCTGACGCGCGTGACCTCGCAGTCAGATTCATCGCCTCGCACCATGGAGCGGCGGTGCTGCCCCAAGCCTTGAGAGACCCCGAGCTCATGACCCGCGAAAGCCGACGCCTCCAAAAGTGGATCGACTCGATCGGAAGCGAGCCAGCCAAAGCAGACCGGTGAGCACCTCAACGTCGCGCTTGCGCTGCGGCGTCAGTCGTCGGCGACTTGCGGGACCACTTGGGTGCCAAGTAGCTCGATGCCGCGGAGCAAGTCCTTGTGGGCGAGCAGCGGATTGGTCATCTGCAGCGACACCCGCTCCACACCGCCGAGCTGCTGCGACACGCGTCGCAATTTCGCAACGACGGTATCTGGATCGCCCATGAAGAACGCGCCGTCAGGACCACTCGTTGCATCGAATTGCGCGCGCGTAGGCGGTGCGAACCCGCGCTCTCGCGACGCCGAGGTGAACATCTTGTGCCAGCCCGGATAGATGGTGTCAGAGGCAGACTGGAGACTGTCGCCAACGAAGCCGAAGACATGCAAGCCGACGTGCAGATCCTCGGGGGCGTGACCTGCCTCGGCACCAGCACGTCGGTACAGATCCACGAGTGGACCGAATCTGCGCGGTTCACCGCCAATGATGGCCACCATGAGCGGCAGCCCGAGCAGACCCGCCCGCACGAACGACTGGGGAGTTCCGCCGACGCCGACCCAGATCGGCAGCGGGTTCTGTACGGGGCGTGGGTAGACGCCCTGCCCGGTGAGGGCCGGACGGTGTTGCCCTGACCACGTGACGTGGATGTCGTCGCGGATCTTCAACAGCAGATCGAGCTTCTCGGCGAAGAGCGTGTCGTAGTCGTCGAGGTCTAGTCCGAACAACGGAAACGCCTCGATGAACGAGCCGCGCCCGACGATGAGATCGACACGGCCCTTCGAGATGAGATCGAGAGTCGCGAACTGCTGGAACACCCGTACTGGGTCGGCGGCGCTGAGTACGGTTACCGCGCTGCCTAGCCGGATGCGCGTTGTGCGCGCGGCGGCGGCACCGAGGATGATCGGCGGCGCGGAGTCGTAGTACTCCTCGCGGTGATGCTCGCCAATCCCAAAGGAGTAGACGCCGGTCGCGTCGGCGAGCGCGATCTCCTCCAACAAGTGTTCGATCCGCTCCTCAGGACCGATGGCGCGACCAGTCCCCGGATCGGTCACGGTAGAAACGAAGCTGTCGATGCCAACGTGCATCGTGTCCTCCGGTCAGTTGAGGCCGATCGCGCAACCGCCCGTAGTCCCGCTAGGCGAACCGTCACTTCAACAGGTGCGCCCACCTGTTGAGGGGCCCCCACACCCCCTTACGTGATCAACCGACGGTGGGGGCGAGGCAGATCGGGGGCGGCGGGGCGGGCGGACTGGCGGCCGAGCAATTTGGCGGTGGAGGTGGGATTTGAACCCACGGAGAGCTTTCACCCTCACACGCTTTCGAGGCGTGCGCGCTCGGCCACTACGCGACTCCACCGCGGGAGAGCCTAGCTGACCCCTCGGCGGCCCTCGAAAAAGTCCCGCAACAGCGAACCGCACTCCGGCGCCAATACCCCGCTGACCACTTCCGGCCGGTGATTGATGCGGCGGTCGCGCACGACGTCCCACAGCGAGCCGACCGCACCGGCTTTAGGATCCGCAGCCCCGAACACGACCCTGGACACCCGCGCCAACACCAAAGCGCCCGCGCACATCGTGCAGGGCTCGAGCGTCACCACGAGTGTGCAGCCCGACAGCCGCCAGGTCCCCAAAGCGGCAGCAGCAGAACGCAGAGCCAACACCTCAGCGTGGGCCGTCGGGTCGCCGGTCAGCTCGCGCGCGTTGCGCCCGACCCCCACCACCTCGGCGTCCGCATCGAGGACGATCGCACCGACCGGGACGTCGGCAGACGCTGCGGTGAGCACGGCCTGCTCTAGGGCGAGCCGCATCAGCGACTCGTCCGAGGCGGTTGTCAGCGGTAGACCTCGATCTCCTCGGCACAGCCGAGGCGCTCGCAAACTGCGGTGATGACGTCGGCCGGCAGCATGCCCTCCTCGGCACACATCGCTAGCAGCTGGGGAGCGCTGATCCCTAGGTCAGCAAGGACATCGGTCGCGCCTCGGGGTTCGGCGTCCGGTCGAGCGGCGGGCTCTTCTTCCTCGTCGAGCTCGACATCTTCGTCATCGTCATCGAGTGCCGACTCGAGCTCCTCGAAAGCGTCCTGCGGAGGCTCTTCCTCATAGACCAAGGCGGCCAACTCGCTGCCGGGCACGACGCGCGCGTCGGAGATGAACGTCCGCGGCTCGCCGACCCCGTCGACGCGAACGATGGCGAACCACTCGTCGTCCTCTTCGACAAAGAGCAAGACCGGGCCGTCATCGACGGATGCGTCACGCATCACCTCGGCGACCTCATCAATGTCGGCGAGGCCCTCGAGCTCGACCTCAGTGCTGTGCCAGCCGTCATCTGTTCGTGCGGCTAGGGCTGCGAAGTGGGACACGCACTCTCCCGAAAGTGGCGCCGGTGGAAGGGTTAGTGAACGCCCGCATCGACGAGACGTTCGAGATCATCGCCGAAACCGAGCCTGCGAGCTATCGAGAACAGCATCTCATCGGCATATGCGTCGATGTCGGACAACATCAAACCGAGCTCGATCTCGGGCAGCCCGAGGTCGGAGAACAGCGCCAGATCACCGGCTGGGACGACGTCGTCGAGATCCTCATCCGTCGGCTCGGGGACCCCGAGCCACTCCAGCGCCTCGCGCGCCAGCGCCCATTCGTCGGCCGCCGTCACGTCAGAGAGCAGCAGCCGGACACCCTCGCCGCTCAGCCGCACGGCGATGAAGAAGTCGTCCGCGATGTCGACCAGGCCGACGGTCACCTCGCCCGGCTGCTGGCGCAAGACCGAGATCAACGATTCAAGGCTGGACGACGCGCGCTCGGGGAGTAGCCCCAGCTCCCAGCGCCCCTCCTCGCGATAACACACCACGGCGAAGTCGCGGCCGGCATCGTCCTCCGACCCCGAGCTCGCTTCCCGTGCTCCTGGCCTGCGATCGCTCGACATGCCTGCATCGTGGCACGCGCTCCCCGGGCCAGCCAATGGGAGGGCGTCGAGAATCCGGATGTACGGTTCCGCCGCTGCTCCCTATACCGTTCGGGCATGCGAACTCTGGTGGCGGACCATCCCCTGATCGCCCACAAACTGACCGCCCTGCGCGACCAACGCACCGACTCCCCCACGTTTCGCCGGTTGGTCGACGAGTTGGTGACCTTGCTTGCTTATGAGGCGACTCGCGACGTGCGGACGAACGTTGTCGACGTCGTCACCCCGGTCGCGCATGCCCGCGGCACCCGACTCGCCCGACCCCGGCCCCTGGTCGTCCCGGTACTACGCGCCGGGCTCGGCATGCTCGACGGGATGTGCCGGCTGCTCCCCACCGCCGAGGTCGGGTTTCTCGGGCTGGTGCGCGACGAAGACACCCTCGTCGCGACTACTTACGCCTCGCGACTGCCTGACTCCCTGATCGGCCGCCAGGTGTTCGCGCTCGACCCGATGCTCGCGACCGGCGGCACCCTTGGCGCAGTGATCAAGCTGCTGCTCGAACGCGGCGCCGACCAGGTGACCGCGATCTGCCTGCTGGCCGCACCCGAAGGTCTAGCCCACCTCGAGGAACAGTTCGGGACGTCGACGGTGCCGGTAGCCGTCGTCACCGCCGCGATCGATGAGCGACTCAACGAGCGCGGCTACATCGTGCCGGGCCTGGGAGATGCGGGTGACCGTCTGTACGGCACGGTCGGCGCCGGCTAAGCCTGCCGCGGCTGCCTAGTTCGCCGAGTGATTGTGACCGGGTTGCCGGTGAGGTCCGATGGGCTTGCAGATGACCACGACGCGATCACGAACCGGGCGCGGACATTGGGGTCAGATCGCCTTGACGGCCGCAACCAGCTTCGAGAGCGAGTCCTTCGCATCACCGAAGAACAGGGTGGTCTTCGGGTGGTAGAGCAACGCGTTGTCGATACCGGCGAAGCCGGGACGCATCGAGCGCTTCATGAATACGACGTTGGTGGCTTCGTCGACGTTGAGGATCGGCATGCCGTAGATCGGGCTGCCCGCGGAGTCGCGAGCGGCTGGGTTCACCACGTCGTTTGCACCGACGACAACAGCGACGTCAGTGGAACTGAACTCGGGGTTGGCGTCGTCCATTTCCTTCAATTGCTCGTAAGGAACGTTCGCCTCGGCGAGCAGGACGTTCATGTGTCCCGGCATACGACCAGCTACCGGGTGGATCGCGTAGAACACCTCGACGCCACGTGATTCTAGTAGATCAACGAGCTCTCTGATGGTGTGTTGGGCTTGTGCGACCGCGAGACCATAGCCCGGAACAATCGCAACTTTTCTCGCATATGCAAGGAGAATCGCGATGTCATCGGCGCCAGCTGACTTCACCGCGCGGTCACTGGAGACGACTTCAGCGGTCGAGCCGGCAGTCGACGAACCCGAGAACGCACCGAACAGCACACCCGTGATCGAGCGACCCATCGCGCGCGCCATGAGCAACGTCAGCATCGTGCCGGATGCACCGACCAACGTGCCGGCCACGATGAGCAACGTGTTATCGAGCACGTAACCCGATGCGGCGACCGTCAAGCCAGTGAATGCATTGAGCAGTGAGATGACAACAGGCACGTCGGCGCCGCCGACCGGGAGTACGAACAGCACGCCAAGGCCAAGTGCAAGCACGGTGCAAATGACCAGGAATGTCACGCTGCCCGTCTTGCCGTCGGCGGTAGCAACGGCAGCGATTCCGCAGCCGACCGCGCTGAGGCCGACCAACGGTGTGATGACGCGCGCGCCCGGCACCAAAATCGGCCGGCCAGTCATCAGTTCTTGCAGCTTGCCGAACGTGATCAGCGAACCGGTGAAGCTCACGCTGCCGACGATCGCAGTGAACGCGACAGCGATCGCCGCTGCGGTCGAGTCGACCCGGTGCAGCCGCAAGAACTCGTCGAGCGCGACGAGCATCGCGGCGCCGCCACCGACGCCGTTGAACATCGCGACCATCTGCGGGATCGCAGTCATCTTCACCATGCGCGCGGCCGGCACCGCGATGATCGCGCCGGCGACGATCGCGATGATGATCGGGACCCGGTGGCCGAGGTGCCGTTGCGAGACCGTGACGACTACGGCAACTGTCGCACCGAGTGCGCCGACCAGGTTGCCGTTACGCGCATGCTTGGGGGACGAGAGGCCCTTCAGCGCCAAGATGAAGCACAGGGCCGTGAAGAGGTAGGCGACCTGGGTGGCGGTGCTCACGAAGCCGGCCGATCGGTCGCGGTGCCAGGCGCCGCGGACGCGGCTGTTGTGCCGCCGGACGCGGCCGCTGCTGTTGCTGCCGACGATTTACTCGCTGCTTTCGCGGCCTTGCCGCGGCCCTTGAACATCTCCAGCATCCGGTCGGTCACGACGAACCCGCCGACCATGTTCGCCGTGGCGAGCACCACCGCAACGAGGCCGAGGGTCAACTGAACGCCGCCCGACGACGTCCCGGTAATCAGAATCGCGCCGACCAGGATGACTCCGTGGATCGCGTTCGCCCCCGACATCAGGGGAGTGTGGAGTACGGCGGAGACCTTCGAAATGACTTCGAAGCCAACGAAAATCGACAGCATGAAAATGGTGAGCCACCCGACGTTGTTCACCCGCGCACCGCCCCGTCGTGCACTACCAGCGCGCCCGCGACGATCTCGTCACCGAGGTCGGGGGTGACCGTGCCGTCTTTGGTCATCAGCAACAGCAGGTTCGCTAAGTTGCGCGCGTAGAGCCGACTTGCGTCAAATGCCATGCCGCTAGCCATGTTGCGACCGCCCCACACGAGTACCCCGTTGTGCATGACTTCCTCACCAGGGCGCGAGAGTTCGACGTTGCCGCCGGACTCCGCGGCGATGTCGATGATGACCGTGCCCGGCCGCATCGCTTCGACCATCGCGGTGTCGACCAGCATCGGCGCCTGGCGGCCCGGAACCGCGGCCGTCGTGATCACCGCATCGGACGCTGCGAGGTACGGGGTCAAGAGCTCGCGCTGGCGAGCCGCCCTGTCCTCGGTCATCTCCCGGGCGTAACCGCCGGCGCCTTCGAGGGCCTCGAGATCAAGGGCCACGAACGTCGCCCCAAGGCTCTTCACTTCCTCGGCCGCCGCCGTCCGCACGTCATATGCGGAGACGACAGCGCCGAGGCGTCGCGCGGTGGCGATCGCCTGCAAACCGGCCACACCGGCACCGAGCACGAGGACCTTCGCCGGCGGCACCGTTCCGGCGGCCGTCATGAGCAGCGGAAAGAACCGCGGCAGCCGCTCGGCCGCGATGAGCGCAGCCCGATACCCGATCACCAGCGACTGCGACGAGAGCGCGTCCATGCTCTGCGCGCGAGAGATTCGTGGCAGCCGCTCCATCGACATCGCGTTGACCTTGCGCGCCGCGAACGTCGCCATGAGCTCGAGCTCGGCGGCCGGCTGCAGAAAGCTCAACACCAGCGCGCCCTCGTGGAGGAGTTTGGCGTCGGCGATCGGGAGCGGTTGCACAGCAACAACCACGTCGGCCAGCTTCAGCGCGTCACGATCAACGATCTCGGCGCCTGCGGCCGCATAAGCCTCGTCGCTGTACCCGGCTGCGAGCCCGGCGCCGCGCTCGACGGCCACGGTCAAACCGCCAGCCCGCATCCTCGTGACGGTGTCGGGAACACACGCGACGCGACGCTCATACGCCGCCGTCTCGCGCGGCACCACCACTTTCACGCCCGAAACCTACCCCACGCGCACATCCCACCGGCACGAAATGAGGCGCGGCTGGCCGTTCGGTGCCGCGCTCCGGCCGACGGTTGGTCTCGAGCGCGCCCTCTTGCACGCGTTGGAGACCAACACTCCCACCCACCGCGGCCCGCCGTCGGCCTCCGCCCGTCCCGGCGAAGTCTCTTTGGCCTCGGTGAGCGCGGAACGCGCTTTCAGTGAGTGAGCACCAACGAATTGGCGTGCAGGGTGACCAGCAGGCCAGTCGCCGTCACGCTCACAGCGGTCATCTGGACGCCGGTTGGCAGGCCGGGCAGCTTCACTGAGAACACCGCTTGAGCCAAAACCTGTTGCCGGACCGCCGCCGGCACCGGCTTCCCGTTGGCCTGCGCCACGTTGAGCGCACTGAGCACGAGCGATCCGCCGCGGACGGTCACGCCGGCAGTCACCAACGCGGTCACGCTCGTCGGCCCGGTCGCGACGACCTCGCTCACCTTGAGCTGGTTGCCGCCAGGCGTCGCGGAGATGATCGTCAGGCCCGGGATGTCCGCCACCGCAAGCAGGTCAGAGAACGGAATCGCGGCGGTGCCAGTCACTTCGTGCACCGGGACCGTGCCGACGTCGCCATGCAAGGCCTTTGAAACCGGGATCCGCACACCGGCGAAGTCGAGCTTCAGCACCGACCCGACCGGCTCGCCGCGCTGGAAGATGTCGGTCGCCGTCACGTCGATGTGCTTGTACTTCCCGTTCGCCACCTGCGTGAGGAACGGGAAACCCTGGATGACTACGTTCGGCTTATGCGCGAGTTTCGCGTCGGTCTGGACGGCGGTTGCGATATGTCCGGCCGCGACATGCGCGGCGTAACGGTCGCCCAAGAAGCCAAGGCCGCCAAGGATCGCCAGCACGATGAGCACCCAGATGGTCCGCCTCATACGCGGCCGCCGCGCCACAGCAAGTCCACGCGATTAACCGACCATGATGCGCGCGACGACAAGGACGGCAGGAGGGACGACGACCAACGGCAAGGTGGCAACGACCGGCCAGGCCACGACGCCAGGCGGGACCTTCGCGAGCGCAGCCCGAGCGCCCACCGCGAGCGCGACCGAGACCATCGCGACAACGGCGCCGGTTCCGAGACCGAACGCCCCCGTGGCGTGGCTGACCAGCAGTCCCGCACCGGCGCCCAAGGCCAACCCCGCGGGAATTGAAGCCCACAGCGGTACCTGGGGTTGCACGGGCAAGACGCCGACGGCGACCGCCGTCAGCGCCACCGCGACCAAGGTCGTGCCGTGCGGACCACCACGGACCGCGATCAACACCGACACCGCAATCGCCAGCGCACCAGACGCCACCGAAGCTGAAATCGCATTGGTCAGCCGGTCGCGACCATCGCGTCGCGCCAGCTGGATGACGAACGCGACGATGACGAGGCCCGCCAGCACCCCAGCCAACCCGCGCACATTGGCCCGATCATGCGTGCGAAGCAGCACGACATCAGCGGCGACGGCCGCCGCAATCGCAGCCAAGGCCCCGCTCGCCTGGCCGACGGTGGTCAGGTGCGCACTGCGAAACCAACCAATGACCAGCGCAAGTTGGACGACGAGCAGTGCCGCCGCCAGCAACAGCCGGCCACCCGACGACGCAGCTAGGACAACCACGGCGAACAGCGACGTCGAGATCGCCGCGAGCGCGCCGGTCAGCAAGGCCCGGGCCGAAGATCCGTCGGACGCCGCCGACACAGAAGTCACCACCTCATGGTCGCACCCCGCCGAAACGCCGCGGTTACCTGCGTTCACGGCGCCGAAACCCGTTGGAAACACTCGCACTCGTATCCTTGGCCTAGTTCGCCCGGCTGCGGAACAAGTCCAGCGCAGCGAACGCCCTCAGCGTCGAGGGGTGTGGCACCAACTGCTGAGTTTTCGTGAGGGGAGGCCGACGTGAGCACCCTGTTGTTGCTGACCAACGCCTTGCAGCCGTCGTCTGAGGTCGTGCCCGCCCTGGGCCTGCTCTTGCACAAGGTGCGGGTGGCTCCCGCTGAGGTATCGGCCCTGCTCGACGCGCCCCCGGCTGACGCGATCCTGGTCGACGGGCGGCGCGATCTGGCCCACGCCCGGTCGCTGTGCCAACTCCTGCGAACCACAGGGGTGTCCTGCCCGCTCTTCCTCGTCATGACCGAGGGCGGCCTGTCCGTCGTCACAGCCGAGTGGGGCATCGACGATGTCCTGCTCGACACGACGGGCCCGGCCGAGCTCGAGGCACGGCTGCGGTTGGCCGCCGGCCGGCTCGAGTTGGCCGCCCGCAACATCGACGCCGAGGACGAGGTCATTCGCTCCGGTGAACTGACGATCGACGAAGCCACCTACTCGGCTCGCCTGAAGGGTCGATCGCTCGACCTCACCTTCAAAGAATTCGAGCTGCTGAAATACCTCGCGCAGCACCCAGGTCGCGTCTTCACCCGGGCCCAGCTGCTGCAAGAGGTCTGGGGTTACGACTACTTCGGTGGCACCAGGACTGTCGACGTCCACGTGCGGCGCCTGCGCGCCAAGCTCGGCACCGAGCACGAAGTGCTGATCGGCACCGTCCGCAACGTCGGCTACAAGTTCGTGCTGCCACAAGTCGAACGGTCGGCTGGCCAAAGCGAAGCCGCAACCGATCGGGCCGACAACGATGATGCCGCCGAGATGGTGTTGCGCGACCTTAGGCAGATCCGCATCCACGACTAGGTTCAAGCTTCTAGGCATGCACCGGCTAGGCCCAAGGCGGCCGGTCACCTAGGGTCATCGACGTGGCACCTGACCAAGCTCCGCCTACCCGTGTTGACGTCGTTGGCCGGTTGACGCCAGAGCAGATCGAGGCTGTCACCCAGGTTGTCGACGAGGCGACCGAAGCGGACGGCGTCCGGCCGTTGTCCGAACACGTGATGCTGCACTTGCGCTACGGCGGCGACGAGCCGGCCCGGAATTTGTTGCTGTGGCACGGTTCGCACCTCGTTGGCTACGCGCATCTCGACACGACCGACCCGGTCGACGGACCGAGCGCCGAGATGGTCGTCGCACCAGCAACTCGCCGTCAGGGCTACGGGGCCGCGATCATTACGGCCGCACTCGAGCACGCGCACGGACCGTTGCGGTTGTGGGCACACGGCGGACTCGCGGAATCCGCATTGATGGCTGAACACCTCGGCTTTCAGCGCATTCGGGTGCTGTTTCAACTTCGCCGATCATTGTTCGCGACGTTGCCCCCCGTCGTCCTGCCTGATGGCGTGACGGTTCGAACATTTCAATCAGGTGCGGACGACGAGGCGTGGCTCGCCGTTAACAGCCGCGCGTTCGCGTCGCATCCGGAACAAGGGCACTGGAAGCTGGAAGATCTGCGACAGCGGATGGCCGAAGAGTGGTTCGATCCGGCCGGTTTTTTCCTTGCAGAGAAGGAAATCGACGGCGACACGCGACTGATCGGATTTCACTGGACGAAGGTGCACGGCCATCGTGTCGACGAGCAGGGGCATGAACCGATCGGCGAGGTATACGTGGTCGGCGTGGATCCGGCCGCCCAAGGTATGGGACTCGGTCGGCAGCTGACACTGGTCGGGCTGCAGTATCTGCGCTCGCTCGGATTGCAGCAGGTCATGTTGTACGTCGACGAGTCCAACGTGGCAGCAATCAGGCTGTACGAGTCACTCGGCTTCAATCGCTGGGACACCGACGTACTGTTCCGCCACGACTAGCTAGCTCACGAGAGCCACCACGCCGAGCGCGCTATCGATCGCGTCAGTAGACAGCGTCCCGCTGCTCGCCGCTGCGACGATGATGAGCTCGCTGTAGAGGTCGATCTCTTCGAGAAACGCCGAGTCGTGCATGCGCGGGTCGAACTCGACACCGCCTTGAGCTGAAGTGCTGCCTTGAGCTGAAGTGCTGCCTTGAATTGAAGTGCTCATGTCCCCTCCTGGCCACCGAGTAGCAACAGCCACCACAGCCACCCCAAGGGCCAGAGCGCGACAGCGATGAACAAACGTTAACCGCCCGACAGGGCGGATTGCATGACCTAATCGTGTCATCTGCGAAGGTCGAGAAGGCCCCACGACGCTCAGTTCGGCAGGTGCTTCTGCCGATAGACCACCATGCAGATCATGTACGTCGAGACGTGTCCCGACTGCGATTGCGTCGTCGTCCGCGCTCCGTCAGGTGAAACCAAGCCGTCACGCTTGATGGATGGATGCACCGGTTGCAGCTGTCACAAGTCCTGGCAGAAGGCTCAGGCACAGCAGCGCGGGCTGCCGCAGCAGGGCCAGGCCGAGGCGTCCCAGTACACCCAGATCGCGTCCAGTAAGTAGCTGTCGGCGGGGCACGGCTAGGACAAGAAGTCGCGCAGGGATCGCTGGACGACTCCGCTCAACGCGGTCAGCGCCGCGCGATAGGCAACTTCGTCCGCCAAGTCATCACCGAAGTCATCGCCAGCCCGATCCGCCACGAGCGGGTCGATGTCGCTCGTCACATTCGGCCCGGCCGTCATAGCAGACACGTCGGCAGCCACCAATGCGGCCACATCGAGGTGCTCGACCGCCGCCGCGAGGGCCTGCTTGTAAGTGAGCAGCCTGGTGTCTTCGTCGTCAAGGTCGACGCGGGCTGGGATCACACCTGCACCTGAAAAGTTGCTGACCGAAGCGTTGCCAAATTCCGTTCGCTGGTGACGCACGCCCCGCGAAGTGCCTGCTGGTTTGCCTCCGCAAGGGCGGTAACCTCGTCGATCAAGGTCCGAAACGCGGCCCGATGTGCGTGGAACAGTTCCTTCCAGGGCGTCGGCGCCACCGCGGCAAGATCGGACAGTGTCGCGCCGGAGGCCAGGCCCAGTTGGGCAGCCAGGGCGTCGACCTCGAGCGCTCGGGTGATCTCGACCAGTTGGATTTGCTCCAGCACGAGGTCGACTTCGTGCGTCGACCGGGCGAGCCACCGGACGCTGCCGGCACGAAGAAGCAGCCGCTCCGAGTCAAGCTTGAAGAGCAGTAGGTCGAGGAGCTCGCGCTCCCGCCAGAGGGTGTCGGAGACCTCGGCAAAGCCCGACACGTTGCCTCCTCTGCTTTCCACACGTCGTTGGCGAACCGGCCCCGGAGGGCTCACCCCGCAGAATCGATTGAGTCCCCATCGGCAGGTCCGGCGGCGGCCTGAGTCCTCCTCTCGGGTCTTTCGCCTCCCAAAGCCCCGTTCCGATTAATCTAAACGGGCCATCTGGCCGCGTGCTGTATGTCTGCCCCGGACTAGTCACTCGTGACCGTTTCGAGGCTCGTAGTCCATTTGGAGTCAAGGAAACCCTAGTTTCACGGCGATGACTGTCCTATGGCAGCCAACGGCACTTCAGAATTGACCCCGGAGAACCCTCAGGTCGGGCAGGCCTGCGACGACCTCGTGCGTGAGCACTTGCCGCTCGTGGGTTACCTGGTAGCCGAAGCAGCGAGCAAACTGCCTGGCCACGTCAGCCGCGACGACCTCACCTCCGCCGGCATGATGGCGCTGGTTCAAGCCGCCCGTGGCTTCGATTCAACTCGAGGCGTTCCGTTCGCGCGCTACGCCAGTGTGCGGATCCGTGGGGGCATCATCGACGAGCTTCGCGGCCACGACTGGGCCAGCCGATCGGTTCGCATCAAGGCACGGCAACGCGGGACGGCGGAAGAGTCGCTCGCGGCGCTGCTTGGCCGACACCCGACTCAGCAGGAACTTGCCGATCACCTCGGCGTTTCCCGTCTCGAGCTGTCGTCCGTCGAGGGCGACGTACATCGTTCGGTGGTCTTGAGCCTGCAAGGTTTCGCCGAGGCCGGCACCCTCGAAGGGATGCTGCCCCACCAGGACCCGAGCCCGGAGGAGCACCTACTCAACAGAGAACGCGAGTTCTACCTGCTCAACGCAGTCGCCGCGCTACCGGATCGGCTGCGCGTCGTGATCCAGGGTTACTTCTTCGAAGAGCGGCCCATGGCGGAGATCGCCGACGAACTCGGCGTGACCGAGTCGCGGATCTCCCAGATGCGCGCCGAAGGCCTTGCTCTAATGAAAGACGGCATGACCGCGATGCTCGCGCCCGAGCAGCTGCAGACACAGGATCGCCCGGACGGTTGCGTTGCCCGCCGCAAGGCGGCCTACTACGCAGCCATCGCCGCGAGCTCGACGTATCGCGCCCGCATGAGCATGTCTGAGCAGGCGCAATCCAGTAAGCGCGGTATTTCTGGCGCCGCGTGACCCACCTTTCTCAGGTCCGGACTTCCGCGGCCGAAAGGGACTCTGACCAAGCGATGTAGGTCATCGAAGACTGGGCCGGCAGCCGCCGGTGAGCGCCGGTCGCGGACGGAGTAGGTCACATGATCGTCTTGACCCGCCTCAACGGGCCGTCGTTCGCGCTGAACCCCGACCTGAT
>DATCFU010000010.1:0-2352 GCA_036509315.1 Acidothermaceae bacterium
GGCTCTTCAACTTTGAGCGGGCAGTTGTCTTGAAGTTGCTGTTGTGGCCCGGTGTGTCCGGGTGCAGTGGAACCGTACTCGCCGGTGTTGGTTGGCGATCGATCGGAAGCCGCAAGCGGAGCGTTTGACCTGTTTGACGAGTCGATTCAGGCCTTCGGTTTTGGCGTTGGTGATGCCGGTCACGATGAACGCCTCGATCGCCGGCCACCACGTCTCCACCGTGGTCGCCAGGGTGTGCAGCTCGTCGATGTCGGTGTTCGCGCACCAGTGGTAGAAGGCGAACAGTCGCCGGTCGATGTCGCCGCGTATCGGGCCGGTGCGGGCGAGGGCGAGCAGCGCGCGCAGTTCCTCTTTCGCGATCCAGGCGGCCAGGATCTGATTGGTCGGGTCGGAGTCGATGAGGGAGTTCCACATCGTCGCGAATCCCTTATCCGACAGGCGTTCTCGGGCGGTGAGCAGCCGGCGCCGGTTCGCCCACGCCGGGTCGATCTTCCGTCCGCGGCGACCTTTTTGATCCCAGGTCACCCGACGCCGCACCTTGGTCAGCGTGTCGTTGGCGAGTTTGACGATGTGAAAGTGGTCGACCACGATCGTCGCGTTCGGCAACAACCCTGGCGTGCGGATCGCCGCCGCATAGACCGCCGCCGGGTCGATCGCGACGAACCGCACCGCCGCCCGGAATGCCGGCGTGCGCGCCTGCAGCCAGTCGACGACGCATTTGCTGGTGCGGCCCTCGACCTGCCCCAACAGGCCCTGGGCGCCCGCCAGGTCGACGAACCCGGTGTCGTAGGGATCCAGGCGCGTCCAAGCGCCGGTAGCCGGCTCACGGAACCAACGGGGCTTACCACGTCTGGTCTCATCGATGCCCAGCACCGGGGTCGGTTCCGGCTCGCCCAGTCGAGGCTGCGCGTGCTCGACGAACGCCTTGTGTGCTGTTGGCCACGTCACGTTGAACGCATCCGCGACCTCGGCGACACTACGCGCCGCGTCTCCGACCGCGGACCCGATCGCGCGACGCAACCGACCGGTGGTGCGGCGCCCGGCCGGGACCTCACCGATCTGCTCGGTGAACGAGGAACGGGCACACATCAGCTCCCGACACCGCCACCGCACCTTGTGCCAAATCACCGACATTTCGCTTTCCCCGTAGGGCAAATCCTTCGGCGTCGTAGTGACGTGTTCCTTCACCGAAGTCGAGAGCACCCCACATCTCGGACAACCCGCCGCCGAGGAATCCGCGGTCACCACATGCACCGTCCGCGAACCGTCGACGGCCCGCTCAACACGCTGCACACTCACTCCGGACAACCCAAACAGGATCGTCGTACCGTTACTCAAGCCCGTGACCTCTCTCGTCTGCTGCCGTAGCAACAGCAAGACTTCAAGAGGTCACGGGCCCCAAGCGTTCAGACACGCCGAGAACCCGATTGCCCGGTCAAGATTGAAGAGCCACTAAACGCAGCGGCGACGATGGGCCGGTTGGTGAGCGCTTGGTGCAACGCCAGGCGAGCCCTGCCGATGCCAACAGGCAGGTCGGTGACGTTGTGCAACCACACCGGCGTCGAGGAGGCGCCGGTCTGGTCAGCGATCCCGGACCGATCCGCTTGGGCCAGCACCGCCACCTGGGCCGCGGACACCCGTCGGCCGATGCGTTCCATCGCGACAACAAGAGCGCCGACATCTACGGTGGACATCGACCACAACGATGCATCACCAAACGCATCCAACCCAGCCGCGATCATCGCAACAGCCGCAACGGCTGGATGCTGATAATCGGTGGGGACCGCGCTCATGAAAACAACCGTAGCGACAGCCACTGACAAAACAACCCGCCCAGAAACACCTGTGGAATAAAAGAAATCGACCACTTATCGAGTTGGTTGTACACAGATGTAGTGCCGCCTCTTGACGATCAACTCGCTAAGGACTAAGCAAACGCGCTGTGCCGCACGCACTGTTGGACGTACTCACGGTCAAGGCAGTTCAACGACAGCCAGCACCGGCCGATGGTCACTCGCCCTCTCGATGCCGGGCACATCAGGCACGCCACAACTTCGCACCGTGATCGCGGCATCGACGAAAATGCCGTCGATCCTCTTCACCGGTTCAATCGCGCTGTAGGTGTACTCGCCACCACTGGGAGCAACTTCGAACGCGTCGGGATAGGTGCTGGCAAGCGCGCGCCACGCGGGTCCGTCGGGCTCTTCGTTGATATCCCCGGCAACGATGACTGGCGCACCGCACGTCGACGTGCGCGCGACGATCTCGTCGACATGACGGCGACGCTCGCCGGCATCGAGGTCGAGGTGGATGCTACCGAGTGAGAACTTGGTGCCATTGAGCTCGAGGGTT
>DATCFU010000011.1:0-4913 GCA_036509315.1 Acidothermaceae bacterium
CTCGACATCGTTCCGGGTGTCGGTCCGGTAGTCGCGTCGCCCTTCACAAGCATGGCGGACGTCGATGTGTTGCGGCCACTCGAACCCGCTGATGTTGATTTCCTCGACGCTGCAGTACGAATGGCGGTGGCTGAGCTCGGCGCGACACCACTCATCGGGTTCGCGGGAGCGCCGTTCACGCTCGCCAGCTACCTCGTCGAGGGCGGGCCATCGCGCGAGCACCTGAAGACCAAGGCGTTGATGTACTCACAACCCGCACTGTGGCACCAATTGCTTGACCGGCTTGCGACGATCGCCGTTGGCTTCCTTCGCGTTCAGGTCGGCGCGGGAGCTCGCGCCGTCCAGCTGTTTGATTCATGGGCAGGAATCTTGTCGCCGGACGACTACCGCACGTACGTGTTGCCACACAGCGCACGCGTCCTTGCGGAACTCGCCGACCTGCGGGTGCCGCGAATTCATTTCGGTGTCGGCACCGGTGAGTTGCTGGCGTTGATGGGTGAAGCTGGCGCCGACGTCGTCGGGGTCGACTGGCGGGTACCGCTCGACGTTGCTGCGCAACGCGTCGGCGACAGGGTGGTGCAGGGAAATCTCGATCCTGCAACGGTTTTCGCGCCGTGGGAGGTTATCGAGCAGACCGCGGCCGATGTCATCGCGCGCGGCCGAGCCGCGCGCGGTCACATCTTCAACCTCGGCCATGGCGTGCTGCCGACGACCAACCCAGACGTGTTGTCGCGATTGGTTGAGTTCGTGCATCAAGCTGCAGGGCCGGTACTCGGCGCGTGAGTCGCATCATCTGACGGTGGTGTCATCAGCCGGCGTCGCACGATGAGTGTGGCAAGGCCCAGGAACAGCAGCACGACGAGGAACGGCAGCAGTGCTCCGACTGCGGTCGTGATGCCGGTCACGGTGCGGGTGAATGCGTGCCAGCCGCCGCGCAAGCCGCGAACGAACCCGATGACGTGCGCCTTCTTGACAGGCGCCACGACTGGCGCGACCTTCGGCGTTGCCACCAGGTTCACCGTGATGGTGGCCTGCGCGGTCTGCGCCGCAAAGGTGCGCTGCTGCGCTTCGAGTGATTCGAGGTCGGCCTCGCGCTGGGCGATTTCGTTCTCGACAGTCGCGAGGTCGGCGACGTTGCCGGCGTGTTGGAACAGTTGACGAAGTCTGGTCAGGCTGTCCTGCGCAGCTGCCTCGCGCGAGTTGACGTCGATAACTTGTGCGGTGATGTCGCTTGCCGTCTCATTGCGGCTGAGCTCGGTGCCGAGCCGGCCGATCTGATCGAGAATGCCCTGGTTGAGGGTGTCCGGCGGCACCTTCAAGGTGACGGTCGCGCTTGCCGCGCCGGGGTTGTTGGGGTCCTTCGACGCCAGGTTCACCTGCTCGCCGAAAACGACGCCGCCCCGGCCGTTCGCTAGCTGGGTGAGCTGGTCGACCGCTGTCTTGATGTCCTTGGTCTGCACGGTGATGTCGGCGGTGAAAATGACCTGCCGACCGGTAAGCAGCGGCTGCGACACGTTCTGCCCAGAGCCGCCGCCAGCCGGGGCGCTGGCAGGGGCGGCGGACGCAGACGCAGCCGCAGCGGGCGCCGCTTCGCTGTTTGCGGCTGGCGCTGGTGCTGCAGCGACGTCGCCCAAGTTCCCGCCCGCTGCGGTCGTCGCAGCCGCGGGCGCGGAGGCTGCCTTCTTTGCCGAGCTGGAACAACCGGCGGCGAGGACGGTGAGCACCGCTGTAACACCGACGACGGTCATGATTGGCGAACCCTTGAACTGGCGCATGGCGTCCTCCCGATGGCCGGTAAGTTCCGGTAGCGATGAGATCGCCCCTGCAACCGAGCGGTTCCCGCCCGTTGATCACGATCGGGCCACAGTCTGCGATGGTGGCCCGGTGAGTGCTGTCCCGTCAGACACCCCAGGACCGACCGGCGCCGCCGCTCCGCCGCCACATGTCGTGGTTGTCGGGGCGGGGATCTCTGGTCTGGCAGCGGCCCGCGCGCTGGTGTTCGACGGCCGGGTCCGGGTCACTGTGCTCGAGGGATCGCCGCGAACGGGCGGCAAGTTGCTACGTGGAGAGGTTGCCGGAGTCAAGACCGACCTCGGTGCTGAAGCCGTGCTTGCTCGCCGTCCCGAGGGCGTGGCCCTCATGGAGTTGCTGGGGCTCGACGCGATCTCGCCGACTACGACGCAAGCGGCGATCTGGACGCGCGGGCAGCTGCGGCGGTTGCCCGCAGGCCACGTGATGGGGGTGCCGGTCAGCCTGCGCTCGCTTGCGGCGTCCCGCGTCGTGTCGCGCGCGGGCATTGCGCGGGCTGCGCTCGGCGTCGCGCTGCCGCCGACCGCGATCGGCGACGACACTTCAGTGGCCTCTTACGTCGCCGCCCGGATGGGGCACGAGGTCGTCGACCGCCTGGTTGAGCCGCTCTTGGGCGGCGTCTACGCCGGGCGGGCCGATGAGTTGTCGCTTCGAGCGACCTTGCCGCAGGTCGCGGCGGTGGCCGGTCAGCGATCGTTGTTTCACGCCCTACGGTCGCGCCCCACGCAACCGCAGGCCGGGCCGGTATTTGCCGGCCTTGCCGGGGGAGTCGGGCAGCTTGCCGAAGCCCTGACCGCCTCGCTGGCGGCTGCGGGCGTGGACATCGTGCTCGATACGACGGTGCGCGCCCTTGTGCGCCTGCCCGCGGGCTGGGAGTTGGTGACCGGCTCGGCTGCAAACCCCAAGAGCATCAGCGCGGACGCCGTGGTGCTGGCGTTACCGGCACCGCCGGCCGGTCGGCTCCTGACCGCGACCGTGCCGTCCGCGGCGCAGGAGCTCGCGGCGATCGACTACGCAAGCATGGCGGTCGTCACGCTGGCATTTTCGGCGGCAGCATTCGAGAAACCCCTAGCTGGCAGTGGTTTTCTCGTTCCGGCGGTTGACGGCCGGCTCATCAAGGCCGCGACGTTCTCCACTCAGAAGTGGGGTTGGTACGCCGAGACGGACGGTGTTTTAGTGCGGTGTTCCGTCGGCCGCTACGGCGATGTCGGCGACCTGCAGCGCTCCGACGACGAGTTGGTCGCGGGTGCGGTGCGCGATCTCGCCGCGGCGGTCGGCGTCCGCGGCGTGCCGCGCGACGCGGTCGTCACGCGCTGGGGCGGGGGGCTGCCACAGTACAGCGTCGGGCACCTTGACCGGGTCGCCCGCATCAAGGCAGCACTGGTGCCGGTACCCGGTTTGGTCGCCTGCGGAGCCGCATTCGACGGCGTCGGGATTCCTGCGTGTATCGGCAGCGGGACGACGGCAGCGACCCAGGTCCTCGCCAAGCTGTTCGGCGAGGGAGAATAGGCGCTATGAGCGATGTCGATCCGGCGAGTGGGGGCGCGGCGCCGGTTTCTGACGCGCCGCTGACGGCTTACACGATGTACGCGGTTTTCCGCTCGCAGCGGGGCGCAGGGGCGCTCCCGGATTCGGGGCGCGAGTTGGCCGCTGCCGAGGTCGACGACCTCCTGTCCGAGTTGACCGGCAAGGGTGTCGTCACGCGCGGGGTTTACAGCGTCAGTGGCTTCCGGCACGACGCCGACTACCTGATCTGGTGGATCGCGCCGAAATCCGAGGATCTGCAGGACGCGTACCTGCGCTTCCTGCGCACCCGTCTGGGTCGGGCCAGTGATCCCGTGTGGTCAGTGATCGGCGTCCATCGTGATGCGGAGTTCAACAAGGCGCACATTCCCGCGTTCCTCGCCGGGATGGAGGCGAAGGCCTATGTCTGCGTGTACCCGTACAACCGGACCAACGAGTGGTATCTGCTCGACCCCGCCGAGCGCGGTGCGATGTTGCGCGAACACGGCGTGATGGGGCGTGAGTATCCCGACGTGTTGGCGAACACGGTCGCGGCCTTTGCCCTTGGCGACTATGAGTTTCTGCTGGCCTTTGAGGCCGACGAACTGCATCGGATCGTCGACCTCATGCGCTACCTGCGTGGTGCGGAAGCGCGGGCGCACACCCGCCTCGAGACCCCGTTCTTCACCGGTCCGCGGCGCGCCGTTGCCGAGTTGGTCGCGACGCTCCCGTAGCGCGCGACTACTCGGTGGGTTCTAACCGCACGCTGATGCTGTTGATGCAGAACCGGTCGTCGACGGGGTTGCCGTACTTCTCGCCCTGGAAGAGGTGGCCCAGGTGCGATCCACAGCGGGCGCAGCGCGCCTCGATGCGGCGCATCCCGTAGCTGTTGTCTTCGAGGAGTTCGACGGCGTCGCCCTCGGTCGGCTGGTAGAACGACGGCCAGCCGCAGTGGGAGTCGAACTTGTGGTCGCTGCGAAACAGCTCCGCGTCACACGCCCGGCAGTGGTAGACGCCGGTGGTCTTGGTGTCGGTGTACTCGCCGACGAATGCGGGCTCGGTCGCGGCCTTGCGCAACACGGCATATTCGGACGGCGTGAGCTGCTCGCGCCATTCCTCGTCTGTCTTCTCAACCTTGTACATGCCCTCAAGTTTAGGTGAGCCCGCCAGTCCCGGTGGGTCGGTGAAGATTACGAACCGCTGACGGGCGGTAGCGTCTTCTCGTGGCTCCTTCCCCCGCAATCGAGCTCGAGATCGAGGGACGCACGGTCCGCGTCTCCAACCCCGAGAAGGTCTATTTCTCCGCCCGCGGCCAGACCAAGCTCGACCTGGTCAACTACTACCTGTCGGTTGGTCCGGGCATCGTGCACGCGCTCTTCGAGCGGCCGTGCACGCTGCAGCGATTCCCCGATGGCGTCGAGGGCGAGGCGATCTACCAGAAGCGAGTCCCCGAGCACCACCCCGAGTGGCTCGCGACCGCGCGCGTCACGTTTCCGTCGGGTCGCCACGCCGACGAGTTGTGCGTGACCGAGGTGGCGTCGGTCGCCTGGGCCGCCAACTTGGGCACCATCGTCTTCCACCCGTGGCCCTCGCGGCGGGCA
>DATCFU010000012.1:0-4091 GCA_036509315.1 Acidothermaceae bacterium
TCAAGGGCGCCTTGTAACGCGGTGCCGCGTGCGACGGTCTCGTCGAGGGTCTCCTTGTGGCGACCGGCGAGGACGACGGTCCAGGCATCCTCCGCGAGCGCCAGGGCGACCGCTGCGCCGATTCCACTACCGCCGCCGGTCACGACCGCGATGCGCTGCGACATCGATCTCCTCCTGCGGGCGTTGGCCGGGTGGCCACAGTCTCCCGCACTAGGCGAACCGTCACTTCAACAGGTGCGCCCACCTGTTGAAGTGACCGCACACCCCCCTTACGTGATCAACCGGCGGCGGGCTGGGGTCGCAACGAGACGGGCTGATCGGTCGGGACGGCGGGGCGGTGACGGTCGAGTGGGAAGCGGACGACGACGGCCAGCCCTCCGGTTGGCTGGGCGTGGGCGCTGACCACCGCGTCGTGCGCGGTCGCGATTGCCGCCACGATGGAGAGTCCGAGACCGAGGCCGCCGTCGTTGCTTGTCCGGTCGACATCCGCGCGCTGAAACGGCTCGAACAACCGGTCGATCTCCGATGGCGGAAGAATTGGGCCGGTGTTGCGAACGGAGATCACCGCGTCTCCGGCCTGCACCGCGGTCGCGACCTCGACGCGACCACCACCTACGTTGTGCCGCGACGCGTTGTCGATCAGGTTGGCGACGAGACGCTCGGCGAGTGCCGGGTCGCCCGTTGTTGGCGCAGCATCAAGGTTGCCAGAGAGATGCAGCCCGCGCTGAGCGAAGTCGGCCTCGCGACCAGCGAGCACTCCGGTGGTAACCAACGACAAGTCGAATGGTTCGCGATGGCTGAGCCCCCGCTCGCTTCGTGCGAGGGTGAGGAGTGCCGATATGAGCCGCTCCTGCTCCTGGTTTGCGGCGAGAGCACGGGAGCCCGCCCCTCGCCAGCCTTGCACGGTCTGATCGGGATCAAGCAACGCAGCTTCCAGCAACGCGTGCTGCAACGTCAGCGGTGTACGCAACTCGTGCGAGGCGTTTGCGACGAACTGCCGTTGCGATTGAAACGAACGTTCGAGTCGAGCTATCAATGCATTGAAGGTGTCCCCGAGTTCTTTGAGCTCGTCGTCGGGCCCGGACAATGCGAGCCGTTCGTGCAGGTTGCTCGACGAGATGTCGCGTGCGGCCGCGGTGATCGTTCGCAACGGGCGCAGCGCGCGACCGGCGACCAGCCAGCCGAGGCCGATCGAAAGCACCGACATGATCGCGAGCGCGACAAACGACTGGATGAGCAATTGGTGCATCTCAATGCTGTGCTGATGACGCATCTGGGCAATGAGCTCCGTTGCCTGCTGTTTGGCCTGGTCCGGGCCTGCGGCGACCGGCGGTATGGCCGAAACCGTGCTGGGCCCGTTGCCGCTGCCCGCGATGATCCCCGTGGTCGGCCCGCCTGCGGTGCTGCTTTGGAAGAAGAGGAAGTTGCCAGTCGTGTGTCGCACCAACACATTGGTGATGGTCAGAAGTGCCGCACCTGACACCACGAATACGCCGCCGTAGAGAACGGTGAGACGGCGCCGGAGTGTTCGGCGCGGCAGCTGCAGCGTGATGCGTCGGCGACTCATATTCGGTAACCACCCTGCGCGACCGTTTCGATCACTGGCGGCTCACCGAGCTTGGACCGCAGCCGCCGGATCGTCACCTTCACGGTAGTCGTAAACGGGTCGGCGGCTTCGTCCCAGACGTGGTCCAGCAACTCCTCGGCCGTGACCGGACGCCCTCCCGCCGCGAGCAGATACTCCAGGACGGCGAGTTCTTTCCGGGTCAGTTCCAGCGGACGACCAGCACGGACGGCGGTGCGCTGCGCCGTGTCGACACGCAGGTCGCCGTTGACCAGAGTCGGTTGGACCGGCGTCCCGGCGCGTCGAGCGATCGCGCGAATACGCGCCACCAATTCGACGAACGCGAACGGCTTCGGGAGATAGTCGTCGGCACCGAGTCCGAGGCCGTCCACCCGCTCTTCAAGAGCGCCGGCCGCTGTCAGCATCAACACCCGGCTCTGCACTCGGTTCGGCGATCCATCAGCGATGATGCGCCTGCATACGTCGTCACCGTGCACGACCGGAAGGTCGCGATCCAAGACGACGACGTCGTAGCTGCTCACCCCTACGCGGTCGAGCGCCTGCTGGCCGTCAAAGGCCAGATCGACGGCCATGCCCTCGCGCCGCAGCACCCCCGCGATGGTGTGCGCGAGTTCGACCTGGTCTTCGACCAGCAACACCCTCACCCGGACCCCATCCCTCAAGGATGCCTCGTTCACGGTGACAAAGCGGTGACACGGCGCTTCACCTCGGTGTCACCAGCGCTCCCGTACAACTCGAACTACCACCGAGCAGGAAGACGAGCATTGCCATGGACGTTCGATCTCGGGCCACGTTGTTTGCCGTTGCTGCGGTTTGCCTGGCCGTCGTGACTACAGGATGCAGCAAGAGTTCTGCCAGCCCCAGTGTCGCGAAGCTCACGACCCCGGCAGCCAGCGCTGCACCGTCGGCCGCCGGCTCGGCCGCGCCGAGCAGCTCGCCGGCGCCCACAGGCGCAGCGGGGTTGCTGGCGTACTCCGAGTGCATGCGCGCGCACGGCGTCCCCGACTTTCCCGATCCCGTAGGCAATTCACTGCAAATCAAGGCCAGCGCGGGCTCCGATCTCGACCCCAACTCCCCGCAGATGCAGGCCGCGCAAAAGGCCTGCCAGTCGCTGCAACCGGGAGGCGGGCAGGGTGGCACCGTCAGCGCAGCGCAACAGGCGCAGGCCTTGAAGTTCTCCGCCTGCATGCGCTCGAACGGCGTGCCGAACTTCCCAGATCCGACGTTCAGCGGGGGTGGCGTGCAGCTGAAGATCACCAACATCGACCCCAACTCGCCACAGTTCTTAGCTGCACAGAAAGCGTGCCAGTCGCTGCGACCCGGACACGGCGATGCAGGCAGCATTGGCATTGGTCAGTCGGGTCAGGGAGCGGTTGGTGGCGGCGCCCAGACAAATAACAGCGGTCCGTGAACTTACAGCCGTGCCACCACCTGAGACGGCTCGGGCAGCGAGGGAAATCGGACGGCGATCCTTAACCCACCATTGGGTAGGGCCGTTGTTTCCAAGCGGCCGCCGTGCGCTGCAACGACCGACGCGACGATGGAGAGTCCGAGCCCAACGCCTTCGTCATTGGTGACGCGCTGAGCGAGGCGGGTGAACGGCTCGAACAAAGATGCCACTTTCGATTCAGGAACAAGTGGGCCGCTGTTGGTGACCGCAAGGTACGACTCGCCGCTGCCGGTGTCAGAAGTGGTGTCGGTACCGGTCTCGATGTGTATCGACCCGCCCTCGAAGTTGTAGCGGATCGCATTGTCCACGAGGTTCACGACGAGACGATCGACCAGCACGCGGTCGCCGGCGAAAGGAGCCGCCGACAGGTTGGCCTCGACGGTGATGTCGGATTCTCTTGCGGTGGTGCTCGTCTGGTCGATGGCGTCGAGGGCCGCTGCTTCGAGGTCGACCAATTCGCGAACCGTAAGGCCGCGGTCGGATCGTGCCAACGTCAGCAGGCCGTCGATGATCGCCTCTGATTGATCCACTGCCTCGCGGACGCGGCCGACGAGTATTTCGAGTCCTTCGGTTGTCCTGCTGGGCTTGGCCATCGCGACATCGATGAGTGTGCGCATGGCCGTCAGCGGAGTCCGGAGTTCATGCGAGGCATTGGCCACGAATCGCCGCTGGCTGATGAACGCGAGATCGAGCCGATCCAGCATGTCGTCGAACGTGTCGGCCAGCTCTTTGAGTTCGTCGTTGGGTCCGTCGAGGTCGATCCGCTCATCGAGGTGCTCTTGCGAAGCGCGCTGCGCCGCACTGGTGACTTTGTGCAGCGGGCTGAGGATCCGGCGTCCGATCACCCACCCCAATGCGCCGGCGACGATCGTGCCGCCAACGAGGCCGACCAACGACCACAGCAATAGCTGACGGAGGTCGTGGTTTCGTTGGTAGACCGCGCCCGCTTGGGCGCCTCCGGCGAAGGCCTGCTTGCACTGGGCCAGCTGGGCTTGCGTGCCTGTACCACTGATCTGGAGCTTCTGGCAGATCTTGGTGAGCTGAGTTTGGTCCGGG
>DATCFU010000013.1:0-10454 GCA_036509315.1 Acidothermaceae bacterium
CTGCTCGTCCGCCACGGCCTCACCGCGTTGACCGGTCCGGTACTGGCCGGCCGGACACCTGGTGTCGATCTTGATGAGCGAGGCCGCACCCAAGCCGCCGCAGTCGCGCAGCGACTTGCAGGGGTCGCCGTCCAGGCAATCGTCAGTAGCCCGTTGGAGCGCTGCGTTCAGACCGCGGAATTCATCGCGAAGGAACGCGACGTCACCGTCGAAACCGATGCGCGTCTGATCGAGTGCGGCTACGGCGACTGGACCGGTCAGGAAATTAACAAGCTGGCTAAAGACCCGCTCTGGAAAGTCGTGCAGGCCCATCCGAGTGCGGTGACGTTTCCCGGCGAGGGCGGCGAAGCGATGCGTGATGCGCAGGTCCGCGCTGTCGACGCGGTGCGCTCGTGGAACACCAAACTTGGCGCCGATGCCATCTGGGTGGCGTGCTCACATGCCGACATCATCAAGTCGGTGGTGGCCGATGCGCTCGGCATGCACCTCGATACGTTCCAGCGCATCGTGGTCGATCCGTGCTCGGTGACGGTCATCAGTTACACGGCGCTGCGCCCATTCGTCGTCCGTGTCAACGACACCGGGACCGATCTCGCCACGCTGCTCAAGCCGCCCGCGAAGGGTCGCAGAAGCCGCGCGAAGGCGCCCAGCAGCGATGCCGTGGTCGGCGGCGGCGCGGGCGCCAAATAGGGTCGTCGTATGCCCCGTCACATCTTTCTGTACGACCCACCCGACCGCCTGGTGATTGGCACCGTCGGCCAGCCCGGCGAGCGGACCTTTTTCATGCAGGCCCGTAGCGCCGGCCAGTTGACCAGTGTGGTGCTGGAGAAGGCGCAGGTCGCTGCGTTGGCTGAGCGGCTCGACCAGCTTCTCGACGAGGTACTACGCGCATCAGGCGGGACGTCGTCGGTGCCCGCAGTCGCGCCGCTTGAACTCAACGACACGCTGCCGCTTGACCAACCGATCGTCGAGGAGTTCCGGGTCGGCGCGCTCGGCCTCGGCTGGGATCCCGAGACAGAGCGAGTGATCGTCGAGGCGCTGGCCATCAGCGACGTCGTCGGCGACGAGACCGACGATGACACCGATGAATTGACTGACCCGGCTCTACTCAGTGACGACGACGCGGAAGGTCCTGACCTGCTTCGGGTGCGCATAACTGGCAGCGTCGCGCGCGCGTTCACGAAGCGTGCGCTTGCGATCGTCGCTGCGGGCCGGCCGCCGTGCCAGTTCTGCGGGCAACCGCTCGATCCCGAGAGTCACGTGTGCGCACGCTCCAACGGCCATCACCCGCACTGACGGGACAGTGGTGACCGAGCAGAGCTTCGACCTCAGCGCCGCAGAGGTGCGGACTGTCTTGACCGAGGGTGACCTCGCGATCGAAGGCCGGCTCGTCGATGCCTCCAACACAACGCTGTACGCAGTCGTCACTCAGGGCGCGGTCTCACTGACATGCGTTTACAAACCCGTCGCCGGCGAGCGCCCACTTTGGGATTTCCCTGACGGCACGTTGGCCGGGCGCGAAGTCGGGGCCTACCTCGTGTCGGAGGCGACCGGGTGGGACGTCGTGCCGCCGACTGTCATGCGCGACGGACCGCTTGGTCCGGGTGCCTGCCAACTCTGGATCGATGTCGACGAGGACGCCGACGTGATGGCGTTGTTGCACGGCAACCACCCAGGGCTTCGCCGAATGGCGGTTTTTGATGCGGTGGTCAACAACGCCGACCGCAAGGGCGGGCACCTCTTGCCGACGCCGGGCGGTCACATCTACGGCGTCGACCACGGTGTATGTTTTGCCGCCGAGGACAAGCTACGAACCGTCTTGTGGCAGTGGCGCGGCACCGCGCTGCCTGACGACGCGCTCGACACCTTGGCCGCTCTGCGTATCGATCTTGCGAGCGATCTCGGCACCGAACTCAAGGCGCTCATCACCCCGCGGGAGGTCAGTGCAATCCGGCGCCGGGTCGATCGGCTGCTGCGCGAAGGCCTCTTCCCGATGCCGGGTGACGGCTGGCCCGCCGTCCCGTGGCCGCCGTTCTAGCGCCGGCTGACTAGAGTTCCCGGCATGCAGCCGTGGCCAGCACCGCACGCGTCGACGTCCCTCGATGCGCTCCCGGGCAAAGGCCCACTACCCATGGTCTGGGACACCGCGACGCAGTCGAAGGTAACTGTCGGATCGACTGCGGGCGCGTCGATGTATGTCTGCGGCATCACGCCCTATGACGCGACACATCTAGGTCACGCGGCTACCTACGTTGGCTTCGACCTGCTCAACCGGGTGTGGCGCGACGCCGGGGTCGATGTCGACTATGTGCAGAACGTGACTGACGTCGACGACCCGCTGCTCGAACGGGCGGCTGCGACCGGTGAGACATGGCAGGAGCTCGCGGCGCGCGAGATCGCGCTCTTCCACCGCGACATGAGCGCGTTGCGCGTGCTCCCGCCGCAGCACTACGTCGGCGTCGTTGAGTCGATCGCCATCGTCGTGGCGCTGATCCAGAAACTGCAGGCGGACGGCGCGGCGTACGACGTCGACGGCGATCTGTATTTCGCGGTCGGTGCCACCGCGGAATTCGGTTCCGTCTCGCATGACGACCGCGCCGTCATGCTGGAACTATTCGCCGAGCGCGGTGGCGACCCAGAACGGGCTGGCAAGCGGGACGCGCTCGATTCGCTGCTGTGGCGAGCCGAACGACCGGGGGAGCCGGCGTGGGACGCCGCGCTCGGCCGCGGTCGCCCGGGCTGGCATGTCGAGTGCACCGCGATCGCGCTGCAGTACCTCGAGGCGCCGCTCACCGTGCAGGGCGGTGGGCGCGACCTCGTCTTCCCGCATCACGAAATGTGTGCAGCCCAGGGCGCGGTGATCACCGGCGGACCATTCGCGCGCAGTTACGTGCACGCCGGCATGGTCGGCTACGACGGCGCGAAGATGTCGAAGTCGCGCGGCAACCTCGTGTTCGTCTCGAAGTTGTTGAGTGCCGGCGTCGATCCGATGGTGATCCGGCTCGCCCTGCTCGCTCACCACTACCGCAGCGACTGGGAGTACACGCGGGCCGATCTTGACTCGGCGATGGCCCGCTTGGAGAAGTGGCGCGCGGCGACCGCTTTAACGTCAGGCCCCGACGCTGCCTCGCTGCTGACCGTCGTCCGCGAACATCTTGGTGACGACCTCGACGCCCCCGGCGCATTGGCCGCGATCGACGAGTGGGCGGCTTCCGCGTTTGCGGCTGGCGGGGAAGACGCGGCCGCGCCTGAACTCGTGCGGGGCATTGCCGACCTGCTGCTCGGAATCGCGCTGTAGGCGCGTCGCCGGTGTTTCGCATAGCTTTCGTCGAGCCACAAATCCCACCGAACACCGGAAATGCGATCCGCATGGTTGCTGCCACCGGCTCAGAACTGCACCTCATCGAACCACTCGGGTTCGACCTCAGCGACGCCAAACTGCGTCGAGCGGGCCTCGACTACCACGACCTCGCGACAGTGCACGTGCATAGCGATCTGGCCGCCGCGTGGCTCGCACTCATGCCCGCCCGCGTGTTCGCGTTCACCGCACGCGCAACCGATTCGTTCGCCGACATCGCTTACCTGCCGGGCGACGTCCTGCTGTTTGGGCCCGAGCCCGACGGATTGTCGGAGCAGGTTCTCGCCGATCCGCACATCACCCAATGGGTGCGGATCCCGATGCTGGCCGGCCGCCGCTCGCTCAATCTGTCGAACGCGGCCGCTGTCGCTGCCTACGAAGCCTGGCGGCAACACGGGTTCGCTGGCAGTAGTTAGGACGCCACAGTTCGGAGGTGGCCGTTACGACGCGCCGTCGCGGCGGTGCCGTAGGTATCGCTCGAACTCGCGAGCGATCGCCTCGCCACTCGCCTCGGGAAGCTCCGCTTCGTCCTTTTGTCGCTCGAGGGTCCGCACATACTCGGCGACCTCGGAGTCTTCCTCGGCAAGTTGGTCGACGCCGCGTTCCCATGCCTCTGACATCTCGGCCAGGTCGCCGTAGGGGATCGTCGTCTCGAGCACGTCTTCGAGGTTGCGCAGCAGTGCGAGCGTTGCCTTCGGGCAGGGCGGCTGCGCGACGTAGTGCGGGACGGCGGCCCACAGCGAAACTGCGGGGAGCCCGGCTTGGATGCAGGCGTCGTTGAACACGCCGACGATGCCGGTCGGTCCTTCGTAGCGCGACTGCTCGAGGCCTAGGCGTCGGGCGGTTTCTCCGTCGACAGCAGTGCCGGTTACAGGCACCGGACGGCTGTGCGGGGAGTCCGACAGCAGGGCACCGAGGTTGACGACCTCCTCGACGCCGAGACCGATGGCCGCCTCGATGATCTCGCCACAAAACGACCGCCACCGCATGTTCGGCTCAAGCCCTCGAACCAGCACGATGTCGCGTCGCCCGGGGACCGAGTCGGCAAGGGAGAGCCGCGTCGTCGGCCACGAAACCCGACGGCTTACGCCGTCAACCAGCGACACGGTAGGGCGGTTGACCTGGAAGTCGTAGTAGTCTTCGGGGTCGAGGGCGCCAAGCGGCTTCGCGTCCCATCCGGCCTCAAGCGCCTCAATCGCATCGGTCGCAGAATCAGCGGCGTCGTTCCAGCCCTCGAAAGCGGTCACCATGACGGGCCGGCTGAGCTTGGGGACACCGGACAACTCGATCATGCCGGCCTCCCATCTCTGCGGCGGCTGCGACCTGCGCGGCCGCTTCCTCCGCTCCGCCAGCCTACGCGGGAGAACCGCTCGCCGAGGCCAACGCCGTGCGACCGGGACGCTAATGCGTCTCTGCCCAAGCGTGAGCACGGTACCGTTGAGAGAGTGAACAGTCGTGCTGACCTCTTGCGTGGTGAACTGACCCGTCGAGTGGTCGTTGCCGATGGCGCGATGGGCACCATGCTGCAGGGATTCGAGCTCGACCTCGATGACTTCGAGGGGCTCGAGGGCTGCAACGAGATCTTGTGCGTGACGCGACCCGATGTGGTTCGGGCCATTCACGACGCCTACTTCGAGGTCGGCTGCGACGCGGTCGAGACCAACAGTTTCGGGTCGAACTTCGCCAATCTGGCGGAATACGACATCGCGGACCGCATCTACGAGCTGGCGGAGGCGTCTGCCCGGCTCGCTCGTGAGGTCGCCGACGGATGGAGCACACCCGACCATCCGCGGTTCGTGCTCGGGTCAGTCGGTCCTGGCACCAAACTGCCGACTCTCGGACACACGAGCTACGCGACGCTGCGCGACGCCTACCAAAGTGAGGTCGCCGGGCTGGTCGACGGCGGTGCCGACGCGATCTTGGTCGAGACGGCTCAGGATCTGCTGCAAGCCAAGGCGGCCGTAATCGGTGCGCGCCGGGCACTTACAACGGCCGGCTCGACGTTGCCGCTCATCGCTCAGGTCACTGTCGAGACCACCGGCACGATGCTGCTCGGCTCCGAAATCGGCGCCGCGCTCACGGCCCTCGAGCCGTTGGGCATCGACCTGATCGGTCTCAACTGCGCGACCGGTCCGGCCGAGATGGGCGAGCACCTGCGCTACCTCGCCCGGCATGCCCGGGTCGGTATTTCGTGCATGCCGAACGCCGGCCTGCCGGTTCTTGGCCACGACGGCGCGAGCTACCCGCTGACACCCGTCGAACTTGCTGACGCGCATGACGTGTTCACCCGCGAGCACGGTCTCGCACTCGTCGGCGGATGTTGCGGCACGACACCCGCGCACCTTCGACTCGTGGTCGAACGAGTTCGTGGTCGCGAGCTCACCGCCAGGCGTCCGCATCCGGAGCCCGGTTCGGCATCGCTGTATCAAAGCGTGACGTTCCGCCAAGACACGTCGTACCTCGCGGTAGGCGAGCGAACCAACGCGAACGGCTCGCGGGTCTTTCGCGACGCGATGCTCGAGGGTCGTTTCGAAGACTGCGTCGAGGTCGCCCGCGAAGCGACGAGGGACGGTTCGCACCTGCTCGACTTGTGTGTCGACTACGTCGGACGTGACGGCGTCGCCGACATGCGCGAGGTCGCGAGCCGGTTCGCTACCGCGTCGACACTGCCGCTGATGCTCGACTCCACCGAGCCGCAGGTCATCGAAGCCGGCCTCGAATGCCTTGGTGGGCGTTCGATCATCAACTCGGTCAACTTCGAGGACGGCGAGGGGCCGACGAGTCGGTTCGCGCGCATCATGCCGATCGTGCGCGAGCACGGTGCGGCGGTCGTGGCTCTCACGATCGATGAGACCGGTCAGGCACGGACGCCGGAGCACAAGGTCGCGGTGGCAGAGCGCCTTATCGAAACGCTGACACAGACGTGGGGCATGCACGAGAGTGACATCCTCGTCGACTGCCTGACGTTCACCCTCGGCACCGGGCAAGAAGAGAGCCGTCGTGACGGACTGGCGACGATCGAAGCCATCCGCGAACTCAAGGCCCGACACCCCGACGTCCAGACGATTCTTGGTTTGTCGAATATCTCGTTCGGGCTGAAGCCGATTGTGCGTGCGGTGCTGAACTCGGTGTTTCTCGCTGAGTGCACGAAGGCCGGCCTCGACGCCGCAATCGTGCACGCGTCCAAGATCCTGCCGGTAGCTCGGATTCCGGACGAACAACGGGAAGTCGCGCTCGATCTGATCTACGACCGGCGCCGCGAAGGTTATGACCCGCTCGGCGCGTTCCTCGACTTGTTCGAGGGCGTCGACGCCCAGGACGCGAAGGCGTCACGTGCACAAGAACTTGCGGCGCTGCCATTGTCCGAGCGCCTACAACGACGCATTATCGACGGCGAGCGCGTCGGCCTGCACGCAGATCTCGACGAAGCGCTGGAGACTCGGCCGGCACTCGAGATCGTGAACGACACACTTCTTGAGGGCATGAAGGTCGTGGGGGAACTCTTCGGTCGCGGTGAGATGCAACTGCCTTTCGTGTTGCAGTCGGCCGAGGTCATGAAGAACGCGGTCGCCTATCTCGAGCCGCACATGGAGAAGACCGACGACGCAGGCAAGGGCACCATCGTGCTGGCGACGGTCAAGGGCGACGTGCACGACATCGGCAAGAACCTCGTCGACATCATCTTGTCGAACAACGGTTACAGCGTGGTGAATCTCGGCATCAAGCAGCCGGTGTCGGCCATCATCGAAGCGGCCGAAGACAACGAAGCCGATGCGATCGGCATGTCGGGGCTGCTGGTCAAGTCGACGGTCATCATGAAGGAGAACCTCGAGGAGATCAGCACTCGCGGGCTCGCTGGCCGATGGCCCGTCCTGCTCGGTGGTGCTGCGCTGACTCGTGCGTACGTCGAGCAAGACCTAGCCGAGCAGTTCGCCGGCGTCGTTCGATACGCGCGCGACGCGTTCGAAGGCCTGCGCTTGATGGACGCGCTCATGGGAGTGAAGAGAGGCGTCGAAGGCGCATCGCTGCCGCCGTTGCGTCAGCGACGGGTGACCGCGGTTGTCGATCGTCCCGAGGCGGGCGTCGATCCCGGTGGCCGCTCAGACATCGCGACCGATGTGGTTGTGCCGACGCCGCCGTTTTGGGGCGATCGGCTGGTCAAGGGCATTCCGCTTGCCGACTACGCCGATCTGCTCGATGAGAAGGCGACGTTCGCTGGTCGGTGGGGCCTGCGCGGGGTGCGCGGCGGCGCGTCGTATGAGGACCTGGTCGAGACCGAGGGTCGCCCGCGGATGCGTAAGTGGCTCGACCGCATCCAGACCGAAGGGTGGCTTGACGCGGGTGTCGTGTATGGCTACTTCCCTTGCGTGAGCGAAGGCAACGACCTTGTCGTCTTGAACGACGACGGTTCTGATCGGCTGAGCTTCACGTTCCCGCGCCAGCGACGCGACCGGCGGCTGTGCCTCGCGGACTTCTTCCGTCCGCGTGAGTCGGGGGAGTTCGACGTCGTCGGCTTCCAGGTGGTAACGATCGGCCCGCGGGTTAGCGACGCGACAGCCGAGTTGTTCGCCGAGAACGCGTATCGCGACTACTTGGAACTGCACGGTCTCTCCGTACAATTGGCCGAAGCTTTGGCAGAGTTCTGGCATCGCCGCATTCGCGAGGAGCTCGGAACTGCTTCGGAGGACAGCGCCGACGTCCAGGCTGTGCTTGAACACCAGGCCTATCGCGGGTCGCGCTATTCGTTCGGTTACCCCGCGTGCCCCGACCTCGAAGACCGCGTGAAGATCGTCGAACTGCTGCGACCCGAGCGCATCGGCGTCACGTTGTCCGACGAGCTCCAGTTACACCCCGAGCAATCGACTGACGCGCTCATCGTGCACCATCCCGAAGCGAAGTACTTCAGCGCGTGAGCTTGTCCGCCGCCGTGCCGGGTGCCTCAAGACTGCCCGCTGCCGTCCTGTTTGACATGGACGGATTGCTGATCGATACCGAGCCGCTCTGGTTCAGCGTCGAGACCGACATCTTGAACGAGCTCGGTGCATCGTGGCAACTCGATGATCACAAGACCCTCGTCGGTAGCTCGTTGAAGATCTCGTCGGCATTTGTCGCCGAGCGTGCCGGTGGCGCCGTCACGGCCGAGCAGGTCTCGGAGCAGTTGCTGCTGCGCATGCGCGAGCGGTTGCGGCACGCCCCCGTTCTGCAACCCGGCGTCCTCGATCTCATCGACGAACTCGATGCTGCGGGTGTGCCGCGTGCGTTGGTGTCGTCGTCGTTTCGGGTACTGGTTGACGCGGCGCTCGAAGGACTTGCGCCACTCACGTTCGACACCGTCGTCGTCGGCGACGAAGTATCGGACGCAAAGCCGCACCCCGAGGCGTATCTGCTCGGTGCGGCCAAGCTCGGCGTCGACCCCGCCGACTGCGTGGCGTTCGAAGACTCACCGAGCGGTGCTGCGTCGGCGAGTGCCGCGGGGTGCTTCGTGGTGGCCATTCCGAGTGTGGCGCCGATCGAGCCCGCTGAGCGACAGATTGTGCGCCGGTCGCTGGCGGAGGTCAACCTGGCGTTCCTCCGCTCCCTCTTCGAGTAGCGGCCGTTCTCCTTTTGCCGCTGACCGACGGGCACACAGCCCGGGGACGGCGGAGCGGCCGGCGGCGAGCGGATCGCGGCCCTACTCGGTGGCGATCGCTGCCAATACCGGACGACGGGAGGCTCGCCACGCGGGCCACAGTGCCGCCAGCACTCCGACGATGCCAGCACCAATGACGAAGCCGATGAACGACGTGATCGGGTAGACGACATGGTTCAGCTGACCGCCGGACGTTGACACCACAGCCCAGCCGAAGATCACGCCGAGCACCAGTCCGAGTAACGCACCGAACACCGCGATGACGGCCGACTCGAGCCAGATCATTTCGCGCAGCTGTGCGCGTGACATGCCGACCGCCCGTAGCAGCCCGATCTCTCGTGTGCGTTCATAGACCGACAGTGCCAGCGTGTTCACGATGCCCAGGACAGCGATGATCAGAGCCACGGCAAGCAACCCGAAGATGAGATTCACGAACTGATCGATCTGTTTGGTGATCGAGTCCTTGTAGGCACTCTGGCCCTGAATCTTGACTTGGGGGTACGCCTTCAAGCTCGTCTCGAGTGCAGCGCCTGCGGCCTCACGTTGGCCTGGATCGGCCAAGACGTAGACAATCGCGTCGAGCTGGGTTGTGTAGTTCTTCGCATACGTCGGCAATCCGATGAGGTAGTCGGCACCGCCGTTGCCCAACAGGCTGTTGTCCTTGAAAATCCCACCGACCGTGATGTGCTGCATGCCGCCCATCGGATACTCCACGCTGACAACCTGGCCCACTGCGAGATTGGTCGACTTCGCCTTTGTCTGCGAGACGAGCAGTTCATTCTTGCCCAACGCGTCGAGTGACCCGGCCTCCATGTGAACCTTGATGACCGAGCCGATGTTCGCAGACACCGCTGCAACCACGACCGTCTTGCCGTTCAGATGCGCGGCGCCAACTCGAGTCTCACCAACGGTGGCCACACCCTGGGTGGCTGTCGCTTTCGCCGCGACGTCCGGGGAGAAACCGAGGAACGACTGAGAGGTCAAGACGTAGTCGGCGCCGAGATTGTTGTTGACCACGGAAGTGATCGAAGACTTCGTGGACGCCGCAAGCACCGTGAGCATCGTCACGAGCGCCAGCCCGATCATCACTGAGGCCGATGTCGCCGCAGTGCGGCGTGGATTGCGCACCGCGTTGGAACGGCCGAGGCGGGCGGGGAGGCCGAAGAGCCTTACCAAGGGCGCGCCGATGAGTCGCACTACCGGCCGGCTGATGAGCGCACTCATGACCCAAATACCGATCATCACGAGCAGGATGCCAATGCCAACCCTCGCTGCCGCGCCGCCGCTGCTGCCGCGAATCGAACCGGCGATCGAGATCGCTCCCAAGAGAGTCAAGACACCGCCGATCACGGCACGCACCCGAAGCGAGCGCTCCGGCAGCGCGACGCCGTCGCGCATGGCAGCGATAGGTGGGATGCGGGAAGCGCGGAAAGACGGGAACCAGGCAGCAAGCAATGTGACCAGCAC
>DATCFU010000014.1:0-2025 GCA_036509315.1 Acidothermaceae bacterium
GGTCTACTCCTACGAGTCCTGGTCGTGGACGTCGGCCGATCAGTTCACGCTCTTGGTCACCCTGGACCTGCACTTTCGTGGGGACCCAGGGCGCGCGAACTGGCGTGAGGGACACAACAACCAGTTCGTCGCCTTCAGCCGGCCCACGCCCCAAACCCGCTGGCGCATGCACTTTGCGACCGGCCCGTAACCAGCCGGGGCTTACATGCTCCAGAGGGCCCGGGTTGGGGGCATACGGGCGGCACGAAGTGCGGGCAGTAGTCCCGCGACGGCGCCGATGATCAGCGCGGCGCCGAGTCCACCACCCCAAGCAACAGGCGGGACGACGATTGCCCAGCCTTTGGTGCTCGCGTAAATCGCGGTCGCAAGCGCGCCCGCGCCAACCCCCACCGCGCCGCCGATCACCGCAAGCACGATCGCCTCGGACAGGAACTGCGTGCGGATGTGGCCCTTGGTCGCGCCAAGCGCGCGGCGCAGTCCGATCTCGGAGCGACGTTCCAACACTGAGATCACCATGATGTTCGCGACACCGATTGCACCAACAAGGAGTGCGACAGCTCCGAGCCCGAGGAAGAGACCGTTGAGTGCGCTCTTGGTTTCGGCGCGAGCGACAAGAGCAGCCGACGGTTGACTGACGTTGACTTGGTTCGGCGCTTCGGGGTCTGCGGTCGCAGCAAGCACGGCCTGCACGGCGGCGACTTGGTCGGTGTTCGCGCGCAGGTAAATGGTCGAGGGATGCCCGTCGAACCCGAGGTAGGTTTTCGCGGCCGGAAATCCGATGAGCATCGCTGCGTCGAGTTCCGGCGCGAGCACCGCGGGCTTCAAGATGCCGACGACGTAGAACCATTGCTGGCCAGCCCAGATGCGTTCGCCTGGGTAGAGGCGGTCGATCCCGAGGCGGCTGGCGGCGGAGGCGCCGAGCACCGCGACGGGTTCGGTTGCGGTTGCCGCGTTGAGATAGGTGCCGGCGGCGAGCGTGGTGCCGACGGTCGCGGGCAGGTCGAGGGTTGTCGCCAATACTGAGAGTGCGTTGGTCTGGATCACCGGAATCAGCGGGCTGCGATAGACCGACGCTGTCACCGATCCGGTCGCTTGCACGGCAGTGACCGGCCCGATGCGCGAGATCATGCCGGGCGCGGCCACCGGGAGTTCGGCAGCTTGCCCGAATACCGTCTGGCCGTTGGTCACGGTGAGCAGGTTGGTGCCGAGTTTGTCGATCTCGGCCAGCAAGCCAGCTTGCGAGGACGCCGAGAGGCCGAGCACGGCGACCACTGCAGCGACGCCGATGGCAATGCCAAGTGCCGACAGGGTGGCGCGGAGTTTGCGAGTGCGCAGGCCGATGCTCGAGAGCCGCGCAAGGTCGGTGAACCGCAGCCGCCCGGAACGGCGTACGTCTGTCACGACCGACGCGACCGTCACGACGGGCCGGTCTCGCCGAGTGTTGGTTCTGGGCGGTCGTTCTTGCCGCCGCTGAGGACCAACGCTTCGTCGGCGACGATGCGGCCGTCGCGCATTTGAATCTGCCGAGGCATTCGAGCCGCGATGTCACGGTCGTGCGTGATGACGACGATCGTGGTGCCGGCCTCGTGCAGCTCCTCAAGTAGTCCGAGAATCGCTTGGCCGGTCGTGGTGTCGAGGTTGCCGGTCGGCTCGTCGGCCAGGACGATCGCGGGTCGCCCGACCAGCGCACGTGCAATCGCCACCCGCTGGCGTTGTCCACCCGAGAGCTGCGTGGGCCGAGCACTGATGCGGTCAGCAAGTCCAACCTGGTGGAGCGCCTCGATTGCCTGTCGTCGGCGATCGCGCAGCGGCACCCCCGCGTACAACAAACCATCTGCGACGTTGTCCAGAATGGTCGCGTGTTCGGCGAGGAAGAATTGCTGAAACACGAACCCGATCCTGCTGCCTCGAAGCCGCGACAATTCGCGATCGCTCAGCTGCGCGACGTCCAGGCCGGTGATGCGCACCGTGCCGCTCGTCGGACGATCCAACGTGCCGATCAGGTGCAACAACGTCGTCTTGCCT
>DATCFU010000015.1:0-9997 GCA_036509315.1 Acidothermaceae bacterium
CGAACTGTTCTGCCACCGGTGTTGCAGTTTCGATCGCGCGCTCCAACGGCGACGAGATCACCGCGACGATGTCGCGTTCGGCGACCGCGGCGGCAGCCCGCTTCGCCATCGCCTGGCCCGCGTCGGTCAGGTGAAATCCCGGCAGGCACCCGTAGAGAACATGCTCCGGATTGTTCACTTCACCATGGCGCAGCAGATGGACGACGGTGCGCTCGCTCATGCGCCGACCTCCGAGCTCGCGGCGGCTCGCGCTGCGTGCGGCAACGCGTCGGCGATCCGTTCGATCGCGGCGTCATCGTGAGCGGCGGACACAAACCAAGCTTCGAAGGCTGACGGCGGGGCGTAGACACCGCGGTCGAGCAACGCGTGAAAGAAGGCCGCGTAGCGCCACGACTCTTGGTCCCGCGCATCGTCGAAGTTCACGACGTCGCGATCGATGAAGAACAACGAGAACAGGTTGCCTGCGTACTGCAGGCGATGCGCGACGCCTGCCCCAGTGAGGGCCGCTGAGGCCAGCGCGCCGACCTTCGTGGCAGTCGCGTCGAGATGGGCATAGACCTGCGGCGTGCACGCCCGCAGCGTCGCGAGCCCGGCAGCGGTGGCGAGCGGATTTCCCGACAGCGTGCCGGCCTGGTAGACGGGCCCCGCTGGGGCGAGCCGGCCCATGATGTCCGCCCGACCCCCGAACGCGGCCGCTGGCAACCCGCCACCCATGACCTTGCCAAAGGTGAGGAGGTCAGCGTCAACGCCGTCGATGCCGTGCCAACCGGTCGACGAGACCCGGAATCCAGTCATGACCTCGTCGATGATGAGCAACGCGCCGTGCCGATGTGCGATCTCGCGAAGTCCAGCGTTGAAGCCGGCCGCTGGTGCGACGACGCCCATGTTCGCCGCCGCACCCTCGGTGATGACGCAGGCAATCTGCTCGCCATAGGCGTTGAACGCCGCCTCGACGGCAGCGAGGTCGTTGTATGGCAACACGATCGTGTCGGCCGCCGACGCCCCGGTGACCCCCGGCGAGTCGGGCAGCGCGAGGGTCGCGACTCCGGAGCCGGCAGCGGCGAGAAGCGCATCGACGTGGCCGTGATAGCAACCCGCAAACTTCACGACCTTCGACCGGCCGGTGAAACCGCGCGCCAGTCGAAGCGCACTCATCGTGGCCTCTGTCCCCGAACTGACCAGTCGTACCTGCTCGACCGGCCCTACCCGCGCCACGATCTCCTCAGCGAGCTCGACCTCGCCTGCTGTCGGCGTCCCGAAGCTGATGCCCTTGCTCGCAGTAGAAGTGATGGCATCGATCACGGTTGGGTGCGCATGCCCGAGCACCAGCGGGCCCCACGAACACACCAGATCGACGTACTGGCTGCCGTCGACGTCGATCAGGTACGGACCGTGACCGCTGGCCATGAAACGCGGCGTACCCCCAACGCCGCGAAACGCCCGCACTGGCGAGTTCACCCCACCCGGCGTCACCGCCAGGGCGCGGTCGAACAGGGCCTGCGATCTGGCGTCGGTAGCAGTCACACCGGCGAGTCTCCCAGGCTTGCCTTGCGCTGCTCGCCGAGGTGGCGCCAGAACCCGGATTCGACTACCCAAAGGGTGGAGGGCGCTTACTCAGTGTAATCGGGCCGTCCGCCACTCGGCCGAGGTTTGTCCGCCGAACGGGTGGTCAGGTGCCCACGTTTCGCAAACGACATGGCGTCCACATCTACGTCGACGGCCGACGCGTGAGCACCAACAACGAATACGACGCCCGAATCCGACTAACCGCCGCCGGTGGCGTCGCCGTCGGACTGACCAAGTACGCCTGATCGGCAACCGCCACCGCGATCGACAGTCGATCAGCCGGCGGCGATAGCGACGACGTCGGCGAGGGTTCGCACGTGCTCGTGATGATCGGCTGGATACGGGCAATCGTTAAACGGGTCGAGGTGCAACGGGCGAACGCCGGCAGCATGCGCACCGTCGACGTCCGCCGACGCCATGTCGCCAACGTGCACCGCATCGCTCGCAGCCACGTTGAGCTTCTCGAGCGCGAACGCGAATATCTCGGGCTGCGGCTTCGCATAACCGACGACCGTCGAGTCAATGACGACGTCGAACGGGATCTCGCAACGCCGCAGCGTTGCCTCGACTAAACCGTCAGCGTTCGACACCACGGCGATCGCGACGCCCGTTGCCGCGAGGTCGCGCAGGTGTTCGATAACACCTGCCGGAACGACGTTCCAGGTCGTAGGAACGGGCGACCGAAAGAGCGCAGCCAAGCCGGCCAGCGCATCATCGATGCGATTGCTCGGCACACCGGCAAACCGCACGAACACCCGGTGGTAGTAGCTCCAGTCCGTCGTCCTGCGTGCATCCATCGCAGCTACGCCCGCGTAGTGCGCACGCGGCACGGCGTCGGGGTCCATCGCGCCGCCGGCTGCACGTAGCACTGCCGACACCACCCAAGGATTGGGCAGCAGGAGCACGCCTCCTGCGTCAAGCAAAACCGCGCGCGGGGCAGCAACGGTCATCTCGGGTCGCGGAGCAACCGGGCCACCTCAGCAGCCCAGTACGTCAGCACGATGTCGGCGCCGGCCCGACGGATCGATGTCAACGACTCAAGGATCACACTCTCGCGATCAAGCCAACCATGTGCAGCGGCCGCCTCGACCATGGCGTACTCACCGCTCACCTGATACGCAGCGACCGGAACATCGACCATCCGCCGCACCCGCGCCACAACATCGAGATACGCCATCGCCGGCTTGACCATCACCATGTCGGCACCCTCAGCGATGTCGAGCGCGACCTCGCGCAACGCCTCATCGCTGTTCGCGACATCTTGCTGGTAGGTGCGACGATCACCGAACCGCGGAGCGCACTCGGCCGCATCGCGAAACGGGCCGTACAGCGCAGATGCAAATTTGGCCGCATACGCAAGGATCGCGACCTCCGAGAAACCCGCGGTATCGAGGCCTGCCCTGATCGCAGCGACCTGACCGTCCATCATGCCGCTCGGTGCAACAACATGTGCGCCCGCACTTGCCTGCGCCACCGCGATCGATGCGTAACGCACGAGCGTCGCATCGTTATCGATCGTGTGCTCCCCGGCCGCTGACTCGACCACGATGCCGCAGTGCCCGTGGTCGGTGTATTCGTCGAGGCACAGATCCGCCATCAGTACGGTCGCGTCGCCAACCTCACCAGCGAGATCGCGCAGCGCCACCTGCACGATGCCTGACGGGTCATCGGCACCCGAACCGCGCGCGTCCTTGTGCGCCGGAATGCCGAACAGGATGAGCCCACCGACGCCGTCAGCGACCGCCTCTGCGGCAGCCTTCCGCAACGAATCACGCGTGTGCTGGACGACTCCTGGCATCGACGCGATCGGCGCGGGTTCGCTGATGCCTTCCTTGACGAACAAGGGCAGGACAAGATCGGACGACGACAGCCGCGTCTGCGCGACGAGTCGGCGCAACGCAGGCGTGCGCCGCAACCGGCGCGGCCTCGACACGAGACCCGGCATACGGACCTACCGAGCCTTGCGTCGCGAGCTGGCGCGCGGGCGTCCCGGCTTACCCGTCCACTCGCCACTGGCTTCCGCGGCCAACCGCTGCGCCAGCCCGTAGGCGGCCAAGGCATCGGCAAGACACTCCACCGAAGGACTTTCAGCAAGAACGTCCACTCGCAAGCCGTGCTCTTCGGCGGTCTTGGCCGTCTGCGGTCCGATGCAGGCAATGACCGTCGTCGCGTGCGGCTTGCCCGCGATTCCGACGAGATTGCGAACGGTCGACGACGACGTGAACACGACCGCGTCGAATCCGCCGGTCTTGATGGCCTCGCGAGTGGCCGCCGGCGGCGGCGCTGCACGCACTGTGCGGTAGGCGGTGACGTCATCGACTTCCCAACCGAGTTCAACCAGGCCGGCAACGAGCGTCTCCGTTGCAATGTCGGCGCGCGGAAGGAACACCCGGTTGATTGGGTCGAGAACGTCGTCATACGGCGGGAACTCTTCGAGCAGACCAGCCGCGGACTGCTCACCGACCGGCACTAGGTCGGGCTTGACACCGAACGCTTGAAGCGCCTCCGCAGTCTGCTCACCTACGGCCGCCACCTTGATGCCGGAGAACGCTCGCGCGTCGAGGCCGTACTCCTCGAACTTCTCGCGAACTGCGCGCACCGCGTTCACCGACGTAAACGCGATCCACTCGTAGCGACCCGTCACCAGGCCGCGCACGGCACGCTCCATTTGCTGCGGAGTTCTGGGCGGCTCGACCGCGATCGTCGGAACCTCCGCCGGCACCGCGCCGTAAACGCGCAGCCGGTCGGACAACTCGCCCGCCTGCTCTTTTGTACGTGGCACCAGAACACGCCAACCGAACAGCGCCTTCGTCTCGAACCACGACAGCGCACCCCGACTCTTCACGACGTCACCGATCACCAGGACGACGGGACCTGCGAGGCCGGCGGCTTTGACGTCAGCAGCGAGTGCGCCCAGCGTCGAAACCACCGTGTGCTGGTCGGTTGTCGTGCCGGCCCGTGTTGCGGCGACGGCGGTGTCAGCCGTGCGGCCGCCCTTGATCAGCGCGTCGGCCACCGCTGCGGGCGACTCGACACGTAGCACGACGAGGGTCGGGGGACCGAGGGCAGCGGCAGCCCAATCAGGACCGGACGCCGACGGGCGCGCGTCGATGACCCGCACCTCGCGGTGCTTGGAGTCAACCAGCGCGATACCAGCGTACGTCGGTACAGCTGCAGCAACCGGCACGCCCGGAACTACTTCGACGCCGAGCTTGGCCTTCGCACAAGCAGCGGCCTCTTCGGCGCCATCGCCATCGAACAGCGGATCGCCCATGAGTAACCGCACGACGGTCTTGCCCCCCTTGGTCGCGTCGACGATCGTCTTCGTCCGGTCCGCGAATGTCTGCGACCGATCACCGGCGGACAGATCGATGAGTGTGACGTCGGCGCGACAGTGCTTGGTCAGGTCAGACGAGAGCGGCTCGTCGGCGATCACCACGTTGGCGCGAGCGAGTAACTCGACGGCGCGCAAGGTCAGCAAACCCGGGTCACCCGGGCCGGCACCAACGAATGCGACCGTGCCGAGGAGTCTCGGCGCGGCGACAGCGCGTGCTTGCTGCGGCGCAGGAGCGCTGGTCTGTCGCGCGGCTGCGGTGCCCGTGTTCTTGGGCGTTGGACTCATCGTCGTCCTGTTCTGTCGTGTGCATTGGTGATTCCCATGAGACTGCCGGCGCCGCGCGCGAGGAGGTCGACAGCCAACCGGCGTCCGATCCCTTCCGCGTCGGTAGCCGCCCCCCGCGCAGCGCCTCGGATCGCGGTTACGCCGTCCACGCTGACGACCGCGGCGATCAGATGCAAATTGAGGGCCGCATCAACCTCGGCAAATGCCCCGACAGGGGCGGTACATCCCGCTTCGAGCCCGGCCAGCAAGGCGCGCTCTGCGACGACGGCCGCGTGGCTCGAAAGATCATCGAGCGGTGCAAGCAGCTCGCGAAGGCGCCCACCCGGCTCGACGTCGGCCGCCCGGCATTCGATGGCGAGCGCGCCCTGGCCCGGCGCCGGGAGCATGACGTCAGGGTCGAGCAGCTGCGTCGCCTCGTTGAGGCGACCGAGCCGAGCAAGGCCGGCGGCCGCAACCACGATCGCATCGAGCCCGTCGGCGCCGACGCGGCCGACGCGCCCGATTCGCGTATCGACGTTGCCCCGCAACGGCTGGACGTCGAGATCCGGGCGGACGCCGAGCAGCTGAGCGGCACGCCGGGGCGAGCCGGTACCAACTGATGCCCGCGGCGGCAACGTCGACAGCGTGAGCCCATCACGAGCCACCAGCGCGTCGCGCGCATCCGCTCGCGGCGGTACCGCAGCCACCCCAAGGTCGGCCGCCGGCTGCGTCGGGAGATCTTTGAGTGAGTGCACGACGATGTCAACGCTCTCATCGAGCAGGCGGGCGCGTAGTTGCGTGACGAATACGCCCGTGCCGCCAGCCTCGGTCAGCGGGCCGGTGCTGCGATCGCCTTCGGTCGTCACACCTACGAGTTCGACGGTCGACCCGCCCGCTCGAAGCGCGTCGGCAACAAGAGTCGCTTGAGCCATCGCAAGAGGGCTACGACGCGTGCCAAGGCGAAGCACGGTTGTCGGCTCGAGGGCTCGGGCGGCGGGCGCTGAAGTCGGGCTCACCGCTGCTCACCCAACCCGATCTCGTCGTCGGCTAAGTCAGGGGCGACCAGCGCAGCGGGCGCCGATGGGTCGAGGTCGAACAGGCGGCGCAACGCCTCGGGATACGACGTTGGTCCCGCAGTGTCCGCGAGCTCCTGAACTCGCACAGTTGGCGCATGCAAGACCTTGTCGACGACGCGCTGCATCGTCGCCGCAATCTCAGCCCGTGCAGCGTCGTCAAGATTCGGCAGCCGGCGCTCGAGCCGATGCAGTTCCGCGGCAACGGTCTGTGCACCCTTGTCGCGCAGCGCGACAACCGTCGGCGCGACCCCCGAGGCACGTCGTGCACTGACATACGCGGCGAGCTCCATGTCGACGATGCGGCGGGCCTCGAGGACATCGTCGGCGGCCACGGCGTTGTCGACCAGCGGCCCCAAGGCGTCAATGTCGAACAAGGAAACACCCGTCACTTCGCCGACACCTGGGTCGACATCGCGAGGAACGGCAACGTCCAAGATGAAAAGCGGGCGGTCAGCGCGCATCGACATCGCCCGCTGAACCACGTCGGCCGACAGCACCTGGCTATCGGAACCCGTGCACGTGATGACCACGTCTGCGCCGGCAATCTCGTTCTCGAGATCTGCCATGGCGGCGGCCCGGCCGCCGACTCGGGTAGCGAGCAGCTCCGCGCTCACCATCGTGCGGCTGGCAACGACCAAATCACCGACACCAGCCGTGCGTAACGCGGCCACCGCGATGGATGCCATCGAGCCGGCGCCAACGACGATGGCGCGCTGTCCGTCCAGACCGCCCGGTGCGCCTAAGCGAAGTCCAGCTTCAACCAAGGTGGTACCAACTGCATCAATGCCGGTTTCTGCGTGCACTCGCTTCGCCGCATGCAGCGCCCGCTCGATGACGTCGTGCAACGCGCCTCCCGCGTCACCGCGGTCTCGCGCAGTGCGAAAAGCCGCCCTAACCTGTCCGAGAATCTGGTGCTCGCCGACCAGCATCGAATCAAGGCTCGAGGCCACGGTGAACAGATGCTGCGCGGCGCGGTCCTCGTAATGCACGTATACGTGCGGCGACAGTTCGTCGAATCCGACACCGGTGTGCCGAGCTAACAAGTCGGAGAGTGCCGCAACACCCGCGTGGAACTTCTCAACCGATGCATACAGCTCGACTCTGTTGCAGGTCGACAGCAACATCGCCTCATCGACGGCCGGTGCGGCCACCACATCGTCGAGCAACTTGCCCGCTGCATCGACTGAAAGAGATGTCCTTTCGAGCAACGGCAAGGGTGCACTGCGATGCGAAAGGCCCACGACAAGAAGGCTCACAGCGACACCGCCGCATCTGCAGCGCACGTGACGCGACGTTGTTCGTGGAACGCAAGGATCTGCAGTTCGGTGGAAAGGTCGACCTTGCGGAGTTCGACTCCGGGCGGAACGGTCAAGACCGTCGGCGCGAAGTTCAGAACGCTGCGGACACCGGCAGCTACCAAGCGATCGGCAACTCGTTGCGCAGCACTGGCCGGCGTAGTGATGACCCCGATCGCGATGCGGTGCTCGGCGATCAGCCGTTCCAAGTCGTCGAGCTGGTGCACGATCAAACCGCCCACGCGCTGCCCGACCTGCGCCGGGTCGGCATCAACAAGGCACGCGGCGCGAAACCCGCGACTGGCAAAGCCGCCGTAGTTCGCCAGCGCTCGACCGAGGTTGCCGACCCCGACGATGGCGACGGCCCAGTCCTGGGTCAGCCCGAGCTCACGCGAGATCTGGTAGACGAGAAAGGTCACTTCGTAGCCGACCCCTCGGGTGCCGTACGAACCGAGGTGCGACAGGTCCTTGCGAAGCTTCGCCGAATTCACGCCCGACGCGACGGCCAGCTCTTGGGAGGAAACAGTCGTCACGCCGCGGTCGGCCATCGACTGCAGCGCCCGCAGATATAAGGGAAGCCGGGCTATCGAGGCTTCTGGGATGCCACGGACCTGGGAAGCGGCGCTCGATCCAGGGGCGCTACTTGCAGGGTCACGATCGGCAGGCACGGCACTTCCAGACAGGCTGGCGGCGACTTCTCAGGGGCTCTTGGGGTCGTTGCCAGGGTACGTGTTTGTGAACGAGTGCACAAAAAGCGCCGATCAGGCCAGCAGAGCGGCCCGAAGTCGATCTTTCGAGATGCGCCAGAAGTCGACCTGGACGCCGTCGACCTCAACGACGGGGATCGAGTCGCCGTACACGCTCAACTCCCGGGGATCGAGCGTGATGTCGCGCTCGGCGTAGCGCTCGCCAAGTTCGGCCATGACCTGCTCCACGACGGCCCTTGCGTCGTCGCACAGATGGCAGCCGGGCCGGCTGAAGAGCACAACCCGAGCCTGCGGATCAACCGGCGGCACGCTCAAGGATTCGGTATTGGTCACGTCTTTTAGGTTAAGCCGCCCCTGTCAGTAGGCCGTCAGGGTGATGTTGCCAGGGCATGTCCGGTTTGTCCCCTTTCCCGTTCAAGCGTTTTGCGGGGGTCGCCGACCTATAGGCCATGACCACTCTCCGTGTTCGTCGTACGGCTAGATGGGTCGCAACCCTGTCACTGACAGTGACAGCGCTCGTAGGCTCAGCCGCTTTCGCCGGCTCCGCAATCGCCAGCCCGGCGGGCGATCTTGCTACCGCGACGAACACCGCCCGCGTCTCAGCGGGTCTTCCTGCACTCACTGAGAACGCCCAGCTCGACGCGGTTGCCCAGGCGTGGGCGAACAACCTGGCCGCCGCCGGGGTGCTCTCCCACAACCCCGCCATCCGCACGCAGGTCGCCAACTGGACCGTCCTTGGGGAAAACGTCGGGTTGGCTGGCGATGTCCCCACCGTGCAGAACGCGTTCATGCACAGTCCCGAGCACAAGGCCAACATCCTTGACCCGCGCTACACGCAGATGGGCGTCGGCTCCGCAACGTCGATCTATCCGTCCTGCGGTTGCCCGGTGCTCTGGGTCGTCGTCGACTTCCGCCGCCCGGTGACAGTCACGACCCCGCCAGTCGCGCCGAAGGCGCCGGCACCGGTGAAGACAGTTGCCAAGCCCGCGACTGCGAAGCCCGCGGCCGCGACGCCAGCGGCTACGAAGCCTGCCGCGCCCAAGGTCGCCGCGGTGACTCAGCACATTGCCGCCGCCGCGACCGTCACGGTTACGACAGCTGCGGCACGCACCGCCGTCCCGTCTGCGACTGCACTTCGGTCACAGCTTGCGGCGTCAGCTAGCCCAGCCTCGGCCGGCGACCCGGTCAGTCGGATGCTGAACTTCGCGACGGTTTTGTCGCAGCTCCCGAACTAACCGCTACTTCTTGTTGCGTCGCTGAACGCGCGTGCGCTTCAGCAGCTTGCGGTGCTTCTTCTTCGCCATCCGCTTGCGGCGCTTCTTAATGACCGAACCCACGACCGAACCCACTTCCCATGGGGCTGCGCCCAAATTTGTTGTGGGCTGTGCCCACGTTGCATGACTACGGGCGGCCCCGTACCAGCCACCTGCCCCGTACCGAACCACGGGGTTGTGCGAAGCCTAACCCGCACCAGTCGCGCACGACTGCGCCCAGGGGCGACCGTGGCAACAGGTCGGTCAGCCAGCCTCGATGAAGGCGTCACGCAGGTAATCGTGGACTGCCTGCTCCGGGACCCGGAACGAGCGCCCGACGCGAACCGCGGGTAGCTCCCCCGAATGCACCAGCCGATACACGGTCATTTTCGACACGCGCATGAGCGCGGCGACCTCCGCGACCGTGAGGAACCGCACTTCGGCCAACGCCTTGTCGCGCGGCCGTTCAACTGCACCCATGACGCACCGAACTCTCAGC
>DATCFU010000016.1:0-31196 GCA_036509315.1 Acidothermaceae bacterium
GACGTCAGGACGATCCATCGCCGGATTCAAGATCGAGCCGCGCTCGCCGCCCGTCAGCGTGACCACCAAGACGTCGACGCCCTCGGCCACATAACGGGCCATCGTCGCGGCGCCCTTGCTGGACTCGTCGTCCGGATGGGCGTGCACGGCCATCAGCCGCAGTCGTTTCGTCACGTTAGGTCCAGTCGCGTTCGTACTCATGAACTCTCATTCTCCTGGCTTGCGGGGACTTGCCGACCGGCGGGGCGGCTGGCGGTTGTAACCTGACACACAGACGCCAACTAACAACCCGCCAAGAGTTGGATGTCATCACCGCATTTCGGTGTACAAGAGGAGCTCCGTGGCCCAGACCACCCCGATCACCTGGCTTACGCGCGAGGCCTACGACCGGCTGACCGCCGAGTACAACAACCTCACAGGACCAGCCAGGATCGAAATCGCGCGCAAGATCCAGGCCGCGCGCGAAGAGGGCGACCTCAAGGAGAACGGCGGCTACCACGCCGCGAAGGAAGAGCAAGGCAAGATGGAAGCCCGTATCCGGCAGCTGCGGCAGCTGCTCGACAACGCCAAAGTCGGAGCAGGACCAGCGGACGACGGCAAGGTCGGCCCGGGAATGGTCGTCACCGTTCGTTACGAGGGAGACGACGACACGTTGACCTTCTTGCTCGGCTCGCGTGAAGACGCCGGTGGCGCGGTGGACGTCTACTCACCGAGTTCGCCGCTCGGAGCCGCGCTGCTTGGCAAGACCGCCGGCGACACCGCGTCATACTCGTTGCCGAACGGCACGAAGCTATCCGTCGAGATCATCGAAGCGAAGCCCTACACCGGCTAGCTCGACACCTGCCAACTCGATGCCCGCTAGCGGGCGGCAGCCGCGCGGTACTTGCGCACTGACAGCGGAATGAAGACCACCAACAGGAGCACGCTCCATCCGAGCGCCGTAATCTCTGGATGCTGCATCGGCCATGCGCTCGGGCGCGGCAGCGTGCCGTTATTGCCGAACAGTTGACGGGCAGAAGCCACAACCGCACTCACCGGATTCCAGTTCGCTACCGGCTGTAGCCAACTCGGCAGCGACTGCGAGGTGACAAACGCATTCGACAGGAACGTCAGCGGAAACATCCAGATGAACCCGGCGCTTTGCGCAACCTCGACGCTCTTCACGGACAAGCCGATCGTCGCGGAGACCCACGACATCGAGTACGCAAAGAGAAAGATGATGAGGTAGGCCGCTACTGCTCTGGCTGCCCCACGCTCGATGCGCCAACCGACAAGCAGCCCACACGCCGACATCACGACCATCACGATGCAGTTGTTGACCAGGTCGGAAAGCGTCCGGCCGAACAGCACTGCCGACCGCGCCATTGGCAGCGATCTGAACCGGTCGATGATTCCCTTCTGAAGGTCATCGGCCAAGCCGATCGCCGTGATGCCCGCGCCGAAGGTCACGGTCTGGGTGAAGATGCCGGCCATCAAGTAGGAGCGATAGCTCACGCCGGGCACCGGAATCGCGCCCCCGAACACGTACGCGAACAACAACACGAACATGATCGGCTGAATCGTGGTGAAGATCAGCAGGTCGGGGATGCGCTTGACCTTGATGAGGTTGCGCTTCGCTATCACCAGCCCATCGGCGGTCGCTTGCGTCAACACGCTCATGACTGCTTCTCCTTGCGAGCCTTACGACCTGATTTCGCAACGGGTACCGCTGGATCGGCCGCGGCTTCGGCGGCGTGACCCGTCAGAGACAAGAACACGTCGTCAAGAGTTGGACGCCGAATTGCGACGTCCTTGACGACCACTCCCGCGGTATCGAGCTGGCGTAGAGCATCGATCAGCACGGCGGACCCGCCCTGCACGGCAATCGATGCAGCCCTAGTGGCTTGGTCGATCGTCGGCTCGCCGAGGCCGACCCTGCGAAGTACCGCTTCCGTGGCGGTCAACTCCGAAGCGTTCGACACAGTCAGTTCGAGACGCTCGCCACCGATCTGCGACTTCAGTTCGTCGGCAGTACCGCGAGCGATTACCTTGCCGTGATCGATCACGACGATCGATTGCGCGAGCCGATCGGCCTCTTCCAGATACTGCGTAGTCAGCAGCAACGTGGTGCCGCCGTCGACAAGCTCCTCGATGACGTCCCACATGCCCAGGCGGCCACGCGGGTCGAGACCCGTCGTCGGTTCGTCGAGGAACAGCACCTTCGGCCGCGCGACCAGGCTGCCCGCGAGGTCGAGGCGGCGGCGCATACCGCCGGAGTACGTCTTCACGACGCGGTTCGCGGCGTCGACAAGATCAAAACGCTCGAGCAGTTCATCGGCTCGCGCAATCGAGACCGACTTGCCGAGGTGATAGAGGCGGCCCACCATGTCGAGGTTCTCCCGACCAGTCAGGTTCTCGTCAACGGCGGCGTACTGACCTGAGACGCCGATCGTGCGGCGTACCGCGTCGGCGTCGCGCACGACGTCGAGGCCCGCCACGGTGGCAGTTCCGGCGTCCGGCTTGAGAAGGGTTGTGAACACCCGCACCGCCGTCGTCTTGCCCGCGCCGTTGGGCCCGAGTAGGCCGAGCACGGTTCCTTCTTCGACGCTCAAATCGATCCCGTCGAGCGCGCGAACTGAGCCGTAGTGCTTGACCAGACCCTCGGCCACGATCGCGCCACCGGTAGACCTCGGAGCGCGCGCAGTTGCTTGGACTTCAACCATGTAAAGAGAGACTCCCTCGGGTCGCCGAAATCATCGGTTCGCTGCGAACCGGCAGCAGCAACTGCGTTCCGGAACAAGCGAGCGTGTGCAAACCAGGCAACACAGCAGGCTATCGACCCGCTTCACGGGAGCGTCAAGTTACTTAAATCATCAACCTCAGCGACCAACCAGTCGGTGGAGCACGATAAGAAAAGCTGCCACCAGAAGCCCATACTCGACGAGGATCACGCGCGCGGGTGAAGAGTTCAGTCGCCGCGCGGCGGCCGAGATCCCCGATGGTCTGATCACGTACAGCGCGACTTCCGGGCTGATGTAGCTGATGAAACCGAGCGAAAAGCCTCCGTCCCAGCCGCCCCCCATGATGTCGTGCTGAACTCGCGCGGCCACTGCAACGTCGAACACAACGCCCACAAGCAGGCACAAGGCGGCGAGCGACCAAACGGAGATGCTGCCCACGTTCGCGATGTGATGCCCGATGGGTGTGGCGGCCAGCGAAAACGTAAAGATGCTCAACGCCGCAAGCAGGTGCGCACCGAGCAGGGATAGCGCACGCAACCTGGTCGGAAACGCGTCGCCGGAGTTCGATGGCGCGAAAGCCGGTCGCGCTCTGTCCCCCTCGGTCAATACCGCAAGCACCGAAACCGAAGCGACCGGGCCAACCGACCACGATGTCGCGGGCACCGCGACCCGAGGGTCTGGCGGGGAAACGAGGTGCGGGTCGGGTGCCGGTCGCAGCTCGGGTGCTAGTTGCCGCTCGGGGACAACTCGCAGCTCGGGTGCTAGTTGCAGCTCGGGGACAACTCGCAGCTCGGGTGCTAGTTGCAGGTCGGGGACCACTCGCAGCTCGGCTGCAGGATGCGGGGCAGCCGCAAAGGCGCTGGGTCGGCCTGGTGCAATGCTCACAGCGGCCGCAAAGGCGCCGACCTGGATGGGTGCAAAGTTGTGGGCTGCCACTACGCCGCTGGCCTGGTTGAGTGCAAAGTGCGGCGCGGCGGTAAAGACGCCGGCCGGAGTGGCGGCGAAGTGTGGGACAACGGCAAAGGCGCCGCCCTGCTGGGATGCAAACCGTGAGCCCGCTGCGAAGCGCGCGCTCGGCGTCGCTGCGAGGCGAGAGCCGCCCCGAGGTCCGGCTGAACGTCGGCCGCCGCCCCTGTTGCTGGCACTGCCCCTGTTGCGGCCAACGTTGGTCCCGCGGCTCCGCTGTACCAACGCGGCACCGGCCGCGATCAGTAACGCCGCCGACAAGAGGGCCAAGATCGTCATATGCGAAAGAGCGAGGTGCATGACATCCGACTTTCGGCAGGGGGCTGACCAAAGCACTCCGAAATCGAGCACCCAGAATCGAGCGCTCAGTTAGTTGTTTCGACCGCGCCAGAGGGCGACCTTGAGCCCGCGCCTGCGTCAGCCGGGTGAACTTCGCTAGCTGAACTCGAGGCGGTAGCCGCGCGAGCGGAGCATCTCCACGACCTCGTCGGAGTGCGTCGGGCCTCGGGTCTCGACCTGTAGCGCCACGGCGACCTCGTCGAGGCGCAGCGTCGGCGCGGTACGCTGGTGCACCACATCAAGCACGTTGCCGCCTGCGGCTGCCAGCGCCTGGAGTAGGGCGGCGAGCGCGCCTGGCCGATCGCTGATCGTCACCTGGAACGACAAGTAGCGCCCGGCCGCCGCGAGGCCATGCCGCAGCACACCCATCAGCAACACCGGGTCGACATTGCCGCCCGACAACACAGCAACGACGGGCGGTTCGAACAACTCCGGGGTATCGATGATCGCGGCGACTGCGGCAACTCCGGCAGGTTCGACGACTAACTTGGCGCGTTCGAGACAGAACAAGAGCGCCCGCGACAACGAATCCTCGGAGACCGTCACCACCCGGTCGACGTAGTCGCGGACCAGTTCGAACGTCAGCTCACCAGGACACCCGACCGCGATGCCGTCAGCGATCGTCGACATGCTCGCGAGCCTGGTCGGCGTCCCGGCCTCTAGCGAACCCGGAAACGCTGCCGCACCCTGGGCTTGGACCGCGACGATCCTGATGTCGGGCCGCAATGCTTTGACGACCACGGCAAGACCTGCGGTGAGCCCACCACCGCCGGTGCTGACGACGACGGTCCGGGCATCGGGACATTGCTCGAGAATCTCCAACCCCACAGTCGCCTGGCCTGCCACGATGTCGGGGTGATCGAACGGGTGAATCAGAATCGCGCCGGTAGTGGCCGCAAAAGAGATGGCCTGCGCCAACGCCTCGTCAAGGGTGTGGCCAAAGAACCGCACATCGGCGCCGTACTTGCGGGTGGCCTCGACCTTCGGCAGCGGCGCACCTTCGGGCATGAACACCGTCGACTGGGCACCGAGCAGTGACGAAGCCAGCGCAACACCCTGCGCATGGTTGCCGGCGCTTGCCGCGACGACACCGCGTGCCCTCTCGTCGTCCGTCAATCGCGCAATACGAACATAGGCGCCGCGAATCTTGAACGACCCGGCGCGTTGCAGGTTCTCGCATTTCAACCGGACGTCGCCACCTACCAACTCGGCGAGCCCGCGCGACGACTCGATCGGCGTGCGACGTGCGACCCCGGCGAGGAGCACCGCAGCCGCGCGTGCGTCTATCAGCCACTCCTGCGGGTCGCGCGGTACGGCGGAGCTCATGGCCGAAGTCTCGCACCGATCACGTCGGGAAGATCAGGGCCAATAAAGATTCGCCACCCGAGTCGGTTTCGGCACGCCGATCCGGTGCAGGATGAACAGATGCGCACCCAACTCGCTCCGGGCACGGCTGACCACGTCGTCGAAGGCATCCGGATCCGGGTCACGACCTACGGCAGGCCGGGTGACGGTCTCGACAACTCACCGGCAGTACTTCTGCTGCATGGTTTCCCGACGTCGTCACGGCTGTGGCGCCAGGTCGGTCCCGAGATGTGCGCCGGCACAGATGACGACCTCTTCGTCCTGGCGCCCGACCTCGTACAGCTCGGTGAGTCGGAGCGAACCGGCTCGCGCATCGACCTAGCGACCCAGGCCCGCCTGCTGCTGGGCATGCTCGACGCACTCGACGTCGACAAGGTCATCGTCGCCGGGCACGGGCTTGGGGGCGCAGTCGCCGTCCACCTTGCTGCGCTCGACGCGAGCCGGGTTGCCGGTCTCGCGCTGCTCGACTCACCGCTCCATGCTGACGCCTGGCCGGTCGCGGGTGCGTTGCCGATGCTGATCCCAGGCGTGCGCGCGATTTGCGGACGCGCGCTTCCCCTCGTCCCGTGGCTTGCTGAGCGAGTGCTCGCGACGTTGGTCGGCAGTGGCAGCGACGCGGCGGGGGTGCGCCCCCTCGATCGTTACGTGGAGGAGTTGCGCAAGCCAGGCGCGGCCCGCGGCCTCGTGCATTTTGCGACCGCCGTTGACCCGGTCGCGATCGAGGCCGCGTGGCACATCGTCCGCGCGTCGCCGCCACCGACGCTCATCATGTGGGGCGCCGACGATCGAGTGCACAACATCACATACGGACGCCGGGTGGCTGGCGAAATTCCTAGTGCTGCATGGGTTCCGGTGGCAGGTGCAGGACACCTGCTTCCTGAGGAAAAGCCAGAACGCGTCGCCGAAGAACTCGTTGCATTCCACGCCGAGATCGCCGGCGACTGACCGCAGGAGAGGCATTGTGAGCGAAGACCCCATCTCGTACATGGCACTGCAGCCTGGCACCGAAGTGTGCACAGTTGATGGCACCACGATCGGCACGGTCGAGCACGTCTTGCAGGAGCCAGATCTCGATCTGTTCGACGGCATCGTGGTCGCGGTACCGCGCGGCATTCGATTCATCGACCGCGACAGCATCACCTCGATCACGACACTGCAGGTGAAGACGAGCCTCACCGTCGCAGACGCCGCGCAGTTGCCCGAGCCCGAGGGCAATCCGGTCTACCACGTCAACGCGCTGCAAGACGTCGGACCGAAGCTGACGGCACGCCTCGGCCGCATGTTCCGCCGCGAACACTGGATCAAGGACGAGTAGCGGCTATTCCTTCGCCCAGGCGAGCAAGTCGTCGGCTTCCATCGTGTTGACCACGGTTGCGGCGTCGACGCCGCACTCTTCGGCTCGCGCGCATCCGTAGATCTGCCAATCGAGTTGTCCTGGCGCGTGTGCATCGGTGTCGATAGAGAATCGGCAACCGATCTCTACTGCGAGGCTCAACAATCGGCGCGGTGGATCGAGCCGCTCAGGTCGGCTGTTGATCTCGACCGCGACGTCGTGTTCTTTGCATGCGGCAAAGACTTTGTCGGCGTCGAACTGTGATTCAGGCCGCGACTTCCCGCCGTCCCGCCCTATGAGTAGTCGACCGGTGCAATGCCCGAGCACATCGACAAGCGGATTGCGGACGGCGGCGAGCATCCGGCGTGTCATCGCGATGCGGTCCATCTTGAGTTTCGAGTGCACGCTCGCGACCACGATGTCGAGCTGGTCGAGCAACTCGGGCTCTTGATCAAGCGTCCCGTCATCGAGGATGTCGCACTCGATGCCGGTCAGGATCCGAAACGGCGCGAGCTTCTCGTTCAGTTCGGCAACGATGCGCAGCTGATCGTGCAGTCGCTCGACCGTGAGCCCATTGGCCACCGTGAGCCGTGGCGAGTGGTCGGTCAGCGCGATATAGCTGTGCGGGCCGCTCGCCAAATCCCTTGCTGCTAACGCCATTTCCTCGATTGGACTACCACCGTCACTCCAATCGGAGTGGGTGTGCAGGTCGCCCTTGAGTGCCGAGCGCAGCGTCTCGCCGCCTTCGACGAGCGGTTCGTCGCCGGCGGGTAACAGCTTGGCAAGGTAAGCGGGAACCATGCCCGCCAATGTCTCGCGCGCAACCGTCGCCGTGACAGCGCCCACACCGGCAAGCTGAGTCAGCGTTCCTTGCCTTGCGCGTTGTTCCAGCTCGCCTTCGGGCAACGCTTCGAGGACGGCGGCGGCGGTGCGAAATGCCTTGACGCGATAGGTCGGTTCGCGTGCCCGCTCGAGCAGGAACGCGATCTGCTTCAGCGCGTCGATCGGATCCGCTACAGGCTCGCCCATCGACCTATCGTGGCACGGCGTTGTCGTGGTCGATGTGGCCGGCGGGTCGCGGTGAGCCGAACACCAGAACCGACGCCGAGAAGCCATGCAGATGGTTGCGGTTGCCAACGGGTCCGATCTCACCGGACGCAAAAAATCCCGCGATGCCCGTGGTCGACAGACCTTGCCGCAGCGCCAGGACGTCGTGGTCAGCCGACGTAAACAAGTTGGAGCCACGCCCGTTGCAGGAGAACAGGAGCGCTCCCTCGACATTGCTGAACTCGTGCTTCAGGTGGATCAACATCGCCCGCAAATCGTCGTCCGCCGAAGCTGCGTCACGGACCTGGAACCGTACGGTCCGGCCTACCGGCACGATGTCGCCGATCGCGATCGCGCCACGCGCTTTGTCGATACCGAGGATGCCGCGCACCAGGAAGTCGCCGCGCTCGTGCTCCTCGACGTACTCGTCCATCGCGATGCCGATTTGCAGGCCGCCACTCGCCAGTGCCTGGTCGATCGATGAGAGGGAGCCGATCACCTGCTCGAGTTTCTGGATCGCCGGGATGCCCGCGAGCTGGAGCAGCAGGTTGCCCTCGGCCGCTGTCACCGTCATCGCCGGACCGACCGGCCGGCAGCCCTGACTGACCATCGCCTGCGCACCGACCGGACCGCCGAGCACGACACCGACCGCGCCGCGGTCGACGACCCGACCGTCTATGAGCAGCCGGGTCGAGCCGGGACCTTTTGTCCCTGTCGCCAACCCGCCCACCAACGGCAGTGTGAGGGCGTTGTTCGCCTGCTCGACGAAGCCGTCCGTCGGGAAGCTGTAGGGGTCAGCGACGACGACGGCCACTTCGTCGGCGTCCTCGCTCTCGGGCAGGCCGAGGATCGCCATGCCGCCCTCGGTGCGGATCACTTCAAGATGAAACGCCCTGACCCGGACACCGGGGAGGACCGCCGCCCATACACTCACCGCGCTGGTCGCTTCGATGCCCTGAGCTGCGCCGATGACGCCGGACGCGCTGCAGCCGATGACCGTCCGGGCGCGCAGGACGCTGGCCGCCCGCTGGAGGGCTTCGCCGACCTGGTCGGGCTCGGATCCGGAGACAAAGACGCAGGCCAGGTCTGGACTCAGGCCGCCCAGCGGACCCCGAGCAGCGATCGCCGCAGTCTCAGCGGCCCGCACAAGGTCAGCGTCGATCGCCAGACCGTCCCCAAACCGCGCCATCCGCCTATGGTCCCGGGTCCTGGCGCGTCTGTCATGCGGTTGTGGTGCGCAGACGGGTGACGCTGGCCCGCAGGGGCTGGCCCGACCCCGCACAGAAACCCGCAACGCATCGGACATGAACGCGACGTAAGGTCGAACGCGTGCCCCAGACCCAAGAGACCCCCCAGCCTTTGATCACTACGCTCGGCGCGCTTCGTGCATCGGGCCACGTGCAGAAACCGGTCAAGGTCGAGATTCGCGACAACCTGCTCGCTCGCCTGAAGTCGGGTGAGCCGCGGTTTCCCGGCATCGTCGGCTTCGACGAAACGGTGCTGCCGCACGTCGAGCGCGCGCTGCTCGCGGGCCACGACTTCGTGCTGCTCGGCGAGCGCGGGCAGGGCAAGACGCGGCTGATCCGCACGATCAGCGGCCTGCTCGACGAGTGGACGCCGGTCGTCGACGGCTGCGAGATCAACGACCACCCCTACGCGCCGGTGTGCACGCGCTGCCGGCGGCTCGCGGACGAGCTCGGTGACGACCTGCCGGTCGACTGGTTGAACCGCGACCAGCGGTACGGCGAGAAGCTGGCGACCCCTGACACGAGCGTCGGCGACCTCATCGGCGACGTCGACCCGATCAAGGTCGCCGAGGGCCGCACGCTCGGCGACCCCGAGACCGTGCATTACGGGTTGGTGCCGCGCTTCAACCGCGGCATCTTCTCAGTCAACGAGCTGCCCGACCTCGCCGAGCGCATCCAGGTGTCGCTGCTGAACGTGCTCGAAGAGCGCGACGTGCAGATCCGCGGGTACGCACTGCGGCTGCCCCTGGATGTCCTGCTCATTGCGAGTGCAAACCCCGAGGACTACACCAACCGTGGTCGCATCATCACGCCACTGAAGGACCGCTTCGGCGCCGAGGTTCGCACGCACTACCCGTTGCGTCTCTCCGACGAGATCGGCCTCATCTCGCAAGAGGCCGACTTGTCCGCAGAAGTGCCGGGCTACCTGCTCGACGTCGTCGCCCGTTTCACGCGGCTCGTGCGCGAGTCGACGGCCGTTGACCAGCGCTCCGGAGTGTCAGCACGATTCGCCGTCGCCGGTGCAGAAACGGTTGCAGCGTCGGCACTTCGACGGGCGGCATTGACAGGCGAGGCGGACGCCGTGGCGCGAGTCTGCGACCTGCCCGGCATTGTCGATTCACTTCAGGGCAAGGTCGAATTTGAGGTGAGCGAAGAGGGTCGCGAGCGCGACGTTCTCGTGCACCTGTTGCGACGAGCGGTGGCGGAGACATTTCGCGCGCGGCTCGGAAACGCTGACCTCAGCGGCCTTCTTGCGCGCTTCGACGAAGGTGCGACCGTTGAAACCGGCGAGTTGGTCTCGGCCTCAGATCTGCTCAAGCGCGTCGGCCAGGTTTCAGGGCTGGCGAAGGTTCTCGAACGACTCGGCGATGACGGCGGGGAGAACCCCGGCCGTGCTGCGGCCGCGATCGAGTTCGCACTCGAGGGTCTGTACCTGACGCGACGGCTGAGCAAGGACGAGGTCCCCGGGCGCACGGTGTACGGCGGATGAGTTCGCCCGCGTTTCGGTACGGGCCGTTCCACGAGGGTCCTGACCCGCTCGCCCCGCCGTACGACATTGCGCAGGCACTCGACGAACTTGGCGACGCCGTGCTCGACGGCGCCAGCACGTCGGACGCGTTGCGCGACCTGCTGCGGCAGGGCGCGCCCGGACTTCGCGGGCTCGAGGACATGCTGCGGCGGGTGCGCGAGCAGCGCCGCGCGATGCGAAACAAGGGTCGCCTCGATGGCACGCTCGAGGAAGCTCGGGCGTTGCTCGACAAGGCGGTCGGACAAGAGCGAGCGGCGTTGTTTCCCGACCCCTCGGACGACGCGCGGTTGCGCGAGACCGAGCTCGACACGTTGCCTTCCGATCCGGCGCGGGCGATTCGGGCGCTCTCCGAATACGACTGGCGATCTGATGAGGCGCGCGCGACATTCGAGGAACTGAAAGACCTGCTCCGGCAGGAGGTTCTCGACACGCAGTTCCGCGGCATGAAGCAAGCGATGCAGTCAATGCAGTCGGGGTCTCCTGAGTCTCAGGCGGCCATGCAGGCTGTCAAGGACATGATGGCCGACCTCAACGAGATGCTTGCCGCGGATGCGCGCGGCGAACACACGCAAGAAGATTTCGACCAGTTCATGGAGAAGCACGGTCAGTTTTTCCCTGACCAGCCAGCAAATCTTGAGGAACTCGTCGACTCACTCGCCCGCCGCGCGGCCGCGATGGAACGCATGCTCGCGTCCATGACGCCCGAACAGCGCGACGAACTCAGCAGCCTGATGGCGCAGTCGATGGAAGACATGGGTCTCGCATCGGAGATGTCAAGGTTGAACGACGCGCTGCGCACCCGTCGTCCCGATCTGGATTGGACCGGACGCACCCGCATGAAGGGCGATCAGCCGCTCGGCATGTCGGATGCGACGACTGCACTCGAAGAGCTCGCCGATCTCGAGGAACTCGAGTCGACGCTCGGGCAGGAGTACCCGGGCGCCAGCCTTGAGGACGTCGATGAGGAAGCGATCCGGCGCGCGCTCGGGCGGCAAGCGGTCGATGACCTGCGGCAGTTGCGCGAGGTCGAGCGGGAGCTGGAGCGCCAGGGCTATCTGAAGCGGGACGGCGGGCGGCTTGAGCTCACCGCAAAGGCGGTTCGCCGACTGGGTGCTACTGCGCTGCGACGGGTCTTCGCGTCGCTGTCGAGCAGCACGCGCGGTGACCACGACGTGCCCAACGCCGGATCGGCCGGCGAGCTGACCGGCTCGTCGCGGGCGTGGCAGTTCGGTGACGAGCAGCCGTTGGACGTCGTGCGTACGGTTTCTAACGCGATATTGCGGTCGGGGCCGTCTGAGCGTGGTGGCGTGAAGCTGCAGGTCGACGACTTCGAGGTGGTCGAGACCGAGCGCCGGACGTCTGCCGCCGTCTGCCTGCTCGTCGACCTGTCATGGTCGATGACGCTGCGCGGCACCTGGGGCGTTGCCAAGTCGACCGCGCTCGCGCTGCACTCACTCGTCAGTACCCGATTCCCTCAAGACGCGCTGCAAGTCATCGGGTTTTCCAACTATGCGAGGGTTTTGCAGCCGACTGAGCTCGCTGGCCTCGACGCCGAGATGGTACAGGGCACCAACCTGCAGCACGCGCTGCTCATCGCCGGACGATTCCTCGACCGCCACCCTGAGCACGAGCCGGTTGTGCTCGTCGTCACTGACGGCGAACCCACCGCGCACCTGCTGCGGAGCGGCGATTACACCTTCGACTGGCCGCCGTCGCCCGAGACGCTCGCGGTCACTCTCGCCGAGGCCGACAAGATGACGCGGCGCGGCGCAACGCTGAACGTCTTCATGCTCGCCGACGACAAGGGCCTCGTCGATTTCGTCGACAAGCTGGCCAAGCGCAACGGCGGGCGCGTCTTCGCGCCGTCCGATGACAAGCTCGGCGACTACGTCGTCAGCGACTATCTGCGGGCCAGGCGCGGGCGCCACGGATAACTGCGCGGCCGGTACAGGTAAGCGTGGGGGTAGCGTGACGCCAATGCACCGGCTGCGCGTGAAAGTGTTCGGCGACCTGCCGAATGAGGTCGCCGTCCTGGCGGCGGTTGCGTTCAGCGTGGCGGTTGGGTTCGGCATCGTCGCACCGGTCATTCCACTGTTCGCCCATCATTTCGGTGTCGGCAAGGCCGAGGTCGGCGCGGTGCTGTCGGCCTTCGCGTTCATGCGGCTCGCGTCGGCGCTCGGCGTCGGCCGTCTGGTCGACGCGATCGGTGAACGCGTCGTACTCGCAAGCGGCATCGGCATCGTCGCCGTCAGCAGCGCGCTTGCCGGGTTCGCGCACAGTTACTTGCAACTGCTGCTGCTGCGCGGCGCCGGCGGCATCGGCTCGGCGATGTTCTCGGTGAGCGCGATGGGACTCTTGCTGCGCGTCGTCGCCCCGGAGCAGCGCGGCCGCGCAGTCGGACTCTTCCAGGGCGGTTTCCTGCTCGGCGGCATCTCCGGCCCGGCCATCGGCGGACCACTCGCCGCGTGGTCGATCCGTGCCCCGTTCTTCGTGTACGCCGGAACGCTCGTCGTCGCGGGCAGCGTCGCGATGGTCGGCTTGCGACGCGCATCACTCGCCCGCAAGACGCAGGCGGACGCCGGGCAGGGTGGCGTTGATCAGCCCGCTCGCACCAGCCTCGCCGCTGCCTTCAAACAACGCGCCTATCGCGCCGCCCTCGCGGCCAACCTGGCCGACAGCTGGGCCGCGATGGGAGTCCGCAACACCCTCGTTCCGCTGTTCATCGTCGAGTCCCTGCATCGCGGCACCGCGTGGGTCGGCATCGGCTTCACCATCGTGGCGTTCTTCAACGCAGCCACCCTGATTCCCGCAGGTCGTCTCGTCGACCGACGTGGCCGACGTCCCGTCATGGTGAGCGGCTGTCTGCTCTCGGCGAGCTCGATGGCGTTGCTTGCGCTATCGCCCGAACTCGTCGGCTACGTCGTCGCGATGGTGGTGTTCGGCATCGGCTCGGGATTGCTCGACGTCGCACCGGCCGCAGTCGTCGGCGATGTCGCAGGCAAACGCGGCGGCACGGTCGTTGCGGGATTCCAGATGGCAGGGGACGGCGGTTCGGTGAGCGGGCCGATCATCGCTGGCTGGGTGGCCGACACCTGGTCTTACGGCGCTGCCTTCTGGCTGACGACCGGAATCCTCGCCGGCGCTGGGGCACTAGCCGCGCGATCGCCGGATATCCGTCTTGCCGCCGGTAATTCGGCAGCTCAATCGGCGGCCGAGCTGGCGACAACCGAGATCGAGGCCGACCTCACCGCCGAAAAGGCGTAGCAGCGGGATTCGCGGCCGCGCGTGGGTATGGCTGCATGGGTATCCCTGCATGGGTATCCCTGCGTGGGTATCCCTGCGTGGGTATGCCCCGCCCAACGTGTGGCGAGCAGACCAACTGGAGGCAACGGCGATGCCAACGCGAGTCGGGACCTGCGGGTGGCAATACGACGACTGGCGCGACGCGTTCTACGGCGGCGCACCGAAATCGTCGTGGCTGAGCGAGTACGCACAGTCGTTCGACACGGTTGAATGCGACAACGCGTTCTACCGGCTGCCTGCCCGCGAGACCTTCGCGAAATGGGCCGCCGCGCTTCCTCCCGGATTCACCATGGCGGTGAAGGCCAGCCGCTTCCTCACCCACATCAAACGGCTGGCCGACCCGAGCGAGCCGGTACAGCGGTTGCTGGACAGCTGCGACGGACTACGCGAGCGGCTCGGTCCGATCCTGCTGCAGCTGCCGCCCAACCTTGGTATCGAGCTGGCCCGCCTCGACGAGGCGTTGGCTTGCTTCCCACCATCGATACGGGTCGCCGTTGAGCCGCGCCATGAAAGCTGGTGGACGGACGACCTGCGTCGGCTACTCGAGAAGCGCGGCGCCGCGCTCGTGTGGGCGGACCGTCTCGGCAAACCGGTAACACCGTTGTGGCGTACCACTGATTGGGGCTACGTCCGCCTGCACGAGGGCCGCGCCCGCCCGTGGCCGCGCTACGGCGACGCCGCACTGCGCACGTGGCGCACCCGCATGGTTGAGACTTGGTCGCGAAGCGATGACGTATTCGTCTACTTCAACAACGACCCCGGTGCCGCCGCAATCCGCAACGCGCGCACATTCGCGCAGATGGCGGCCCGGACGACCGCAGCCTAACCGGCCAGTGCCTGCTCGAGATCGGCCAGCAAATCGTCGACATTCTCGATACCTACGGAGAGTCGAACGAGATCGTTGGGTACTTCGAGCGGACTTCCGACGACGCTGACATGCGTCATCCGACCGGGATGCTCGATCAGCGACTCGACTCCACCGAGTGACTCGGCCAACGTGAACAATCTCGCTCGGTTGCAGACCTCAACGGCGGCCGCTTCCCCGCCGTCCATTCGGAACGACACCATGCCACCGAAATTCCGCATCTGCTCCGCGGCGATTTCGTGACCGGCATGCGTTTCTAGCCCAGGGTAAAGCACCTGCGACACGGCCTCGTGATGTTGCAGGAATGCCGCGATGCGGGCCGCGTTGTCGCAATGCCGATCCATGCGGACGGCGAGTGTCTTCACGCCGCGCATCACCAGCCACGAATCGAACGGGCCAGCGATAGAGCCGATGGCGTTCTGATGAAACGCGAGTTGCTCGCCGAGCTCGTGATCCGCCGCGACCAGTGCGCCGCCCACGACGTCGGAGTGACCGCCGAGGTATTTCGTCGTGGAGTACACGACGATGTCGGCGCCTAAAGCCAGCGGTTGCTGCAAATATGGCGAGGCAAAGGTGTTGTCGACGACCAACATGGCGCCACCTTGGTGCGCGATCTGCGCGACCGCCGCGATGTCAGCGATGCCCAGCAGCGGGTTGCTCGGGGTCTCGCACCACACGACCTTCGTCTTTGGCGTCATGGCGGCGACGAGCCAGTCGAGGTCGGACAGGTCGACCGATGTGTGCACGACGTCCCACTTGCCGAACACCTTGTCGACCAATCGGAAGGTGCCGCCGTACGCATCGCCCGGCATGACGACGTGGTCGTGCGGCGCGCACAGCGTGCGCAGGATGCAGTCCTCGGCAGCCAACCCGCTCGAGAAGGCCAGGCCGCGCGCACCGCCGTCGAGATCAGCCAGGCAAGTTTCGAGCGCCGACCGCGTCGGATTGCCGGACCGGCTGTACTCCCACCCGTCGCGGGGCTTGCCCACCGCGTCTTGGTGGAACGTCGAAACCTGAAAGATGGGCGGGACGACGGCCCCTGTGCGTGGGTCCGACGATTGGCCGGCGTGAATGGCCCGGGTCTCGAAGCTTTCCGCGCTCTTCGTGTCGTGGTGGTCTGCCATGGGGCCGAGGCTATCCCGCAACCGCTAAGTTGGCGCGGGAAGCTGTCCGCACGACCCGTATCTGCCGCGAGGAGGACATCGTGGCCCTGCGCCAGCGGCCGGTCGCAGCGGCCGCGTTGGCTGACGCCCGTGAGCTGATCTTTCGGCCCAAGTTCCGCCGCGCCGTCGTGTCGGGGTTTGTGTTCGTCGCCGCAGCCGTCGCAGGGGCGTACGACAACGGCGTCAAGGCGACCCACAAGGTCGGAGCTAACCCGTTACCTGTAGCAGATGACACCCACCGAATCTTCGCCCTCGTCGCCATCGGCGTGTGTCTCATCGCCGGCATCATTACCGTTCAACTGGTCGCGAACGAACTCGCGCGGCTGGCCCGTCATCGCGGGAGTCCGGCCGCCGCGTCCGCAATCAGACTCGGCGTGCAGATCATCGGCTATCTGGCAATTCTCGTCACCGTGCTCGGCCTATTCGCCGTCAAAATCGAGAGCGTTTTGCTGTCCGGCGCGATCGTCAGCGTCGTGCTCGGACTCGCCGCGCAGCAGTCTCTTGGCAACGCGTTCGCCGGCATCGTGTTGCTCATCTCGCGGCCATTCAAGGTCGGCGACTACGTCACGCTGCGCGCCGGCGCGCTCGGCGGCCAGTACGACGGCCGGATCGCCGCCATCAGCTTGATGTTCACGACCATGCAGACCGCGGAAGGCCCGATTGCCTTTCCGAACGCTGCGGTTCTGTCGTCTGCCACCGGGGTGCGCGACGATCCCAGCGGTAACTCGCCGCTCATCACGGGGTAACAGCCATTTCCGGGCAAGTACTGCTCACCGGGTAACGATGTAGATGTACGCCGGACCCGCGTCACTGGGGTCCAGCGAGTCGAGCAAGCCGGCCCACCGACGTTCGAACCCGACATGCTCGAGCGCCCGCCACGATGCCCGGTTCGCCTGCTGCATCGCCACGACCACGCTGTCGACGTCGGCATAACGGCTGAACGTGTCGGCGAGGAGTTGGCGAATCGCCTCGCTGCCGACGCCCCGGCCGGTGGCATCGAGTTCGCCGATCGCGTAGTCGAACCCGACGGCCTTGCTTGTGTCGCCGATGACCGAAAGCGCTCTGGCCCAGGATGGGTTGTCGCTGATCCGGTACCGCTGGACGAACCCAACCGGCTCGCCATCGGCCTCGATCACGAAGAGCTCCGTCGGATCGTCGCCGTCGATGCATGGGCCGTATTCGGCCTCAACCGCCTCCCTAGCCACGGTCTCGCCGTGCCCCCACGGGAACCACGCCTCGACGTGCGGGGCACGTAACCAGGTCGCAAGTGCAGGGAAATCGTCGCGAGTCATCGGCCGCAGAGTCACCGCGGGCCGCCCCCCCGAACCCGGGCCGGCAGCGCCAACCTGGCTAGACATCACACCAGTATCGATTCCATAGAATCGCAGCGCGCACTTGGCCGACGTTCAGGAAACTCCCAGACTTCAGCGTAACGATGCTCATCAACCGCCACTTTGCGGCCGATCTGCTTCACCCACCGCTGACCGATTGGATCGAGATGCCGAGCTTGGCCGCCGTCCCCACGATTGTGGGAGCCGCAGGGCCGGCACGGCTGCTCGTCGTCGACGACGAGCCGAACATCCTCGAGCTCCTCGCCGCGACCCTGCGCTTCAGCGGCTTCGAGGTGGCGAGCGCGTCGACCGGCCATGAGGCCCTGGAAATGACGCAGGCCTTCAAGCCGGACCTCATCGTGCTGGACGTCATGATGCCCGGCATCGACGGTTTCGACGTCGCGAAGCGCCTACGCGCGGGCGGCCTGCGCACGCCGGTGCTGTTCCTCACCGCCCGCGACAGCGACGAGGACAAGGTCACCGGGCTCACGATCGGCGGCGACGACTACGTCACCAAGCCGTTCAGCCTCGAAGAGGTAATCGCGCGTATTCGCAGCATCCTGCGAAGGACCAAGGGCCTGGACGGCGATGCCGGTACGTCCATTCTCAGCCTCGGGGACATCAGCCTCGACGAGGACAGCTATGAGGTTTTGAAGGGCGATCAGCCGATCGAGCTCTCCGCGACCGAGTTCAAGCTGCTGCGCTACTTCCTGCACAACCCGGGCCGGGTTTTGTCGAAGACGCAGATCCTCGAGCACGTGTGGGCGTATGACTTCGGTGGGGACGCCAATATCGTCGAGACGTACGTGTCTCATCTGCGCCGCAAGATCGACACGACGCAGCCGAGGTTGCTGCACACTTTGCGCGGGATGGGTTACGCATTGCGGGTGCCCCGGACATGAGTGATGTAGCGCCGTGAACCGTTGGTGGCGATCCGTCAGGACACGCGCGCGACGCGTTCCACTGCGGATCCGACTGGTATTTCTTACCTGTGTGTTGGTCACCGGTGCGCTGATCGCCACCGGATTCGTCGCCACTAACCTGCTGCGGCACTCCTTGATAAACCGGGTCGACGGCCAGCTCACAAGCGCGAGTCACCTGATTACCACCTCCGACTACGCCCGCGGATTTCGTGGGCCGCGCGCCCCGGGGAGCGGCGCCGGCGGCCCCGGCACCACGACGGGCGCGGGAGCCCCAAATGTGGGCGCACCAAATGTAGGCGCACCCGATGCCGATGCACCTAATGGGGCTGCTCCGAGTGCCGGAGCCGTGGCGCCAAGTGCGCCTGCACCCAGTTCGGGCACCCGCCCCGCAGCAACATCAGCCTGCGGTACATCGACTGCCGCGGATCCGACCGCCACGACGCGCCGGACTCTCCTGCCGCTGCCAAGCGATTACTTGGTCCAGTTCAGCAACGCGGCAGGCACCGAGCTCTCGCGGAGTAGCGAGCCTTTGGACCAGGGCGACTGCGGACCGACTATTCCGACCCTTACGGTCGCCGAGGTCAACGCACTCCATGGCAAGCCTTTTACCGTTCCGTCGAGCACGGGCGGCGAGCGTTGGCGGGTTGTGGTGTCGGTGACCCAAAGCGGCACCGGGAGCATCGCCGTCGCGACACCGCTGACCGGCGTTGACAGCACGCTGAATCAACTGATCCTCTTCGACGTCATCATCGGTGCCGGGGTGGTTATCGTCCTGGCCGGACTGAGCTATGTCGCGGTACGACACAGCCTGCGTCCCCTTGTCGACGTCGAACACACGGCGGCTGCCATCGCTGCCGGGGATCTGACTCGCCGGGTTCCGCAAAGCGATCCGCGCACCGAGGTTGGCCGACTCGCGGGCGCGTTGAACGGCATGCTTAGCCAAATCGAGTCGGCGTTTCGTGCGCGCGAGGCATCGGAGCAAGAGGCGCGAACGTCGGAGACCCGCATGCGCCGCTTTATCACTGACGCGAGCCACGAGCTGCGCACGCCGTTGACATCGATTCGGGGATTCGCGGAGCTGTACCGCATGGGCGCCGTCCCCGAGGAATCGGACGTCGACCGTGTCATGACGCGGATCGAGAGCGAGTCGACCCGCATGGGCTTGCTCGTCGACGACCTGCTGCTGCTCGCGCGCCTCGACCAGCAGCGCCCACTCGAGCGCGAGCTGGTCGACCTGGAGACGATCGCCTCCGATGCGGTGCATGACGCACAGGCCGTTGCGCCCGGCCGCGCCGTCCAGCTGCAGCTTTCGACGCACGAACCGGTACTCGTTGTCGGCGACGACGCGCGGCTGCGTCAGGTCGTCGGGAATCTGGTCACCAACGCGCTGACCCACACGCCGGAATCCGCCGCAGTCACCGTCGGTTTGAGCATCGACGACAGTCAGTCCGAACGGTTCGCGGTGCTCGAGGTGGCCGACTCCGGACCTGGACTTAGCCCCAAGGACGCGCAGCGAATCTTTGAGCGCTTCTACCGCGTCGAGGAATCCCGTACCAGGGCGAACGGCGGTAGCGGTCTCGGACTCTCGATCGTCGCGGCGCTGACCGCTGCTCACGGCGGCACGGCTGACGTCGAAACGAAGTTGGGCATGGGCTCGCGCTTCCGCATCCGGCTGCCGCTCGCCGAAATGTGACGCGCTCGTTCGCCCGCATCGCGCGTGGAGTTCATCGTCAAGCGCTGACCGAGACCGTCGCAACGGATCATTGCCGCGCCCAATGACAGTCATGCTCGAAGTTGACGGACCTTGTGTCGGCTGTGTTGTTGCGGTGCTTGGTCTGGATCGATCCATGGGGGTGGTATGAACCATGGCATTGCGTTGATCATGGTGATTTCCCAGCCGTCGTGGTGGACAACGTCATGGTGTTGGCTGCATAGCAAACACAGATTGCAGAGCGCGGTCTCGCCGCCTTCAGACCAGTATTTGCAGTGATGGGCGTCGCACCACGACGGTGGCCGGTCGCAGCCGGGAAATGCGCATCCTTGGTCACGCGCCACTAGGGCACGGCGCATCCCGGTCGGCACAGTGCGGGCTAGCCGGCCGATGTCGAGTGGCTCGCCGTGGCTGCCGAGCACGATCGGGATCACGTTCGCGTCACAGAGCAGCCGAAGCGCGGCTTCGATCGAAAGCGGGATGCCGCTGTCGAGCATCGCCGGCGCGCAGCCCGCAACCTTGGCTTCGAGGCTCTCCAGACTCACGGTGACCGCCACGTTGGGTCGTTCCCCGCGCACCTGCGGCAATTCCGGCGTGGCCGACTGGCACAGCTGGACGAACGCGTCGACGTACCGGGCACCAACGTCGCGTGGATCGGGGATGCCGTCGGTAGCCGGGGCGGGAGCGGCCAGCGGGCCGAGCACCGCTTGCGCCAACGCGCCGGCTTCCTTGTCGAGCTGACCACGTAGCGACACGGTGCCATCTGCACGGGTGGTCAGTGTCAGGAACCTGGCCTCACGGGCCGCCTGCTCCTGGTCTTCGAGCACTTCTGGGGCGAACCGGTATGTGATCTCCATCGCCCGACGAGTCACAGCGCGGTGGCCTTCTTGGCGCGCAGTCGCCACGAGCAGTTCCTCCACCTCACCGCTCATGACAGCAGGTACCGATGCGGGGAGCGCCTCGATCGCGGCGCACACCTCCTGAGCAGAGGCCATGGTGATGTCGCCGGCAGCAAACGCGGCTGCCGCCAACGGCCGGGACTCCAGCGAATGCGCCAACTGCAGACGCGCCCGACCGTCCCAGCTTGGCACGTCAGCAGCGACCTTCAACCACGCGTGCGTCGACTTGGCTCCAACGAGTGTACGAACTAGTGACTTCTCCGCTTGGGCGATGACAGCTACCTTCGCCGAGGCGACCCGATTAGCGAGCTTCTCCACCGCGACGACCAACGCCCCCACGTCGCGAATCGACATCGACCACAACGGCGCTTCTGCGAATGCATCGAGCGCAGCGTTCACCGCCGCAACAGCTCCCACTGCGGGATGAACCTGGTCGACGAGCAAGGAACTCATGAAGCAAAACCTACCGACCAGCGATGACACGAACCCCAAGTCAACGAGGAACTGTGAACAACCAAAATTTGCCTGTGGGAAAGGAGATGCGGATTCATCTGTGCGCCGAACTCGTGCTGGTGCAAGCAGCGTCAGGGTTACGTGAGCGGGTCACAAGCGGGTGTACGTACTGCGCGTCACGCATGTACGTACATGAGTGTCACGGGGAGCGCGCACACGCACATGCGTGTTACGCGTCGCGCAGGCGCACCCGCGTCGCGCAGGCGCACCCGCGTCACGCAGGCGCACACACACTCGCCCCGCACGCATACGCAGGCGCGTCATGCGCGGGCGCGCACGCACACCCGCTCGCGCGCATACGCAGGCGCGTCGCGCGCAGGCCCACACGCACACGAGCGTCGCGTGCAGGCCCACACGCACACCAGCGTCAGGCGCAAGCCCACACGCACACCAGCGTCAGGCGCAAGCGCGCACCCACACGCGCGTCTCGCGCACACCCGCAACGCATGTGCGCGGTTGTCGCGCCCTCGGCGACGGTCTGGCCGCGGCTACGGCGCCATATCCAAGCCGGTGAACCTGCCACGGGCCTAGCGCGAACGTGCCTCCGAGTTCCATCCGTCCTCCGCGATCTACTGGCAAACCGCAACGTGCGAACCTCATCCACCGTACGTCGGTACCAAGCCTCCGCTGACGGCGACGGCGGAGCCGCCGACGAGGAACGCGATGACGTTGGCAATAGCTCCCGGTTCGACCGCGCCGGCCATCACCTCCGGCGGGAGGAACGAGTTGTCTTTCGCGGTAGCGATAAGTTGCGGGACGACGGCATTGACCCGGATCGCATGCTGGCGCAGTTCGACGTCGACGGTGCGGGTCAGGTGCACAAGCGCGGCCCTCACCAAACTCGATCCGACCCCGTACTGGGTGAACTACGGAGCCAACGTATGGGCCGCGGTCAAGGGATACCTCGGCGCCGTAACGGAACTCGCACCAAGCCTGTCGTCGCCAAGTACACCGGCGTGCTGGGCTCCGCAGACGTCGAGGAATCCACCTACAGCACGACATTCATGATCATGCAGTCGATGCGCCTCGACCTCGGCGCGGGCTCGCAAGTGCACCCGTGACCCGGATCGGCGTGATCCTCGGCAGCACTCGCCCTGGGCGACGCGACCCGGCTCTGCTTGGCGCTGGAGGCCGACCAGCGCCTGGTTGACCCGGGCTCGACCCGCTACTAGCGGCGGTGTTGACTGGAAGACATGCCACTAGAAGGTGAGTACGCGCCCAACCCCGAGAAGTGGGTGCGCGACCAGGTCGAACTTTATGAGCGCACCGATGGCACGCAGGGCAACACGTTTCGCGACACCGGCCTGCCCATAGTGATCGTCACGAATCGCGGCGCAGTCAGCGGGAAACTGCACAAGACACCGGTGATGCGCGTCGTACATGACAGCCGCTACGCGGTCGTGGCGTCCCGCGGCGGCGCACCCGAGCACCCGCGCTGGTACTACAACATCCGGGCGAATCCGCTGGTCGAACTCCAGGACGGCGCCCACAAACGAGACATGACGGCGCGTGAAATCACCGGCGATGAGCGCGCCGAGTGGTGGGACCGTGCCGTCGCTGCATACCCTCCGTATGCCGAATACCAGCGCAAGACCGAGCGGGTCATTCCGGTCTTCGTGCTGGAGCCGGTTGACCCGAGTGAGACACGGTAATAAGGCCACGATGACGACGACAACACTGCGCACCAAGGACGGCCGCCAACTTTGCTACGCGCAATGGGGGGACCCCGCGGGCGAGCCGATTTTCAACCTGCACGGCACGCCGGGCTGTCGGCTCAATCGATATCCGGACGACGAGGCGCTGGCGAATATCGGCGTGCGCGTCATCACATATGACCGGCCCGGCTACGGCAGGTCGGATCGCAATCCGGGACGACGGGTGGTCGACTGTGTGCCCGACGTCGAGGCGATTGCCGACGCGGAAGGCATCGACCACTTCGTGGTCGTCGGCGGATCCGGAGGTGGTCCGCACGCCCTTGCCGTCGCCGCGAGGTTGCCCGACCGCGTGACATTCGCGCGCTGCGTCGTCGGCATCGTGCCCTTCGACACAGCCGACTTCGACTGGTTCGCAGGAATGGACCCGGAGAACGTCAAAGAGTTCGGCTGGGCGCTGGCCGGCGAGGAGACCGCGTACCGCGAACTCGCGAGGGAAGCCGCGGCGATGGTGGCCCGCGTCAAGGTCGACGCGTCGACTGTGCTCGGCTCCGGCTGGGAACTGCCCGATGCCGATCGCGCAGTGCTCGCGCACCCGCTTGTCATGCAGGTGATGCGTGAGGCGGTACCGGAATGCGTAGTCAACGGCCCGTGGGGCTGGGTCGACGATGACCTCGCGTTCGTCACACCATGGGGCTTCGACATATCTGAGATCGCGGTTCCCGCTGAAGTCCACTACGGACAGCAAGATGTCCTTGTCCCGGCGGCACATGGCGCGTGGCTCGCGGCGAACGTTCCGTCAGCCAAGGTCGTCGTGAACGACGATGAGGGTCACTCCGTGGCGCCCGAGCGCATGCTCGAGTTGCTCAAGAGCCTGGTCGGTCCGCACTGACCCGACTCGCGCAGCAGCCGCGAAGCTGATCAGTGCGCGAGAAACCCGAGCAGGTCTTGCCGGGTCAAGATGCCAGCCGGCTTTCCGTCGATCAGCACCACCGCGGCGTCCGCCGTTTCAAGCGCAGTCATGGCCGCCGCCACTGGCTCGCCGCCACCAATCATCGGCAACGGCGCAGAGATGTGCTTCTCCAGCGCATCCGACAGCGCGGCGCGCCCGGAGAACAACGCATCGAGCAGGTCGCGTTCGACAACCGATCCGATGACCTCCGCCGACATCACCGGCGGTTCGGCGCGAACCACGGGCACCTGCGAGACCCCGTACTCGCGCAACACGTCGATCGCCTCGCGCACGGTCTCGGTCGGGTGCAGGTGCACCATCTCCGGCAGCCGAGTTCCCTTGCGCTTGAGCACGTCGGCAACAGTGGTCGAACTCGACCCGGCCAAGAATCCGTAGTCGGCCATCCACTCGTCGTTGAAGATTTTCGACAAGTAGCCGCGCCCCGAGTCAGGCAACAACACCACCACGAGGTCGCTCGGCGACAGCGAGGCAGCAACCTGCGCGGCCGCCACAACCGCCATGCCGCTCGAACCGCCGACGAGAATGCCCTCATCACGGGCGAGCCGGCGCGTCATCAGGAACGAATCCTTGTCGGAGACGGCGATGATGTCGTCGCAGATCGCCCGGTCGTAGGTGGTGGGCCAAAAGTCCTCACCGACGCCCTCGACGAGATACGGCCTGCCCGTCCCGCCGGAATAGACCGAGCCCTCCGGGTCCGCGCCAACGACGCGAACCGCGCCGCCAGATACTTCTTTGAGGAAGAGGCCGGTGCCGCTGATCGTGCCGCCAGTGCCGATGCCGGCAACAAAGCAGGTGACTTGCCCGTCGGTCTGGCGCCAGAGCTCAGGCCCAGTGGTCTCGTAGTGCGACCGAGGGTTGTCGGGGTTGCTGTACTGATCCGGCTTCCAGGCACCCTCGATCTCGCGCACCAAACGGTCGGACACGGAGTAGTACGACTCCGGATCCTCGGGAGCGACCGCGGTCGGGCACACCACAACCTGGGCGCCATAACCCTTGAGGACGTTGATCTTTTCGGCACTCATCTTGTCGGGCATCACGAACACGCACTTGTAGCCCTTGCGTGCAGCGACGATGGCGAGGCCCACGCCGGTGTTGCCGGAGGTCGGCTCGACGATCGTGCCGCCGGGTTTCAGCGCACCCGTTGCTTCGGCGGTCTCGACCATTCGCACGGCGATGCGGTCCTTCACCGAGCCGCCAGGATTCAGCTGCTCGAGCTTCGCAAGTAACTGGGCACCACCGGGAAAGGCGATCCGCGACAAGCGGACCAGCGGGGTGTCGCCGATGAGATCGAGCAAGCTGTCTTGAATATCCACGGTTCGAGCCTAGCGAGTTACGCTGCGTTGACCGCAACTCATCACTCCACAGCACGGAGACGCCAATGCCCGAGGCCGTCATTGTCGCGACCGCACGGTCGCCGATCGGACGCGCCCACAAGGGTTCGATGAAGCAACTGCGGCCCGATGAACTCACCGCAACCATCGTCCGAGCCGCTCTCGACAAGGTGCCGCAACTCGACCCTGGCGATATCGACGACCTCATGCTCGGGTGCGGACAGCCCGGCGGTGAGCAGGGCTTCAACATGGCGCGCGTTGTCGCCGTCCGCCTTGGATTTGATCGGCTGCCGGCGACGACCGTCACTCGTTACTGCGCGTCGTCTCTGCAGACCACCCGCATGGCGTTTCACGCGATCAAGGCGGGCGAGGGCGACGTGTTCGTCAGCGCCGGCGTCGAATGCGTGAGCCGGTACGCGTACGGCAGTTCGGACAACCGCGACAACCGCAACCCGTACTTTGCGGGCGCCGTTGCGCGGACGGTGAGCAGAGCCGACGGTGGCGCACCGACCTGGCAGGACCCGCGCGCCGAGTATCACGTGCCTGACATCTACATCGCGATGGGCCAGACCGCCGAGAACGTCGCGCAACTGCGGGGCATCTCCCGCGCGATGCAAGACGAGTTCGGTTGCCGCTCACAGAATCTTGCCGAAAAGGCCTTAGCTGCAGGCTTTTGGCAGCGCGAGATCACGCCAGTCACACTCCCCGACGGCACCATCGTCGACCACGATGACGGACCACGCGCGGGCACGACGCTCGAGAAGCTAGCAACGCTCGAACCGGTGTTTCGCCCCGACGGAACGGTGACGGCCGGCAATTGCTGTCCGTTGAACGACGGCGCAGCAGCAGTGATCGTGATGTCCGATGTGAAAGCGCGCGAGCTCGGCATCACGCCGCTGGCGCGCATCGTCTCCACTGGCGTCTCGGCGCTATCGCCGGAGATCATGGGCCTCGGTCCGGTCGAGGCGAGCAAGCAAGCACTGCAGCGCGCAAACATGAACATCAACAACGTCGACCTGGTCGAGATCAACGAAGCTTTCGCCGCTCAAGTGATCCCGAGCTACCAAGAACTCGGCATCGACATCGACAAGCTCAACGTGAACGGCGGCTCGATCGCAGTCGGTCATCCGTTCGGCATGACCGGAGCGCGCATCACCGGCACGCTACTGAACTCATTGAAGTTCCACGATGCCGCTATCGGGCTGGAGACGATGTGCGTTGGCGGCGGCCAGGGTATGGCGATGATTTTCGAGCGCCTGAACTGAAAACGCCCGCGCAGCCCCTCGCCGTCCGGCTGATGTTTCAACGCTTTCGCGCAGCGCGCTATACGACGGGCTCAGGGCGCGCCGCGTCGCGCGTCGTCGACGACGCCTATCGCGCCCGCTTGGCCGAACTCGGGTGCAGAGCGCCGCCCGAATCGGCGATCTCCTCGCGCCAGGGCAAGCGCTGTAGCGGTCAGCAATAGCCCGGTTCGGTGTCGGCCTCCCGCCTCTTTGAGCCCACAGCATCCAGGTGGTGGCCCGTCCGCCTCAGCTGTCGCTAGCGCCTGGCCCGTCAGCGTTCTAGGCGCGCGCCTTGAAGGCGTCGATCCACTCAACGACGCGACGTCGCACCGCTGGCACTGTGTCCAAGGTTTCGGCGCGCTCGCTGAGGACGTCCGAATCGACGAGACCTGCTCTAAGGAGCGCCGCGGCGAATGGAATTGCGAGTCTTCGCCGATCGCACTTCGGAACGCATAGAGCTCATTGCCGAGCAGACGGTACCCCGCAACTGCTCCAGCAGGCTTTCCCAAGCATTGATCTGAACCTCATCCATGCGCACACCTTGCTCCGGTGGCCGGTTGGGCGCCAGAGCAAGGTGATGCGTTCTGCGCCTTTCCGCTCCAGAACTGCGCACGTCGGCGAACATGCGCAGTCGGCGGCCGGGTTCGGCGAAAACGACCGTGTCAGCGGCCAGATTGGGATGTTCGTGGGCCTCGGCCGTAGTGGACCCCGATGTGTATTGGTCATACTTTTGAGTATGAGCACAACGATGCCGCTAGCCGACGTCAAGGCACACCTGTCCGAACTCGTCTCGCGCGTATACGGCCAGCACGAACGGGTCACCGTCACCGTGCACGGCCGGCCATCCGCGGTGCTGGTATCCGTCGAAGATCTTGAGTCACTGGAAGAGACGATTGCCATCCTCTCCGACGGCGACGCGGTCGCTGCCCTTCTCGCTTCGGAGGCCGAACTGGCACGCGGCGAGATTGTGAGCCAGGCCGAACTCGTCGAGGCTGTGGCCAAACGGCGCCGCAGCGCTTCGTGACCGATCCCGATGACAAAGCTCGCTACACCCTCAGAACAACCACAACCGTACGGCGCCAACTCAGCGAGGAACTGCCTGAGTCGATAGCGGCGGCCGCTTTGGAGTTCATCACCGGACCGCTGCTGGACAACCCGCAACGCGTCGGCAAACCGCTCGCAGCGCCTCTGCAAGACCGGCACAGTGCGCGACGCGGCACCTACCGAATCGTCTACCGCATCGAAGGCGACTCACGCATCGTGACAGTGCTTCTCGTCAGCCATCGCAAAGGACGCCTACCGACCGCGCTAGGTGCGCCAAGACCCCGGATCCGCACTCATGACGGGAACGCGTCGCGCCCCGAGCCAAAGTAGCGCGTTCACGTGAACCCGCACGGCGGCAGAGTCGGACGTTTGTCTGGTCGGATATGCGTCGGCGCCGGTGCGCTTAGGGCTCATCTGCGATGGGCAGGTTCTCGCGAATGCGCAATGCCCGGGCTGCGACGCGAGGCGTCGGACGGGGCTACTTCGTGGTGACCGTCCAAGCCGTCCCGTGTCCATCCACCCTGCAGATCGGTGCCTGCAACTGCGCGACCTGTTGGTTGTTCGCGTCGTAGACGAGCAGCGCCCAGTTCAGGCATCCGGGACTGTCCCGCATTGGTTGACATCAAGGAGTCAACTCAACTGGGGGCAGTCCCATGTGCATTGACATGAACGGTGATGCGCGCCCGCGCCACTGCCAGTTGCTAGTCACCCCGGTTGCCTCGATGCCCATGAATGCTCCGCGAACCTGCCCCCTTGTACGATGCGGCGCGGGCCATTCGGACGTATCGGGAGTCACTTTGTGAACGCTCGCGTGTCTAGCGGCGACCTGCGAATCGCGTTCTTCGTGTCTGCGTATCGGTCGTCGGCTCAACTGACACGGCTGGTGCACACGCTGCGCCGTGCGGAGCCGGCGGCACCGATCGTCGTTCACGATTCGTTCGATTCGGCGTTGGAGCCAGACCTGTTCGCGGCGGTGCCCGACGTACATGTGCTGAGGAGCGATCGGCCCATCGTCTGGGGCGACATGAGTCTCGAGACGGCGCGCTGGGACGTATTCAGGTGGATCCTGCACAACCTCGATGTCGACTGGGTGATGTTGCTGTCGGAACAGGACTACCCGATCGCTCCACTGGCCACGCTGAGGAGTCGCCTCGCCAGCGGCGGCGCCGACGCGGTCATGTTCGGCCGACGGATCGACACGCTTCCAGCTCATGGCCTGCGAATCGAATGCACCCGCCGGTACCTCTACCGCTACTTTTCGTTGCCGTCCTTGGGGATCGCGCAACGGCTGCCGCCCCTCCCGGGACGGATCGCTCACGCACTGCGACGCCGCATCTTTGCCGCCCTAACCCGGCTGCCAAGAATCTTTATCTACCAGACTCCGGCCGAGCTCGCGCTGCCAACCCGGATCGGGATCAGGGCCCACAAGACCCCGTTTAACGCGGAATTCCCCTGCTGGTTCATCGATTGCTGGTACGCCCTTTCCCGCGAGGCGCTCGAACACGTTGTCCACTATGTAGAGGCCCACCCCGACTTCGTTCGTTACTACGCCCGCACGGTGATCCCTCTCGAATCCGCGACCGGCAGCATCGTCTTCAACGACCCAGACCTGACGGTCAGCAACATCAAGCTTCACACGATCCGGTTCAGTGCCCCCGCGACGGGTCGACCAGACGTTTTCGACTACGGTGATCTCGATTTCCTCAGATCCTCCGGCGGGGTTTTCGCGCGAAAGTTTGACGCGACGAACGCCGATGTCTTTGACGAGCTAGACAAGACAATCTTCGACAACCCCCTCGGACAGGGGGTGCCCTGATCCGCTCATGCGCGTCGGGCGATCCTGTCCTTCCTCACCGAGGTCGACGCCACCTAAAGCGACGCCCAGCCCAGAAGTGCAGCCAAGCTGATCACCAGACAGTCCCAGACAACGATCCGTCATCGCATGCGCGCTCATCGGCAGGTCCGCGCGTGCGTCACAGCCAGATTGGTGCGTTTGGATGTTCGGCGAGCCATTCCGGCGTGCGCAGTCGCTTACGAAGTTGCCGATCCAGGTGGGACGAGCCCGATGGCCATGATGGTGGCGATCGGGCCGCGGGAGATTCCGCCGAGTAGATAGGCGGTGTCGCCCACGGTGGCCACCGCGCCATCGGTGGCCGGCGCCGGCAGCGTCCCGACCTTTGACACCTGCGCCGTCGTTGGATCGAAGCGGAAAATCGTGGCACTGGGGCCGCCGGTGGTCGATCCGCCGAGGACTAGGAGTTGCCCGTCTAGCACGACTGCCTTCGCGTGAGCGAGTGGGATCGGTAGATGCCCGACCACGGTGGTGGTGCCGCTCGTGGGGTCGACGCGTTGAATCGCAGTGCTGAACGTGCCGGTGTATTCCCCGCCGGCCAGCAGACCACCGAACAGGTACACGTCGCCGCTGGCGACCGCTACCGCCGGATAGCGCACCGCTTGGGCCAGGTGCCCGAGGAGGTGAAAGGTCATGCCATCGGTGGTCGACAGGATGGTGTCCAAGGCCCGCGCGCCGTTGAAACCGCCGAGCAGCAGCATCTGGTTGCCCACCGCCGCTGCGGTCAGGTCAGCTAGTGGGCTGGGCAGCCTGCCGATCACGGTGGTTTGACCAGTCGCGGGGTCGAACGCCTGCACCGTGGTGTGCACCGATGCCGCGGCACCACCGAACACCAGAATCCGACCACCCAACGTCAACGCTGCGGCGCCGTGCGTTGGCGTGGTGAGGGCACCGGCGCGAGTCACCGCACCCGTGCTGGGATCGAGCCGATACACCCCGGCGACAGTGACCCCCGCGGCATCGATCCCACCCGCCACATACACGAAACCGCCGATCGCAGCCGCCTGCGTCCGATAGACCACAGCAGGCAACACCGACGGCAAGACCTTCGCGTCCAGCACACTCCCGGGACCGCTCGACGCAACCGCAGACGTAGCCGCGGGCGGGGAGGCCACAGGGGCCACCGGCGAGGCCGGCGCTGTCGACGGTACCGGCGTCGTGCCTTCGGCCACCGGTGGGATTGAGCTGCGCGCGAGCGCTGTCGCAGAAGCCGAAACCGGTGTTCGCGCCGTTGCGGATGCCGAACCCGAAGTTCGCGAAGAGCCAGCCCCAGTACATCCCTGCGCCACCGCGACCACCACAACAACACCGACGACCGCGCGCAGCCGACCCTGCCCCAAGATCCGCCACCGGCGAACCGGGCCCATCAACGGGCCGCCGAGGCGCACTTCGTCGCACACCCGCACACCAATCACGATCACATCATCCGCGCCGTCCAGCGAACCACACGAATGCCCCCGTATCACGAACCGGCGAAGGCGCCCCAGAACAACCATCACACCGGCAAAATAGTGCGTTCCCGCAGTAAGCCAGACTCCGCGACGCCATACTTCTCAGCGTGGAGATCAGACACTGTCGGCACTCGTTTTAGCCGGAGCTGGTGAGCCCGGGACTGTGCATCTAACGGTGTTTCCGGCCTGACACGCTGAGCCGCTGGTTCGGCGGGAAAGGTGCCGTGATGACCGCGACACTGAACGATGTGACGAAGAGACAGCCGGTCGACGAATCGGCCGAGCAGCTTGCCGCTAGAGAACTGGTTCGGCTGGCCCGGGAGCGGGGCCTGGCGCTGACCGGCCCTGACGGTCTGC
>DATCFU010000017.1:0-8127 GCA_036509315.1 Acidothermaceae bacterium
GCGGATCACCCGACGTCGGGGAGGCAGTACACGAGCAGATCAACATGAGGCCGAGCGAGACGAGCGCGGCCGAGGCGCTCAACGGATGGCTGAGTCGGCGACGACGGCAAGCGGTCACGACGGAAGCCTTTCATTCGCCCAAGCCCTCGTTGGACGGAACTGCCCATCCAGGCGGTTCCGTGCGCTGGCCCAACGAGCTCATCCACATGGACCGAACGCGCGTAATCGCGGCAAACATGATCGCGTTCTACTGCTCCTATGGCTGAGGGCGAGGCGTCAGCTGCCTGCTGCGCCGAGTTGGCGGAGGAAGCTGCGGTAGTCAGTCCTGACGAACTCCTCAACGAGCCGACCGTCATCGTTGAACCGGAAGATGTTCATCAGATCCATGACGATACGAGCACCCGTGGGTTGCACGGTGCCGGCTGGTGACTGGGTGAACGGATGGACGAAGGTTCCGTCGATCCACGTTTGACACGCCATGTACTGGCCCTCGGCGACGATGATCCCTCGCCGAATACTGCGATCGTCGAAGGCGGCCCGGACCGAGCGAAAGTACTCCGTCAACCCGTTGTAGTCGGCATCGAATCCGTCCGGACCGTGGAATGCGAAGTTCTCGGTATCGAAGTAGGAGTCGGTCTCCGTCTGATCTTCCCCCGACACCTCGAGCTCGCCAGCTCGGATCAGGCGTGCGACTAGTTCATCTCGCGTAAGAGTTCCGAACATGTGGTCCTCTCGGTCCGGTCTGTGACCACTTCTCACCCTCGGCCGGGATCGAGGTCTGACACCCACCTCTCCCAGCTCGAGGCAATAGGTGCAGGCTGCACTAACGTTCCTGATCACATCCCCATGTGCATGGGTGAACAAACCGGACGCGACTTGCTGCTGCCGTCCCCGCGTCGGTCGGCGAACATCCTCAACCCGGCACCACCCAACGTCCGTCAACGCGGCAATGCGTGCGTCTTTGCTATGGCCTACGCGTCCGCGGCTTCGCGCAGGCGCGTTGCGACGGACGCAAGGAGCGCGTCGACCGCCGCTTCATCGAGCGTCGCGGTCTCCCCGCGCCGCAAAGCCACCGCCGCATCGATCACGCCCGTGTCAGACCAGCGGGCATGAGCCCACGCCGCGCCCTCGAGTTTCGACCCGAGCACATCCACCGCGGCGAACCGCCACGCGCGGCACGCGTTCAACACCGAGTACAGGGTCGCCTTCTCGTGAGCGCGATGCCACACCATCGACTCATACATGGCCTCTAGCAGGGTGCTGCGAGGGACATCAGCGAAGATCCCTTGTGCCGGCGGCCCGCTGATTGCAAGACCGGCCCGGTGCGCGATTGCGCGGTCCAGCACATACCAAAACCCAGGCTCCGATGTTGAGTCCAGGTGCACGGCCGTAGGCATTCGTGGTCCGCCGTTGGCATTGACCTCAAAGTCAGCACCTGCGGGAAGCGATTCCGCGACGGCGCGGCAATAAAGCGTGAACTCCACGCCGCGAGTGGGGCAATGCGCACTCGCCTCAACGACGGATGACGCCACCGATTGCTTCTGCGGATCCGTGAGTGCGGCGCTCGACACTGCGGCTATGTCAACGTCGCTCTCGCCGGGAACATACCCGCCCAGGGCTACCGAGCCGACGAAGTACACCCCGACAAGATCCGTACCTACGGTGCGAGCCAGAGCATCCGCGACCTGCTGACCGAACAGGGCCACTTCAGGCGTGAGCACCCTGCCATCATCGGGCATGCGCGAACGAGACAACCCGCTTGCTCGTCGGCAGGTTCGCGCGTACGTCGCGGCATTATCGGATGTTCGTGAGCTGGGTCAGCGTGCTTGTTCGGCTGCGGCCACTGTCTGTTGCAGCAGGACCGCGATGGTCATCGGCCCGACGCCGCCCGGCACGGGGGTGATCAGGCTCGCCCGTGCGCTCGCGCCTGCGAAGTCAACGTCTCCCATGTTGCCTGGGTTGTAGCCGGCGTCGATGACGACCGCACCGGGCTTGATCCATTCGCCACGGATCAGTTCGGGCCGGCCGACGGCGGCGACGACCAGATCGCCTTGCCGTACGACGTCGGCCAGCCCAACTGTTTTGGAATGGCAGAACGTGACCGTGGCGTCGCGTGCGAGCAGCATCATGCCGACCGGCTTACCGAGGATGGGGCTGCGGCCCACGACCACAGCATGGCGACCTGCAAGCTCGACGCCGTAGGCATCGAGCAGACGAACGATGCCACCGGGTGTGCACGAGTGGAATCCTGGCTCGCCGAACGCCATCGCGGCGAAGCTGTGCATAGTGACCCCGTCGACGTCTTTGGCTGGGTTGATGGCCTCAAAGGCTGCGCGTTCGTCGATGTGGCCGGGCACGGGATGCTGCAACAGAATGCCGTCGATGGCCGTGTCAGCCGACAGGTCTCGGATCTGCTTGACCAGTTCGGTCGTGGTCGTGGTGGCGGGGAGTTCGATGACGATCGAGCTGAGGCCGTTTTGTTCACAACGTCGACGCTTCATCGCGACATAGGTCCGCGACCCCGCATCATCGCCGACCAACACTGCGGCCAGCATCGGCTGTCGACCAGACTGGTTCAGATACTCCGCCGCGCGCCGCTTTGTGTCCGCTAACAGCGACCGCGCCACCGCGGCGCCATCGATGAGTTTCGCGCCCATACCGATCCCCTCGATTGTTTCCAATGAGGGCACCCAGGCGGTCGATGCCAACTCGCTAACACTTCCTGGTGGTGAACCACCCGACGCCGGTCGTGTCCCAAAAGACTACGGGGACCTCGGGGCCACGCCAATGAATCCGCTCCCGACAAGCTGCCGAACCGCGCGCCCCGCGGCAATAGCGGATGTCCGAGGGAGGCTAGACGACATCACCGTCGATGGGACCTGGCACCTTCATAGGCGCCCAATGGACCCCTACCATCGAGCCAATGGACGCCAAGCGGTTGGTTCGCGGAATCGATGAGGAGCTACGAAGCCGAGGCAGTCCTGACCGTGCTCGACACGATCGGAGCTACCTGAAGAGCGAGCTGGTGCACTATGGCGCGACCGTGCCCGCGATCCGTGCCGCAGCAAAGGGTGTTGCCTCGACGTATCCAACACTGAGCCACGATGAGGTCATCGCGCTCGCAACTGCGCTATGGGCTACTCCGGTATACGAGCGGCGCTTGGTGGCGGTGGAGTTGCTTGACCTGTACAGCGACACGCTTGGACCTGCCGATGGGCCTGTCATCGAGCAGTTGCTTCGTGATTCCGCAACGTGGGCTCTTGTCGATGGGCTCGCCATACATGTCGTTGGACGACTGGTGGACCGCTATCAGGAGCTTGGCTCCATGCTTGACCGCTGGGCTAACGACAGTGACTTTTGGATCCGTCGCTCCGCGATGCTCGCACTGCTCGTTGCGCTGCGGCGAGGACAAGGAGACTTTTGAGCGCTTCTCGCGATATGCGGATGCGATGCTTGATGACAGCGAATTCTTCATCCGCAAGGCAATAGGGTGGGTGCTGCGCGATACCGCCAAGAAGCGTCCAGACCTGGTCTATCGCTGGTTGCTCCCCAGGTCATCACGGGCCTCAGGAGTGACGATCCGCGAGGCCGTGAAGCCGTTGTCAATACCGCAACGCGAGGCCGTACTCGCCGCACGCTGAGGCTCCTCCCACACGACCGCCAGACGACACGGCCATTCTGCAACCACCGCGATCACGACACTCACCTTGAGGAGCCGCAGCAGGCATTCGTGCAACTCGCGGCACGACCGAGCGTGAGTCACAGCGGCAGATTGGTGCGTTTAGCCGGGCGCTTGAACCCACCACACGACGGCTTGTCTTCGCTGACGGTCGTTCCGCGAAAGCATGCGGCGGGTGTCGGGTCGTCTGGTCATCGAGTGGTGATTGTCCAGGTGCCGCCGTTCCCGGTTTTGTCCGTGCAGATCGGTGCGGGGTGGGTCGCTACGAGGATGCCGCTGCTGTTGTAGACCTCAAGGTCAAGATGGACACACTCGTTCGGCACAAACGGAAACCGCTCTCCTTGGCTGGCTCCGGGGGCCAGGGTGATGAGCTGGTCAAGACCCCTGTCGGTAGGCGGGGCGGGCTGGCTCGAAGGCTCGAAATGCGGGTGGACCGTCACCGTCTGACTCGTCCCGTTGACGATCATGAAATCCGTCCCGTCTTCGCCCATCTTGATGCAACCGGCCATCCCTGCGACGCTCGCCATCAGCAGGGTGATGGCGAGCCACGTCCGGGTGCGCACGGTGAAGTCCGTCATGTCACGTTGACCGTCGGCCGCTTCACACGTTGACTTGACCCGTCGCCGGTGACGTCGGCGGCCTCGGTCGCCGACCAGCCGAGCCCGTCGCGACACGATCGGGCCGCGGTCGAAACGACCTTGTCAGCGGCATTATCGGATGTTGGCGTCACGGCGCAGACGTCAGTTGATCATCGCCCAGCGGCACCAAGCAGCGTAGGCGCATCGAGGCATTCGTGGGCACACTGTTGGGCATGGACGTCTCGGGGTCGCAGGCTAGTCGCGAGGGAACGAGACGCTGGCCTGTGGTGCAACCGTCTCTAGCGGACGGATTGATACGGCTCCGATCTTGGCTCCCCGAGGATGCGGCATCGGTGTTCCGTGCGTGCCAAGACGCCGACATCCAATACTTCACGCAGGTTCCGGCGCCGTATCTTCGCGAGCATGCTGAGCAGTTCGTGGCCCAGAGCCGGGATCATTGGTTCACAGGTCACAGTGCGAACTTCGCGGTCACCGATCACTCGACTGACACAGTTCTGGGTTCCTGCAGCCTGCTAAATGTCGACGCCCTGCTTCGTGAGGCTGAAGCCGGATACTGGGTCGCGCCTTGGGCCAGATCGCGTGGCATCGCACGACATGCGCTCCTACTAATCACCGAATGGGCACTCGGTGACGGCGGCCTAGACCGGGTGTTCTTGAAGGTGGAAGACGCAAATTATGCGTCGACCATCGTCGCACTGAACAGCGGCTTCAATAAGGTCGATGGCCCTTGGGAAGTGGTCGAGATTGAGGGCAGGACCCGGCACTTCTCGAAGTACGAGAGACTTCGCAGCAAAGGCAGCTAGGTCTGCGGCACACGCAATCGATGATCGCCGGGCGCCGCACCGACTAAGAACTAACGGATGACGTCGCGCTCACGGCAATGAGGATGTTGCTGCGTTACCGCATCACGAAGGTCTGCTTTGGGCTACGAACACCCGGCGCACGACACTAGGGCCTCGGTCGTCGGCGGATTCGTAGTCGATCCTTAGCAGCTGATCGATCGAGTTGATCACCTGGGCGAGCGTCTTGTGATCGGCGACCCGACCGCGCACCGTGACGACCTGCGAGGCGGTGCCGGCGTGCCAATCCACGGTGTCACCCGGATGCCGGTCGAGGCTGACACTGTCGACGCCGGGGAGCTGTGAGATGTCCTTCACCCCGTCGATGGCTTTGACGCGTCTTGCCGTTTGGGGGGGTTGAATCATCCGCCAGAAGCCGACTTCACGGCAGGTCGCCAAGTTTTCCACCGTGACCGCGTCACCGACGGCCACCTCGCACGCCACCTGGAAGAGGTTGATGTCGCTGACACTGCCCAGCACGAACGGCGGCCGGCCACCGAGACGGCCGTTGACCTCGACCAGCTTTGGTCCGTCGGGTGTCTGTTTGATCTCGGTGTGCATGACGGCACTCGTGATGCCCAAGGCCCGAATCGCATCGTCGACGATCGCCAGTACCGGTGCCCGCATCGCCGGCTCGAGGACGCCGGGTATGAAGTTTCCCGTCTCGCGAAACGGTGCTGCGAGCGCGAAACGGCCGGTGACCGCCACGTGATCGGTGTGTCCCGCAGTGATCACGCTCTCGATCGAGAAATAGCTGGCGAAGCCGTGCGAGCGGTCCGGGTCGTCGTCGAGATACTCCTCCACGATGTAGCCGGTCGCCGGATCGCCTTCGTCGACGGCAGACACGAGTTCCGCCGCCGTCCCGATCAGCAGAATTCCCCTGCTACCACTGCCTTCGGCGGGTTTGAGAACGACCGGGTAACTGATGCGCTCGGCGAGCGCCGCAACGTCCGCCGTCCTGGAACCCGCTGCCAGTAACCAAAAACCAGGGCCGGGCACTCCTTCGCTGTCGAGTGCGGCGCGCTGCGAACGCTTGTCGACGAGGACCCGTGCCACCTCGGGGGAGTGGTACGGCAGCCCGAGTCGGTCGGCAAGCAGCGCCGCCGTAACCACATTGTCGTCGACGAACGAGACGATGCCGTCGAGCCGAGCCTGGCTCAGGCATTTCGCGGCGGTATCGACGTCCAGCCCGGAGATGTCGACGACGGTTCCCAACCGCGGCAGGATCCTGCGCATCGTCGGATCTCCCGCGCAGGCCTCGTCGACCACCCAGACCAGTTCCGCGCACTCGCCGACCTCGCGGAAGAGGTCGAGCGCGAAGAAGGACCGTGGGTGATGCAGCACGGCCACCCGAGGTCGCACTTACAGTTCCTTGCGAATCAGCATGGTCTGCGCCGACGCCTGCAGTGACCTGTCGTTGTTGATCATGAGCGGTGCGGCGAGGGCGTCTCTGACCAACCGGGCCATGCTTGACGGCGAGCCGTTCATGTAACTCGGCAGGCCGCAGATCGCCATCGAGCGGAGCACGATGTCGATGACGAAGCCCGACGCCGACAACTTCAGGGTGTCCATCCGGGCCGTGAACTGGAGGCGCTCGACCTCGGGCGTGCCCTTGACCCGCTCGTATTCCAACGCGGCCATGCCGAGAACGTCGCGCATCTGGTACAGCACGGTGCTCAGTTCGGCGAGTCGGAAGGCGCCCATCGACGGAGCCGAGGCGCTCCCAGCGTTGACCTGGGCCCGGGCTTTGCGGGCCTGGGCGCGCACCGAGCTGTGCGCTCGCCGCGCCGCGGCCTCGGCGATGCCCATCCACACCGATCCCAGCAACACCAGACTGACCGGCAGTGAGGTTTGCACGAAGACGTCGGCGTAATCGGTGATGACGAGAGCGGCCGGGACATCGGCGGTGAGCCGCCCGGGCCGGCTGCATGTGCCACGCAGACCGAGGGTGTCCCAGCTGCCGGTGGAGACCAGTTCCATGTCCGGACGAACGCAGATCGCCATCACCTGGTCGTGCGGAGCGCTGTCCTCGGCACGCCGCGCGGTCGCCATGATCGCGTCGGCGTACTCGCCGTAGGAAACGGTCGACGCCTGCTTGTCGAGCCGGAAACCGATCTCGGACGGCTCGAGCGCGCAGCCGCTGGATCGCCGCTCGCCGCCGAGCCCCACCTCGCTGTTCGCGTTGGCGATCAGCAGCTCTCCGGCAACCACTCTCGGCAGCAGCAGATCGCGCGCGGCGTCTGTCCCGTGACCCGCGAGGCAGGCGATCTGGATCTGGTGCATCGCGAGCACGAGCGCGCTCGACGCGCAGTGCTCGGCGATCGCGCTGATGGCGCCGGACATCTCCTGAACGCTGGCGCCGGCACCGCCCCATCGCGCAGGCACCATCGCACCGAGGAGTCCCGAGGTGCGTAGTTCGGCGACCGTCTCGGCCGGGAACCGGCCGTCTCGATCGACCTCGTCGGCCCACTTGGCCGCGACTTCCTCGCCGATCCGGCGAGCTTCGGAGACAAGAAATTCACGCGTCACCATTGGCTGGTCCCCGTTCCAGAAAATGATCGACCACCGAGTTGCGCCCTGCTGGGGAAGGGGGGCTCTCGAAGGACGACGTGCCCCAGTGCCCCTCGGGCCCGTGGTAGATCAGACCGGTGTTGGTCAGATGCCAGCCATCGGTAGCGAAGACCTTGCCCGCGACCTTCAGGTGCCGAGTGAACTCCGCCTTATATCCGGCATGTACCGCAATGCGTTCAGCTGCATCCACCCGAGAATCATGCCGGACTTCGAACGGCTGGGCACCGAAGTCAAGGAATTTCCCACTCGCTGAGGACCTCCGGGCTTGCACGAGTATCGAATGCCGGACGCACTGTCATCGGCAGTTGAGTGCGGTCGCGAAAGAGCTTCTCTGCCGACCGATCGGACCTTGCCGCGGAGAACTAGGACCTAGTCGTTGAGAGTGGCCTGCGGCGCGGACGGCGCCGGCAATCCGAGGTCGGCGCGGACTCGACCAGAT
>DATCFU010000018.1:0-3716 GCA_036509315.1 Acidothermaceae bacterium
TGTCAGGCCTCAAGCTCACAACAGCCCGAAACGGACGATCTTGTCGTCACCTTAGGGGTGTTGCGGGGCCTCTGTCACGGTAGGTGGGCGCACCATTTTCATCGGGACGGCCGCGACTCCTCCTGATCGTCAAGAGGAGGCGTCGCAACCCCCTGTTTCCGCCCCGGCTGCCGCTCGGGCTTCCAACGGGAAAGGAGGACGACGATGCGTGACACCACCTGGACCTGAACACTCCCAGCGTCGACGCGAGGGCGGCGGCCCGGACCCACGCCCGGGCCGCCGCCCTCGCAACGTCGTGACGAAGCCATGCCTCACGCGGCGACTGCGCACACCCAGAGCGGTCAACTCGATGACGCTTGCGCAACGCAAGAAGTGCAATGGGTGCGCCCGAGTGAGCCAGCCGCGTGGGTTGGAACCGCGGGCATGAAATCAGGAGCCGTTTGCGTGATCGTGCGTCCGATGCTGTCCGGCGGATCTGAGTGCTCTGGTGGTTGTCGTGGACCGTGCTGTCGCGTCAGATTGCCGGGCTGGTCCAGGCACGGCGGTGTGTACGTACGGCCGCGTTAGGGACCCAAAATCCACGTTTCAGAAGCACGGGACGGCCGACAGCGCGTGAAAAACCTTGCTGTGTAAGGGTTTTCCGGCGGAGCGGGCGACCGGGATCGAACCGGCATATCCAGCTTGGAAGGCTAGCGGGACACGTTCCCGTTTGAGCGTGAAAATGGCCGTTGACCTGCCCGTATCTGCTTGGAATCTTGACCGCTATGGTCCGTATTAGGTCGCATTTTACCGGCCGTACGGCCCCGCTACGGCCCCGCTTCGCACGTTTCAGGGTCGGCGTCGTTGGGCTCCGCTCGGGTGTTCGCCAAGGCCTCGCGCATCGGTCGGGCTCAACGCTGAAGGTGTGATTTTCGATCGCATCACCATCGAGCCGGACAAGATGCCCGGCCAGCCCTGCATCCGCGGGCTGCGGGTCCCAGTCGCGAGTGTGCATCTCCGCCCAGCATGTCCACACACCTCGAGAACGCCGAGGGCTAGCCCGGCGTTCTCCTCGCGCCCGGTCCGTAGGCGCGCACTACTTTCGGCAGGTTCGCACGTGCGTCATCGCTGATTTGAGTGCGTTCACTCGACGCGCTCGGCGGCAGTTGCGGATGCGTTGCGAAGGTCACCGCCGGACGCTGACCTTGCCGGATCATTGGGCTGATCTGCCGATGGTGAGGGCGAGGAGGGTATCGACCGCAGTTTCGAACGGGCGGGTACTGCGTTGCACCTGGGCGAGCAGAAGCCCTCCTTGGAGGGTGGCGAGCAGAGTAGTGGCGTGGTCGTCCGGGTCGATGTCGGACGAGAGCTTCCCGTCGGCATGTAGAGCTCGCAGTCCATCGCTGATGGCGGCTGCCCACTGATCGAATCCGGCCGCGATGAGCGCTCGGGCCTCGGGGTCGCTCTCGGCGAGTTGGCCACCGAGCGAACCAAGTGCGCAGCCCCCTTTCCCTTGGGTGCTCCTCACCCCGGTGATCACCATCTTCCGCCAGGCTTCGACTCCCTTCGCGCTGCCGAGCGCGTGCCGGTTGTTCTTGACGATGGTGTCGGCTTGGTAGTCGATGACCGCCTGCACGAGTTCGTTCTTGTCGGGGAAGTAGTGGTACAGCTGCGAGCCGCTGACTTCCGCTGCCACCTTGACGTCTTCCAAGGTGGTCGCCGCGACCCCGCGCTCATGGATCAGCGCGGCGGCCTCCTCCACTATTCGTGCCCGGGTGAGTGCTCCCTTGGCGGTGAGCTTCGGCCGGTCACTCGCCTCGTTGACCATGCACCGATGCTAGCAGGGATTCTGAGTTTGACAGCCCAGTCCGGCTACGACATAGTGAGTTGCGCAACCCATTTTGATATGAGGGGACCAAACAGCGAATGACTGACCTAAAGGGCAAGACAGCTCTGGTAACGGGGTCGACGAGCGGGATCGGCAAGGCCACGGCCATCGCCTTGGCCGCCCGTGGCGCTCACGTCCTAGTCGTGGGCCGCAACGAACAACGGGCCAAAGACGTGGTCGCCGAGATCGAAGGCAGCGGAGGCAGCGCGGCGTTCTGGCTCACCACATTGAGCGACCTGACATCGGCCCAGGAGCTGGTCGAGTGGGCCACTGAGGCAGGCGACGGTCACGTTGACATCCTCATCAACAACGCTGGCGTCGCCTTGCTCGGACCAAGCAACGCAGCCACCGAAGCAGAGTTCGACGAGAGCTTTGCATTGAACGTCAAGGTTCCGTTCTTCCTCGTCGCATCCCTAGCACCGGCGATGGCCGAACGCGGATGGGGTTCGATCGTCAACATCTCCACGATGGTCGCCAGTTTCGGGCAGGCCGGCATGGCTCTGTATGGCGCCAGCCGAGCCGCTCTCGAACTGTTGACGAAGGCCTGGGCGGCCGAATACGGCCCGCGTGGTGTTCGGGTCAACGCCGTTGCGCCCGGTCCGACGCGCACCGCGATGATGGAAGCAGTCCCCGACGAGATGGTGAATCAGCTCGCCGCTCTAGCACCAGCAGGTCGCGTAGCTGAGCCCGAGGAGCTTGCTGCGGCGATCGTCTTCCTCGCCAGCGATGATGCCAGCTTCGTGCACGGGGTCACCCTTGCGGTCGATGGTGGCCGAGTAGCGACATGAGCACACTCCCAGGAAAGACGGTGCTCATCACCGGCGCCAACGCCGGGATCGGCAAGGACGTGGCCCGGTAACTGGCATTACGTCCTGAGATGGCGCGGATCTACTTGGCGTGCCGGAACCGAGATCGGGCGATAACGGCGAAGGCTGAGCTCGAAGCCGCGACTGGGCGGCGCATTTTCGACATCGTTGTCATGGACGTCGCCGATCTGGGTTCGGTGCGCGCTGGCCTTGCGGCCGTCAACGGATCCGTCGACGCGTTGGTCATGAACGCTGGTGTCATTGGACCGCAGTCGATGGGCTTGACCGCTGACGGGGTCACCACCGTGTTCGCGACGAATGTTCTTGGCCACGTCGTCCTCCTCGAAGGACTACTGGCCGAGGGGCGGCTTGGCGAGGTTGCGGTCTTCGCCGGAAGTGAAGCAGTCAGGGGGCTCCCGAAGTTGCGGATGAAGGGGCCATCGTTCCTCTCAACCTCAGCCGACGAGCTCGCCACTGTCATCGACGGCAGCTACTTCGCCAGCAGAAAGCCTGACTTCAGCCTAGCTTTCGCGCAGGCCAAGTACATTGGCGCCCTATGGATGGCCTACCTGGCGCGCCAACACCCCGACCGCCGCTTCGTCACCGTGAGCCCCGGCAACACCGTCGGCACCCAAGCAGCCAGTGACCTCCCATTGCCGATGCGTATAGCGGCCAAGTACGTCATGCCCATCCTGGGTCTCTCCCACAAACTTGACGTGGGCGCGAAGCGACTGGTCGACGGCGTCACCGACCCGACCCTGTCGAGCGGCGTGTTCTACGCCAGCGCGGCCAACACGCTTAAGGGTCCCATGGTCAGCCAAGCAGACTTCATCCCCGACCTGGCTAACCCGTCATTTCAGGACCACGCCAACGAGGCCATCCACCGCTTCATCACCGAACGTCGTTCTGAGCCTCGCCGATAGCAGTCCGATCGCTAAGCGGATCTCTCGCCTTCATCCACAACGCTGAGCTCAGTGAGATTGTTGCTGTCTAAGGGTGAGCTACCGGTCGCAAAACGGTCATCCGTTGAGAATGAACTCTGG
>DATCFU010000019.1:0-3278 GCA_036509315.1 Acidothermaceae bacterium
CGTCATGCTCGCACAATTCGCCGGGTTGTAGCGCGACCGGAGGTCGAACCGAGCGGCGTCGGCCGTGACTCGGGTTACCCACCTAGTCCGACTCTGTCGGGAGACGCGGCTCGGCAATGTCGCGTGTTCCGGCGGGTGAAGGGCTCGTCGGAGGTGCGCGACGGGGCCGAGCGACACGCGGCTATCCCGATAGCGGCACCTAGACTGTTGGGAGTTCTGAGCCTTCCGGTATGCGAGGGCCGATGGGCATCGACATAGGTCGGAAGCACCAGCCGCACCGGGGCGCACGAAAACCCTTGCACAGCAACGGGTTCCGGTGGAGCGGGTGACCGGGATCGAACCGGCATGGTCAGCTTGGAAGGCTAGCGGGACACGTTCTAGTTTGAGCGTGAAAATGGCCGTTGACCTGCGCATATCCGTTTTGATCTTGACCGCTGTCGTCCGTAGTAGTCCCGATTACCGCCCGTACGGCCCCGCTAAGGACGCGCTTCGCGCGTTTGCCGGTCCGCGCCCTTGGGATGTGCTGAGGTGATCGCAATGGCCCCGTGAACTGGTCGGGCTCTACGCTGGAGGTGTGATTTTCGATCGCATCACCGTCGAGCCGGACAAGATGGCCGGCCAGCCTTGTATCCGCGGGCTGCGGATCCCGGTGGCCACGGTGGTGGCGCTGGTGGCCGAACGGGATGACCACATCCGAGATCCTCGCTGGTCTGCCGAAGTTGGAAGCCGAGGATGTGGCGCAGGCCCGTCGGTACGCCCGCGGCCGCGGTCCGGGAGCGGGAGCTGCCGTTGCGTCATCCCCCGTGAGGTTCTTGGTCGACGCGAACCCGTCGCCACGATCGGCGGTCAGCGTGACCCAGGCAGGACACGACGCCGTCCTACCCGTTGGGCGCCGTGGTTCGCTAATCGAATCGAGTGAGGCGGCAGGATCACGACGGCGACGAAGGCCCAGCGATCGTGGGCGCGTTCGCGGCCACTGTGTAATGGGTCGGCTTCGGCATTTCGATGACGCTGGTGGCAGCGGCCGAGCTGACTCGGCGGTGGCGTGGGTTGCAGCGATCGAGCGCATGGTCGGGCTTCCGCCGCTGACGGCACGTGTCGGCGTACCGTCGTCCGGTTGCAGGGATAGGTCCACCCGCTAATCGGTGTCACCAAGCCGGGTACAGGCTCGCCCCACTTGCCGCCGAATGGGGGAATTATCGGTTTACAGAGCGCTCTGTGATGGTATGGTCACTGTTGGTAGTCCGTCTAGACCGTCTGCGGCCCCCCTCCTGCCGTTGGCGGTGACATGGACGACGACAAGTTGTCTGCAGTGCTGAGCGAGTTCGCGCGGACGCTGGCCACTGATTTCCCGATCCAGGGCATCCTCGATCACTTGGTCAAGCGCATCGTCGACGTGCTGCCGATCTCGGCCGCAGGCGTCACGTTGATCTCCGCTGGGTCGGCGCCGCATTACATCGCGGCCTCCGATGAGTCGGCGCTCCGGTTCGAGCGGTTGCAGACCGATGTCGGGCAAGGTCCGTGTCTGTTGGCGTATGAGTCTGGAGAGGCGGTTTCTGTCCCGGACTTGGCGAAGGACACTCGGTTTCCGAAGTTCGGCCCGGCCGCGCTGAAGGCTGGCTTGGTCGCGGTCTTCACCTTTCCGCTGCGCCATGGGGAGGGTCGGCTTGGTGCGTTGGACCTCTACAGGGAGACCGCGGGGGGATTGAATCCCCACGATATGGCAGCCGCGCAGACGCTCGCCGATGTCGCGACCGCGTATCTGCTGAACGCCCAGGCTCGAGACGAGGCACGTGCGACGTCCGACCGTTTCGAACACAGCGCTTTGCACGATGCGCTGACCGGCCTGCCCAACCGCGCGCTGTTGCATGAGCGGCTCGACCATGCGGCGCTGCGGGCGTCGCGTTCGCATACCGCGGCGGCGGTCTTGTTCGCGGATCTGGACCATTTCAAGCAGGTCAACGATAGCCATGGTCACCACGTCGGGGATGAGTTACTTATCGCCGTCGCGCAACGACTTTCGGCATTGGTCCGCCCTGGTGACACTCTCGCGCGATTTGCCGGGGACGAGTTCGTATTTCTGTGCGAGGACTTGACCAGCGCCCAGGACGTGGAAGCACTAGGCAAGCGCGTCGAGGATGCGTTCACCGACCGTTTCGCGTTGTCTGTTGGGCCGGTCGCGGTCACGGCAAGCGTGGGCGTCGCGTACGCAGGCCCGGGTGAAGAGATCTCCGATCAGCTCCTAATCAAGGCAGACACGGCGATGTACCAATCGAAACGTAACGACGGCAGCGCGCATCAGGTCATCGATCTGCGTGAGGCTATGCGGCACGACGACCGCACCACATTGGAGGCCGACCTTAGTGCCGCCTTTCTCGGCAACAAGCTCGACGTTGCCTACCAACCAATTCTGCGTTGTGCCGACCGAAACATCGTGGGAGTGGAGGCGCTCTTGCGTTGGACAGACCCGGCGCGGGGGGCCGTATCGCCATTGACGATGGTTGCCATCGCAGAGCAGACCGGCCTCATCGTCCAGATCGGTGCGTGGATCCTAGAGCGGGCCTGCCAGGATCGAGGTCGTTGGTTGCACCGCGGCATGGCCCTGGATGTGGCGGTCAACGTTTCAGCCCGTCAACTGATGAGTTGGACGTTCCCTTCCACCGTCGCTGGGATCCTCAAACGCACCCGGATGGACCCTGCGGCTCTGGTGCTGGAGATCACCGAGAACGTGTTCATCGAAGATATCGAACGCGCGATGACGGTCCTCGCCGATCTGAAGCAACTCGGTATCCGACTTGCACTAGACGACTTCGGGACGGGCTACTCCTCACTGACTTACCTTCGCCGATTGCCAATCGATGTAGTCAAAATCGACCAGAGCTTCATCGCCGACATCGGGGTAGCGCAAAGCGGCAGCACGATCGTCTCAGCGGTAACACACCTAGCTCACGCTCTAGGGTTTGCCGTCACCGCCGAGGGGGTGGAAACGGCTCGCCAAAATGACGAGGTCCTCGCGCTCGGGTGCGAGTATGCCCAAGGATTTCTGTACGGTCGTCCGATGTCCGCAGCGGACTTCGTTGCTACCGTCGTCGACATCGACCGGAGCGCCTGAGAAGTCGCCGACCTCACTTCGTTGTCGCGACCTGTGGGCTCGTGACTTGCAACCTGGCGGTCAGGGGTAGCGGAAACGTGCGCTCGCCTGATGTTGTGCCGACCTGACACCCGGAAGCGCACTTGTGGGCCGCCGATCTTCGCGCGAGACACTCGCCGAGCGCCTT
>DATCFU010000020.1:0-4812 GCA_036509315.1 Acidothermaceae bacterium
AGCACTCGCGACCGAATGCCCTGCTGAGATTGGCGCCGCGCTACTAGCGCGAGCAGGCGCCGCAGACTCGGCATGTGACGCGCACCCGCACACAGACGCGAGCCCAACACCGATTGCGATCGCGATCGGCGCGCACCGGCACCGAACACTCACGCGACCCCTCACCATGCGTGCATCCTTCCACCCGGATGGCCTCAACGCAGACCAACGGCTTGGCATCGGGCTGCAGTCAACACGGCAGTGCGAAGGCTGCGTCATTGCGGCAAGAGCGGACGTTGCGCTGGCGAAACTGACGACTATGTGTGCAGGCTAGTGATGTGACCTTCGGTTGGCGCGGGACGGGTGCTGTCGCGGTCGCGGTCGTGGTTGCAGCTGCAGCCGTCGGCTGCGCGAGCAGTCCAGCGGCGCCGGTAGCTGCTTCGGACACCGCCGGCTCCCCAAGCGCGTCGCTCGCCGCCAGCACGACCCCGGCATCCGCTTCAGGCAGCTGGGCCGGGTACGGGGAGCCGTGCCTGGCGACCTTGGCGACGGCGATCGTGGACGATCAGGTCTTGAAAGCGCAAACCCCTGGCACGTTCCCGACCCTGCACGGGCCGTTCAGCAACATCGGTGTCCGCTTCACTGTTGGCGGCGCGAGGCTGGTAGATGCACGCATCGACGTTGTCGCCAACCCCTCCTCGACGCCGAGCGCACCCGATCCCACCGCTGGCGAACCGCCGAACCGCTCGCTAAGCGCCGGCACCGAAACGGGGCTAGCTGCCCGCGCCGTCTTCACCGGCTTTGCGACCGGAGTGTTCTCGCTCAGCCTCGGCTCGTTCGACACGGCACTCCACCTAACGCGACCGGCCGGGACGCCAGCGCTAAACACCGCTACCGCGCCGAGCGGGACCACCGCGAACTCCGTCGTCGTCGCGACGCCCCCGGTGGCAACGAGTTACACCGTCTATCTGGTCGAGCATCTCGACGCCGCGGCATGCAACGGCGGCTCACCCGCCGACGGCGTGGGAATCGAAGCACTCGCCACCCTGATCCCCTAACAGGGTTAGGCCACTGACCTTCGCCGCACTAACCGCCTCGGCGCGAGACCAAAAGCGCACGCGTCGCGGCATTATGTGGGTGATCTGCTACGGGCACTGCCGGAAGCAAAACGCCCGTCACTGCGGCAGAGTCGGGCGAGCGTAGCCGCCCTCAAAGCGGCAGATGTGCGCGTTCTGTTCCGTCCATTCGTCGCGGATCCACCGAGCGCCCCTGCGTCTGCATAGACGGGCCGGGAAATACCCTTGGTTTACCGGGATCTCCCGGGTTCGGCGGTTTATACGGTCGCCGTCCTTGCGAAACCGGTCGAGCCGAGGATGCGTCCAATGGCCATGCGAATGCGATGGCGGATCGCGGTAAGCGTGCTTGTCGCAGCCTGGCCACTAACGGCATGCGCCAGCTCTGCGCAAACCGGCTCAGCACCCTCGTCGTCCGGTCCTGCCGCCACATCCGGTTCGGCCAGCCCAGTGACCACGGACGCCGCCCGGCGCACTGTCGCCCAGCAACTGGTCAACAAACTCCTCACTGATGTGCAGCTACCGCCCGGTGCGCAATCCCAGCCGTCGGCACCAGCCTCGATTCTTGCTGACCCAGGCGCCACCCAGGTCTCGACGAATCTGGTGCAAGCTTTTGGTTGGTTCGTGGTGCCCGGAACCGAGGCCAGCGTGCTCGCGTTCGAAACCGCGCACCCACTCCCGGGTTTCAGCAGCGGCGGCGTCGGCCATGGCAGCGGGCCCGGCTTCACCGAACAAGACGAGCTGTTCACCGGCACGCAAACAGCTGACTATGGGCCGCCGATCATCGGCGTGGAAGCGACTGCCGACGGGAGCAACGTCGCGGTGCGGATCAACGTCGGCGTGATCTGGCGGCCGGTACGCACCGCCGCCGAACACGTGCCAGACACCGTGACCGACGCCACCGCGGCGTTGATCAGCTCGGACCCGGCGACCTCGGTCCAGTTGGGCCAGGCCACGGCACGGCAGCTCGCAGCCATGCTGAACGCCCTCGACACCCAGCTCCCAGCGGAACGGTCCTGCCCGCCGACGCCCACCACGATGATCACCTTCACCACCGGCGGCCGAACGCTGGTGTTCGAGGCTGGCCCGTGCGGCAGCGTGGTCGTCACCGCCGACGGCGTCAGCCAGCCAACACTTGCCGAGTACACCACGTCCGGCACCAGCCCGTTGGCGGACAAACTCAACGCACTCTTCGGAATCACCTCGTCCGCGCCGTCCCTCGCAGCGAACTCGCCGGTAGCTGTCACGAGCTCGCCGGCATCCACGACCTGAAGCCCCGGTCCGTACTGCCAGATATGGCTGAATGCCGAGAGCTCGCGCGTGTACGCCATGGCTGCGAGAAGACGCGCGTCAACGCGGCAGATCCGGTACTTCGACATCGGGGCAGATTCAGCCACTGCCGCCACGGGCTTAACTTGCGGGCGAGCGGTCGAGTCGATGCGGGCCTCGACGTGGTATTGCGGCTGGTGCGCGGGGCGTTGATTGGGTCAGTCGTAGTGGCGCAGGTGTGGCCAGAGCGTCGCCCAGGCTTCCGACGGGTTGCACAACATAAGCGGCAGGCCTTGTTCGTTATTGTCGAGACCGACGCCGTTGTCGATATGTGCCAGCGTCGTGCATCCGACGAAAAAGGGTGCGGCGTCGGCCGGGGCGTCGTACCCCAGCACCAGAGCACTCGTGGCGCTCGCAGCGGGCTGACCCCATTCGCTGAATCCGTTGTGTCCGCTGTAGGCGCGCGGAAGTCCGTGCGATGCGCCGAGCAGGTCGACCGCGCCGGCCTCGCCGTAGTTCTTGGTGAAGATCACCGTGTCGGCGCGTTGCGCAGCAGGGAGGGAGTGCCACGCCTGGCTGACGGTGTCAATGAATGTCGGCCAGCCGACCGTCTCGCCCTGGTCGGGATTGATCGCCATAACGGCGCTGCCCTGAAGTGAGGTGGTCGGGAGCAAGGGCAGCGCGATCACAGCGCTGACCACGATCGAAAGCGCAACGCCAACGCTCAACAGCAACGTGCGGACACGGGCACGATGACGCAGTGTCCAATCGGCCGCGGGCAGCGCCCCCACACCCAGCAGTGCCGGGTAAAGGCTGGCGAGGTAGTAGGCCTTGCCGTTACCGACGATGTAGGCAACCGCCAAGACGACATAGAGCACCGGCAGGAAGCGGACGTCGCGCAGGCCCGGCCGCCGAAACGGGGCACACAACCCGGCGATCCAGACCGGTACCAGCACCGGGCTCACCATCACCAGCTGGAACGGAATGAACCCCGCGCGACCACCCTCCGCCGAGCCACCGATGTTCCCGGCGACCGTCAACTGCGGCCACCCGTGCATCGCTTGCCAGATCACATAGGGGCCAGCAATCAACGCAGCTGCAACGATCCCCGCGGCGAGCCACGGCGAGCGAAACGGCCACCGCGGGCCGATCACGGCGAGCACGGCGACGGCAACGATCGCGACGAAGGCGACCTGTGGCTTGGCCTCGCAGCCGAGCCCCGCAACCACCCCAGCAGCGAGCAACGAGCGACCGCTGCCCCGGATCAGTGCACGGACCAACAACCAACACAACGCGGATGTGCTCAACAGATCGAAGGTGGTCGTCGTCACGAAATGCCCGGTAGCCAAGGCGAAGCCGGACGACGCCGTGCACAGCGCCGCGATCACCTGCGCCCTCGAGCTACCGCCGACCTCTCGAGCGATCAGACCAGCGATGAGTGTGGTCGCCGCGGCGACCACCGCTGACGGCAGCCGCAGCACCAGCAGCGAACCAGGCGCCAGGTGGTTCATTGCCCAACAGATCAACGGCACCAGTGGCGGCTGGTCAGGGTAACCGAACGCCGGGTGCGAGCCGGACACGATGAAGTACATCTCGTCGCGGTGATAGCCATACCGGGTGCTCGTTGCGATCAGCAACACCGCCTGAGCCGCGGCGATCACACCGACCCACACCACCAACGGGTTTGCTGCGCGCCTCATGCCCTCAAGCGTTGCAGTAGTCAACTTCGTTGGTGTACCGGGCCGCACCTGGCGAACCGATTCAGACGTTGCGCCGGGAGCTTTCAACCCAGCTCGTCGGCCGGGCCGGCACCGCCCGCTGCTGGCCGGTGAGTTGGCGCCTCGCCGCGGGAATGATGTCGGCGCTGATGTTGGCAGGGCCGTTGATCCCCCAGCCACCTTCTGCCGACTCCGCGATCAGAACCACGTGCGATCTGCCAGCGGCGGGTCGCCCCGCGGCCGCGGCGACGAGATCGGTCAGTCGTGTTCACCGCGCTCGCGTCTTCGCGTTGGTGTTCAGCGGGCAAATGTGAAGCGTCCATCCAGCCGCGAGCACGCCCATAGGCGCCGCAGCGAGTCGCGTCATGTACCTCATCAGATGCCTCGTCGTTCCTGCGATATTCGCGCTAGTCAGGAGGGTCGCAGTTGCGCTTGGCCTGCTTCAAATCTGAGGCGGCGCTCTTGCCACGTGAGATTTCCAGACATCGGCTCATCGGCAAGCCCCCAAACACGCGTCAACGCGGCAGAGTCGGATGTCTGCCCTTGGACTAACCGAGTTCGGCGACGATCTTTGCGATGCGTCGGTCTCGGGTTTGGGCTGCCTTCGCATCATTGATCTGTCGTGCGTACTGCTTTCGCCGCGACGGTGCAAGTTTGTCGAATACCTCAAGGAGCCCTGCCTGGGTGAGGGCGGCAACCAACTCCTGCGGGACAGTGACCTGGGGTGGTGCTGTGTCCAGTTCGAGTTCCACATGGATCTTTTGGCCGGCGTG
>DATCFU010000021.1:0-4018 GCA_036509315.1 Acidothermaceae bacterium
TCTGCTTGATGGTGCGGAACGACTTGTCCGCGATCATCGTCGCGCAGTGCCACTTGCCGCCGCCACGGGTCTTCCTCCACTTCAGGGTGAAGCCGAGGAAGTCGATCCCTTCGCTTAGGTGCGCGATCCGGGTCTTGGACGGCGAGAGCCGCAGCCCGATTCCGGCGAGCACCCCGGCGACCTGTTCGTGCAGGCGTTGCGCATCGTCCCTGCTGCCGTTGGTGACGAAATCGTCCGCTTATGCCGCATGCCTTGTTATGCCGCACGGGCCGACGAGATGCTGTGTCCGGTGGGGGTTTGGGCTGGTGCGCGCGGCATAACTCGGCGGCCGTGCACGTGTCATAGCGTGGCGAGGAACGCGAGCAGGGTGTCGGGCGGTTTGTATCGGTGCAACGTTCCTGCCGACGATGGGGTGGTGCGCGCCAGGGCCCGCTCTTTGATGCTCATGTCGGCGTGCAGGTAGATCTGAGTTGCGTCGGTGGACTCGTGCCCGAGCCACAGTGCGATCACGGTAACGTCCACGCCGGAGTGCAGCAGGGTCAGGGCCATTGTGTGCCTGAGCGTGTGTGGGGTGATTGTCTTCTCGGTGATTGACGGGCAGGTAGCCGCTGCAGTGGCGGCGTGTTTGGTGACCAGGTGCGCGACGGCGTCGCGACTCAAAGCGGTGCCGTGGCGAGTTGCGAACAGCGGGTCCGGGCTTTGGGCGGCGCGTTCGGTGAGCCAGGCCCGCAACACCGCGATAGCGGGTTTGGTCAGTGGCGTGCAGCGTTCTTTGCGTCCCTTGCCGGTGCAGCGCACGTGTGGGCCAGCGCCGAGGTAGACGTCGGCGATGCGAAGTCCGGTGAGTTCGGAGACGCGGAGCCCGGTGTGCACGGCGAGGAGCAACAGTGCGTGGTCTCGTCGGCCAAGCCATGTGCCGCGGTCGGGGGCGGCGATGAGTGCCTCGGCCTCGTCGCGGGTGAGGTAGTTGACGATTGCACGGTCGCAGCGCTGCGGTGGGATTGCGAGTACCCGCTGGATCACCGCCGCGTGTTCGGGTGCGTGCATGGCGGCGTAGCCGAAAAATGAGTGGATCGCGGCCAGGCGGGCGTTACGGGTCGCCGCGCTGTTGCCACGCTCGGCGTGCAGGTGCTGCAGAAAAGCGGTGATCAGCGTGGCGTCGAGGTCGGCGACACTCAGCTGGGCCGGGCGACGGTTGACGCGGCTGGTGGCGAACTGCAGCAGCAGTGTGAACGCGTCGCGGTAGGCGGTGATGGTGTGCGGGCTGGCGTGGCGTTGCCGCTGGAGTCTGTCGGTGAAGAAGCCTTGCAGCAGCGGCGCCAGGTCAGTCATGGCTGGCTCCGAAGGCGTGCTCGATCCGGGCGGCGGCGAGGGTGAGCAGTTCCGGCGTGCCGGTCAGGTACCAGTACGTCGACTTCGGGTCGACGTGCCCGAGGTAGGTGCTCAGGCGCGGTATGCGGGCGTGCACGTCGGCGCCATCTCGGTACCAGTCCAGCAGCGTCGCGGTGGCGAAGGAGTGCCGGAAGTCTGCCAGCCGCGGGGGCCTTTGCCCTGCGGGGACGGTGATTCCGGCTGACTTGACGAGCGCGGCGAACGTGTGCGAAATGTTGGCGTCCAACCGGGTTCCTCGGGTGGTGACCAGCAGCGCGGACGTGCCGGTGGCCGGCAACGCCCGGTCGCGGGCGCGCTGGTAGTCCCGCAACGCTGCCGCGGTGGAGGGGTGGATCGGCACCTGCCGGTCCTTGCCGAACTTGCTGTCGCGGACGGCCAGCACCAACGTGTCGTCCAGTTCGACGTCGGCGTCGTCAAGCCGACACGCCTCACCTGTCCGCAGACCGGTCACGGCAAGCAGAGCTAACAGGGTGCGCCAGGTCAACGCCCGCAGCGGCGGCAGCAGGTCATCGGCGGCGCTCAGCAGCGCCGCAAGTTCGGCGTCGGTGTAGAGGTGCGGAGTGACACGCCGGTAGTGGTGCGGCAACACATCGCCCGGCGGGATCTCGGTGGCTGGATCCAGTACCGCCATGTGGCGGGCGAAGATCCGGGCGATCATCAGCCGCCGGCTCCAGGTCACCTCATCGGTCGAGCGTGGAGTGTCGGTCGCCCACGCCAGCGCCATCTCGGCGGTGATCACGTCCTGCTGGTGGGCCTCAAGGTAGGTGACGAAGCCGAACAGTCGGCCGCCGAACGTGGTCAGCTTGAATCCAAGCGCTCGGCGCATCCCCAGGTCCAGCCCCGGCACCGTTCAGCGGACGACGCGCCCAGCCGACCCGACCACGCTGGCGGCGTGGGTGGCCCGGCAGGCCCGGAGCCTTCCCATGTTCACTCGCTGCTCGCTCGGCGAAGGAGGCACCCGGCTATCTGCCTGCGGCCCTCGGCGGCGGCTACTCCGTAGTGGTTCGCCGCCGTCCCCACCCGGTAGGCGTTAACTCGACCCCCGGGCAGTCCGCCTGCTGCGCATTCCAACAGACGACGCACCGCGCCCGCCCCATATCCGTCAGGTTTGAGGCGGTTATACGTCAAGACAGGTAATGACACCGGTTCCTCGCGTATACCTCTTCACCATGCTCGCCGCACCCGCACCATCTGACAGTCCTGGCACGCCACGGCTTTGTCGGGGCTGCTTGCCGCCCTCCCGGTCGTCTCCCTGGTCAGACTGCCCCCAGCTTCACGGCCCAAGTGCTACGGCACCGGCCGCGGTGGTGGTCTCTCACCCCCACTCGAGCAACAAGCGCCTCATGGCGCACGGACACGTCGTAGAGGACCAAAGATGCCGGGCCGAGTCTCACCTGCGCCGCGCAAGCCGCGGCGAGGCGATCCGACCACGATGGTTGGGCGTAGGCCGGCAGGTGGCGTTTGAGCGTCGCGTAGGACACCGGCGTGACGCCGGCCTCGGCCAGCACCCGCAACGAGTCCAGCTTGGACGCCGGCTCGATGATCCGCGCCAACACCAGATGCCGAAACACCTCATCGTGACCGGTGGCTTGGGGGAAACCGAGCAGGTCGTAGGCACGGCACAACGCATCCCACAGGTGCCCCATCCGCGACGAGACGATCGGCAGCGGACCCGACCCGGCTGCGGTTTCCAAGTCGAGCTCGAGGACGCCCTGACCTTCGACGAGGCGCTGCCGCGCGGCCGCCTTCAACACCTCCAGCTCAGCCTCATCATGGGCCGACCCGACATGCTCGATATCGCGCGAGCCGCGCCGCGAGGAGTACACGATCTGCACCGCCGTCGCCCCAGACGCGGTCCGCACCGTCCGCACATACGCCACCAGAGCAGGTTACGAGCCCCGATTAGTGCGCAAATTCGGGCCCCTCAGACCCGAGAAACCCAACAAACAAAGGCTTTTCCTCGCCGAGGACGAAACCGTGAGCCAAGTCAGGCCCAGTCCTTTTTGCACTTGGGTGGTTAATAACCTCGGCCGCCGCGCTGCTTCTGCCGAACCTGTTCTGAGGCGTTCGCACAGAGACTTCTGTTCGTCTGGCGTTCATAGTCGCCTGACCCCAGGTACGCCCAGCCCTCTTACCGTTCCTAGCGTCGGAGATGGACTCCGACGTGGAACTGCTGGAGGGCTCATGCGCAAGTCGCGCAGATCTGCCGCCGTACTAAGCGCCATCGGCGTTTGTTCGGTCTTAGTGCTTGGGGCTGGCTCAGCGTTTGCTGACGACCAAGCGCAGTCAGGCGACGTCGTCGGTGTCGGTTCCGACACCGTTCAGTACGCGTCGGACTTCATTGCTAACGGATCGCCAACCGGCGCCGCTGGCTACAACTCGTCCGTCACGAACCGTGACATCTCCTTCTTTGCCACCGGTGACGGCAACGGCCGGGCACTTTACGACAGCACTGGTCAGTTGCTGCAAGGCGGCGGCGGCGCCGAGGGCACTACGTCGATCACCCTGCGGGCTGGCACGCTGCCCGTTGCTCGCCCGGATGGCTCCGGCGATGGCATGCTCGCACTGACGAACGACTCAGTCGGAGGCCCCGGCTACGAGGGTCTGCCGACGAACAGCATTCAGT
>DATCFU010000022.1:0-6990 GCA_036509315.1 Acidothermaceae bacterium
CGACCGATCGACCTTCACGATGTCGACGGGCAACCGGTCGAGCCGCGACAGGCTCGAGTAGCCGGTGCCGAAGTCGTCCAAAGCCACGCGGACGCCAAACGAACGCAGCGTGCTCAACGCCGCAACCGCCTGCTCGGAGCTCCCTTCGAGCGCGCTCTCGGTGACCTCGAGCACGAGTTGCGCCGGTGGCAGCCCGACGGAAGCCAGCAACTCCAAGACAGAGTTCGCATAACCCGCATCGACCAATTCGCGGCCCGACACGTTGACGTTGACGGTGAGTGGCAGACCCTGCGATGACCAGAGCACTGCCTGCGTGCACGCCGTCGAAAGCACCCACTTGCCGAGCAGGCTGATCGCACCACTCTCTTCCGCGAGCGGGATGAACGAGTCGGGCGGAATCAGCTGCTGGCCGTTCGGCCCAGTACGTAGCCACCGAACCAGCGCCTCGACGCCAGTGACAACGCCGGTCCGCAAGTCCACCACGGGTTGGTAGAACAGCCGCAACTCGTCGTCCGCTATGGCGTGTCGTAGTTGCATCGCCTCTGCAGCGCGATTGCCGCTGCGCAAGCTCGTGCGATTGCGGCCGGCGCGCTTGGAGTCGTAGAGCGCGGCGTCGGCGCGGGCCAGCAGCATGGGCAGCGTGTCGCCGGGTTCCCACGCCGCGATGCCGGCCGAGCAGGTCATTCCGCCAGGCACTGCAACCCGCAGTCGCTCGGTCGGTGTCGAGGCCTGCGCCAACGTGGATTCCTTTAGTACCAAGGCAAATTCGTCTCCGCCGTAGCGTCCGAGAACCTCGTGTTCGCGCGAAAGTGCACGCCACGAGTTCGCGATCGAACGCAGCAAGCGATCGCCGCTGATGTGGCCGCCGGTGTCGTTGACGAGCTTGAAGTGGTCGATGTCCAGCAACGCCAACGACAGCACGGTCCCAGACGAAGCGGCGTGGTCGAGCGCCTCGGTCAACACGCGATCGACGCCGCGACGATTCAGCAGCCCGGTCAGCGGATCGATCTCGGCATCGTCGGCGGCTCGCGCGAGTCGCCCGACAACGAGCGAGACAGCGATCAGAACGCCCGGGGTGATGACGACTTGACCGTCACCGGCCGCGCCAACGAGCGCGAGCGACACGACGCACGATGCAATCGTGATCGCGAGATGCAACAGCGCCCACGGCCACGCGAAAAAGAAGAAGACATCGACGGCAACGAAGACGAACAGTGTTGTGCAGGCGACGGACGTCACGCCGCCGCCGGATTCGTAGACCCCGACGACGATGAACGCGTTGCCCGCCAGCAAAATCAGGTGGTAACCCCACCGCGGTACGCGATGGCCCTGCCAGAAGATCAAGGCACCAGTCGCGATGCCGCACAGGGAGATGGCGCGAACGAAACCTGCGTGGACGCCGGGTTGGTGCGGGAAGGTGAAGGCGATCAGCGTGACGATGCCGGCGGCCATATAGAGGACGCCAGCGGTGACCGCCATCGCGCGAGGGCTCGCGATGGACGGCGCCACGGCGAGGCGCGGCCGACCAAACCGACCCAGGCTCAGCCGGGGTCGAGGTTGTCCATCGACCTCACGCGGCACTTTCATAAAGCCCTATCGGCCGCCCCCACGGTTCTTGCAGACAAACACCTCGAGGCGGCCGAGGTGAAGCTGCAAGAACCGTGAGGCGGCGTCCTCGTGTTACTTCGCGAAATTCTTAGCTAGTTGCGTCAGGTTCGGGATTCCGAGGCCTGATGCCGGGTTCCAGGTCGCGCCCTTCTTGCCCGTGTAGTACTCGTTGTTGTTGCTGAAGACACCCTGCAGCGCCGTGTTCACGCCCTTGAGGTTGGTCTGGAACAGGTACTTCTTGCCGGAGAACACCGTGGTGTTGTTGAGCGGGGTGAACGGTGAGTTGCCGCCCTTCGCCCAGTTGTAGATCTTCGGGTTCCAGAAGCCGACCCGGTGGCCGGCGTAGCTGTCGATCACCGCCGTCGTCCCGTTGAGTTGCGGTGACACGAAACTGGTCCCGCCGTACTGCGCGAAACCACCGCTCGACGCGAACAACGTCGGGTCATAGACGGCGTAGCCGGTCTGCGGGTCGGCGTTGGTCGACACGTCAGGCTCGCCGCGGCCCGTGTTCTGGTGACCGCTCTTCAGCCCAGGGTTCTGGGTGAACGCGAAGTTGGTCGGCTCCGTCAGGCCAGGGGCGACCTGTTGAAAGTCGGTCGGCGTGAAGTACTGCCGAGCGTTGAAGCCGGAGATGCCGTTCTGGTACGAAGGCCGCGGCTCAAGGACGCTGTAGCCACCGCCATCGCCGGACACCAGAGCCAGCGCTGCGGCTGACAGGCTCGGAAGGCCGAGCGCCTGGTAAAGCGGCGCCAGGTAGTCCCAGCTCCAGGCCCGTTCCGCCGGGATGTTTGCCGACTCCGTGCTGGTGAGGTTGCCGTTCGAGTCGAACACACCGTAGGTCTGAGTGCCCGGCAGCGTCGTGCCACCTGCTGCGGTCGTGTACGGGCTGTCCGCGCCGTTGTCGACGGCGAGGTTGGTGCTGCCGACGTCACCAAGGGCGTCGTACGCACCGGAGTCACCGCTCGAGCTGAAGTTGGACGTGCCCTGCGCGCCGAGCTCTGCGAGCACCTGGTCGGTTGACGCAACGTACGCAGGAGTTTCGGTGCCCTGCAGAACGGTCTGCTGGATGTAGGTCTCCGACTCGCCCCAGCTGATCGACAACGTGTCGTTCATGTTGTCGGACGCCGCGGTGTAATACGCGTCCGCGAAGCCGGGGTCGGTGTTTGGCGCTTCGTACACCCGAACGTTCGCGCCAGGCGCGATCGCACCGGACTGCTCGACGTCCAGGTCAGTCTCCTCCGATCCGACGGCCGCGCTTGGTCCCGGAGATCCGCCGTCGATCGGGATGATCTTCAAGCGGCTCGCGGGCACGTTCAGACCGAGGACGTTGTTCCAGAACGCGACGGGCGTCGCTGGGTCGATGGCCGCAAACGTGACGATGCCGAGGGTGGTGCCCTGGCCCTTCGCGCCGCCGTTTTCGATCGGTTTCAGGTTGTAGTTCTTGACGAAGTCAGCCGGGGTCATCATTCCTGCCGGGACGCCGGTGCCGGCCGCCTGCGTGACGTTGACCTTGTGCCCCTGTGCTGTCTTCGCGTTCGACACGAACGGCGAGTAGTTGCTCAGGCCGAGGATCGCGAGGATCGGGCCGGCGAACTGTGACGGCACCCGCGGGTTGGTGAGGGTGCCGAAAACGGTCTGGTTATTGAACCCGCCGTGGATGTTGGGTGCCTTGATCCGGAAGTTCTTCAGCGAGACGCCGAGAGCCTTGTTGAACTGGCCGGCAGTGCCGGTCGCCTGGATGTCGAGGCGGTCAGCAAGGGCGTTCGTCTTGATGCCGAAGGCCTTGAGGTAGAGCTCGATCGCCGCGATCAGGATGGGCGACTGGCCGTACTGGTTCGCAAACTGCTGCGTGTTCAGGTAAGGCCCTTGCCAGCCGTTGGCGACCCTGCTTTCGAGCTGGCCCAGCTGGGGAGAACGCAGGATGATCGAGATCTGCACTGGGGTGTTCGGGTCGGTGGTGCCCAGCGGCGTACCGGCAGCCAGCGGGGCGACGTTTGACTGGGGAACGCTCACGGTCGGCGTCGTCGAGTTCGACGACGCGGCGCTCGCGGTTGCGCCCTGAGCAGCTATGAGGGCGCCTGCGACGCCGACGCTCAGTGCACTTGCAATCACCCGCCTCTTGGTGAAGCGGACGATCGGATGTGCGTTGGGCATGGGTTGGTCCCTCCGTGTTTTGGGCCGCCCGGCCTGTAGGCCCAGCGAGCGGTTTGTCTCCCCAAGGGCAACGTAACTAAGCCCGAATGCCGATCGGTACGCCCATCCGGGTTAAGCCCGGTTTGGCGCTTGATTACGCCGCTGTCACTTCGCGGTCGCGTGGAACATCGCCGCCATGTCCTTCTCGCCGTGCCCTTTTTGCACGGTGCGCTCGAGCTTTTTCTGGACGGCGGTAATGAGGTCTTCGTTGATTCCTGCGGCTTGTGCGGCGGCTCGGATGAGCTTGATGTCTTTGTAGGCGCCGTCGGTTGGGAAGGCGGGGGCGAAGTTCCTTGTGATCGTCGCTCCGCCCTTGGCGTGGAGGAACGGGTTGTCGGTCGCCGACCCTTTCACGGTGTCGAGGAAGAGTTGCGGGTCGAGGCCGAGGCCTTCGGCCAGCGCGATGGCTTCTGCGATGGCAGCGGTGACGGCGAGGACCCAGCTGTTAACGACGAGCTTGAGCTTCGAGGCTTCACCGACATTGTCGAGCCAGATCGTTCGCGCGCCGATCGCGTCGAAGACTGGTTGGCACTTTGGTTCGAGTTCTCGGTTTCCTGATGCAAGGACGGTCAGGGTTCCGTCTTCGGCGGGCTTCTTCGTGCCGATTACTGGCGCGTCGACGAAGGCAAGGTTTGCTTGTGTGGCGAGTTCGGCGAGGCGCTCGATCGCTTCGATGCCGACCGTGGAGCACTGCAGCCAGATGGCGTCTTTGCCCATCGCTTCCAAAGCGCCGCCATCGACCATGGTCTGCTCGACGGCGACGCCATCGATGAGGACCGTCATGACGAAGTCGGCGCCCGTGGCCGCTTCGGCAGGGGTGTCGGTGACGGTGATGCCCTCGCTCACCAGGGCTCTGGCCTTGTCGTGGCTGCGGTTCCAGGCTCGGACGGCAAAGCCGGCGTTCTCCAAGTTGCGCGCGATCGGCGCGCCCATGATCCCGGTGCCAAGCACAGCGACGGTGGGTTGAGTGGTCACAGGTCTCCCGTTCGGTTGGTCCGACGCTGCCATTCCCCGGATGCGCCCTCCCATGTCTATCGCGAAGAGGCTCTGGCCGGAGGCCGCTAAAGTCTGATCCCACGGGCCGTTAGCTCAACTGGCAGAGCAGCGGACTTTTAATCCGCGGGTTCCGGGTTCGACCCCCGGGCGGCCCACCCACTTGACCTGCGGAAACGTCTTCGGACGGCCCCGCCTCGGCCCCCAGAATTGCGCTGGTGGGCACGTGGTGGTCACGGACGTGCACATCACCGCGCGGTACGAGGGCGGACGCAGCCTCTGCCGCTTGGCGTGCGACGCCTTTCAGGAGGTGGCTGTAGGTGTCTGCTGTCAGCGCGATGCTGGAGTGCCCGAGGATCTTCGAGACGACCTCGATGGGGACGCCGGCCGCGAGCCGCAGGCTTGCAGCGCCGTGTCGTAGATCGTGGAGCCGGATCCGGCGTAGCCCGGCTCTTGCCGCCAGCATTTGGAAGTGGCGCGTGACGAACTCGGGGTGCAGTGGTGATCCGTCTTCTCTGGTGAATGCCAATCCCTCAAGTACGACCGGGCGTAGTTGTTCGCCGAGCAATGACGGGGCTGACTGCCAGCCTTCGCGCCAGGCGACGCGGTCGGCGTCTTGGCGAAGCCGATGGGCTAGCAACACTCCGATCGTGTTAATGGGCAACTCCACGACACGGTCTTCCCCGGACTTGGTTTTTGGTTGTCCCACGCGAACTTCATGCCCGAGTTGAAGGAGTTGTCGACGGACCGTGAGGTGGCCGTGCTCGACGTCGACGTCGTCCCACGTCAAACCGATTGCTTCACCGCGGCGCAGGCCGGTCATAGCGATCAACTCATAGAGCGCACCGAGTCGATCGGCTGCAGCGTAATCGAGGAACTGTCCAAGCTCGTCCGGCTCCCACGGCCTAACCCTCGACCGGGTAGGTGGCCGCATCTCCACATGAACGGCCGGGTTGATCGTGAGGCGTTGCTGGCGTACCGCCGCGTTCAGCGCCGCACGTAAGGTCGCGTGGATTCGTCGCATTGTCGTTGGACCGACCGGTTGCCTACGGTCGACGTTGCCGGCTTCAATCGCCTGGTACATCGCGGAGATATGCGACGCACGAAGCCTTTCCAACGGCACGTCGCCCAGGTGGGGCACCAAATAGGTGGTGATGTGGCCTCGGTAGTTGCGGGCCGTCGTGGCGCGCAACGTGCGCTTCGCCGCAAACCACGACTCGAGCCACTGCCCGACCGTTTCCTTGTCGTCGACGTCGAACCCGGTGCCGAGCCGACGACGAACTTCATCAAGTGCCGCCTCCGCGGCCGCGTGCGTGGCGAACCCGCCGCGCTTCAGTTGCCGGCGCTTGCCATCGATACCGGCCGGCAACTCGGTGACGAAATACCACGCGCCGTGGCGACGACTAGCCAGTTGCGGGCAGTCAGCGCCCAGCTTTCGCCCAGTCAACGGATCACGGCACCCGCACCGCCGGAACGTCCCACCACGCATGTTCAGACTCCTTGTGTCTGTTGCCCCATCGGCGGCTCGGGCAGTCAGAACGCCGCGTCGAGGTTGAGCGTAACCGCGACTGGAGACGCAAACACTCCTGTCTATCAACCTGTTCATATGGCGATGTCGCGCTGTGCTGCGGGCTTCCATGCGGTGCCGGCGAGTGTCACATTTGTCGCACAGACTTTCCGCTACCCGCCGTTGAAAAACGAAACGTCGGCCGCGCGGACTGACCATCGACGCTGTCTGAACGCGCGTGGGAGGCGGTCGCTCGATCCGTACGCCTCGCCGCTCTGCGCAGCGATGGCCGTGAACTCGGTAGCTGCATTACGAGTGCTAGTCCAGCGGTGCCGGAGGGTGCGGACTAGTACTTGCTCGTGTCACTTTTCCCGACAGCGTAAGGGTTTCCGTCCCAAGCGGTGCTGGGACGAACTGGGCCAGCATGGCGGGTTGGTGCCCGCCCTGTGCCCGCCTTGTGCCCGCCCGTAGCGTCGGCTGTTGGGGCACCACGGGCAGAAGTTGGCGCCCGCGATCCGTATATTGACGGTCCAAATTGGCAGCTCAATACGCACTGATATGGATGGCCTTCCTGTCAAGTGGCATGGCGAGGTACCCGCCCGAGAAGTTCTCTGCGACGGGTACCTCGCGTTACTTCGCGTTGGTTGTTGCCGGTGAGCGTGTCGTTGTCGACGCGTGGTCAAGACTGA
>DATCFU010000023.1:0-20578 GCA_036509315.1 Acidothermaceae bacterium
CTCTTCACCACCGTCGCAGCGGCACAACGAGAGGGTTACCCACCCTTCGGCACGCGACACGACGCGCCACGTCGCGCCGAACCTCTGCCAGCGCTCAAGGACTTCGATCGGTCCGGGCTCAAACAGGACTGCATCGGCATCGACGGGCTTGCCCGGCTCCGCGGATGTAGTCACCCGTTCATGATGCCCGCCGTTCACCTAAAGGCAACCTGTATGCCATCCGTTGGCCCAGATGGGGGATTGCCCTACGGAATCCGTCGTGGATAGCATTCCCGTGGGCTCCGTTCAGAAGCCCTTTCGCGCCTCACATTCCCCGGGTACACAGCGAAGGTGGCGAACCGACGTGGCTCCAGCCCAGAGCACCGCACAACCGAATCCGTCGGCACCATTCAACGCCTGGCAGCGAGCGAACGCAGCACTTCGAGAGGCAGAACACCGGGGTGCCTCGCACGCTGAACTCGTCCGGCTCGCTGAGCAAGTAATCCGCAGCCGGAACGCCCTCGTGCTCGACCGGCTCGAGGCGGGTTGGCAGCCTAACGACGACGTACTACAGCATCTGATCTCCGACGAAGAGCTGCTGCGCGAAAGGGACGACAGCAGCTACCAGGACATCACTGCGAGCACCACGTAGTCGCCTCAGTTGGTCGCGCGCCAGCCGAGAACAGGTCCGAGTTTGGTAGCAATGTCGGTGAGGATCTGGCTCCCCGAGTTCGATGATCTCCACGCCGCAAATTAGCCAGCCGGCGGCGGAGGAGTCCGAACAAGGAGGAACCGGATGTCGCGCCGATGCGCGAAGCCGATCGACTCGTAGAGACGGATCGCGTTTGCGTTCTTCACGGCCGCATGCAGGAACGCAGATTCGCCGCGGTCGCGAATGCCGGCCGCTACGTGACGTATGAGACGGGTACCGAGCCCTTGCCCGCGATAGGCCGCGTCGGTGCATACGGCACTGATCTCGGTCCAGCCAGTCGGGTGCATCCGTTCGCCGGCCATCGCAATGAGAGCGCCATCGCGGCGGATGCCGAAATAGTCGCCGAGCTCGATTGTCCGCGGCAAGAATGGTCCCGGCCGGGTCCGCGTGATCAACTCGAGCATCTCCGGCACATCGGCGGGGTCGAGGTGCACGGCCTCGTTGTCTGTCTCTGCGCGCAGCGAGGTGTCGACAAGTTGCGCGCCGTGCACAATGTCCACGATCTCCCAGCCGGCCGGGGCCTCCGAGACGCCGGGCAAAACAGCCACGGTGCCTGGTTCGAACAGCCGGGCGAGATCCAGCCAATTCTTGGGGTCGGCGGCGTCGGCGAGGGCGGCGAAAGGCGCGACGTCAGACTGATAGCGAGCGGCACCAGGGTTTCGCTTGGCGAGATACGCGTGAGCTCCAGTCAATGACGCCCAGACGGGCTTGTCGAGTAGCCGCTCGTCGGAGGTCATGATCACAAGTTCAGCTGGCCCACTCGCATGGCGCAACTGGATAAGGCGGTGATCTGTCGATCACTATTTGATCGAGCCCGCGGTCAGACCGTTGATCACCCTTCGCTCGATGAGAGCGAACAAGATGATGACCGGGATCGTGGCCACGACGGACGCCGCGAAAAGGTGCTGCCAATCAATGCTGTAAGCGCCAATGAACCCGTTGATCGCGACCGTGAGCGGCATCCTGCTCGGAGTCTGCGTCAGCGTGAGCGCAACGATGAACTCGTTCCATGCGGCGATAAAGGTGAAGATGAGCGCAGTCACCACTCCAGGCATCGCGAGCGGCAACGCCACTCGGAACAAGGCGCCGAGCCTGCCGGTGCCCTCGACCATCGCCGCCTCTTCGAGTTCACGCGGGATAGACGAGATGTAGGCGTTCAGGATCCAGATCGCGAAAGCCAGATTGAAGCCGGCATTGACCAGGATCAACGACCACACGGTGTTCAGCAGGTGGAAGCTGAAGAACTCACGGTAGATACCAACCAGCATCGCCGTCGGTTGGAACATCTGCGTCACCAGAACCAGCAGCAGGAATGCCAACCGACCGCGGAACCTGTGTCGCGCCGTGTAGTACGCGGCCGGAAGTGCCACCAACAAGACCAGCACGGTGGCCCCGCCGGCCACTGTCAGAGTGACCCTGAGATTTTGGCCAAGCCCGGTCTTCCAGAGGCTGGTGAAGCTGGAGAACGTGTAGTGATGCGGCAGAATGCTCGTCGACTGCAGTTCGCTTTGTGGCCGCAACGCGGTCACGATCATGTCGAGATACGGGAACACGAACACAAACGCGATCAGGTAAGCGGCAGTCACGATCGCGATGGTCTTCCAGGTCGGACGCCCCTCCCCCGCGCGCTTCTTTCTGCGAGCCAGTGGCGTGTCGAGCGCGACCGCTGGCGTAGCGATGGCCGACATCTATTCGACCTCCGACTTCCACCGGCTGAACCGCAAAAACAAACCGACGATAACGATGATGAGCCCAAAGTTGACGACAGACATCGCCGCCGATTCTCCGAGGTCGGAGCCCTTGAGGATGTACATGTAAACCGTTGTCGTCGTCGTGGTGTAACCCGGTTGGCCGTGGGTCATCGCCCAGATGATCGGAAACGAGTTGAACACGTTCATCACGTTGATCAGCGTCGCGACGGTCAGTGCGGGTCGCAGCAGCGGGATCGTGATCGAGCGATACGTGTACCACTTGCTGGCACCGTCGACACGGGCCGCTTCGTAGACCTCCCCGGGAATTGTCGAGAGTCCGGCCAGGATCGTGTACGTGGTGAATGGCAAGGACACGAACACCGCGACGAACATCAGCCACGGCATCGCCGACTTCGCCTGCCCGAGCGGGTCGGCTGCTGATCCGTTGAGGTTGGGCAAGAGGCCGAGGTGGTGTTTCAGGATGTCGATCAGGCCGTAGCCCGGTGTGAGCATCCACTTGAACACGATTGCCGTCATGAGGACCGATGCGGCCCAAGGCGCGATCAATGCCCAGCGCGTGATCCGGCGACCGGGAAACGATTGGTTGAACAGCTGCGCGAGGGCGAGGGAGACCAGCATCGTGACCGTGACGACGACGATCACCCAGACGATGGTGCGCTCGACCACACCTTTGAATGCGAGTTCGCGGAACAGGTGCCTGAAGTTGTTCCACCCTGCCCCGCCATTGATCTCGCCGAAGCTGCTGACCTTCTGCATCGACGTCCGGATCATGACGACGACCGGCCAGACAACGACCAGGCCGATGAGCGCGGTCGCCGGGCCGATCCACACCAACGGGGCAAGGACGCGGGCAGTTCGCTGCCGCTTACTGACTTTGCGTCGGCCCGTCGGACCCGAACGCCGCGCCGGTCCGGCCGCAGGCTGCGCGACCGTGGCGTCTGACATCGGAGCTCTCCCTACCGGTTGTACAAGCGCCCGGCACCAGGCGAGATCGCCTGGCGCCGGGACACTTGGCCCTACTAGTTCAAGCAGAGCGACCCGAGTGTTTCAAGAGGTCGCATCATTTCGTGGCGACCGCCTGCAGCGCATCGAGGACCGCCTTCGGGTCACCCGTCAACGCAGTGCCGATCGTCTGCTTCATCGCCGTGTTCACAGCCGGCCATGCGGGGTTGCTCGTCGGGTAGAACGTCGCCGTGGGGAGCGCGGCGAGGAACGGCTTGAAGTCGGCGTTCGACGAGAGAGCAGCGGTTGCGCTCGTCGTCACCGGAAGCAAGTCGTAGAGGTTGTCGAACGCCTCCTGGTACTTGTCCTGCAGCGCGAAATCAAGGAACGCCTTGATCTGCTGCTGGTGCTGACCGTTCGTCTTGAACGCCCACAGCCAGTCACAGACGCCGAGCGTCGTCGCGAGCGCGCCGTCCTTGCCCGCAATGGGAGCAACACCGTAGTTCACCTTGCCCTTCACCTGCGGCAAGAAACCTGGCGAGCCGTTGACCATGCCCACCTTGCCCGCGGCAAAGTCAGCCCACGAGCCCTTGGTGCGATCGACCGTGCCAGGGTTCGGCTCGGTGTCTCCGGCCTTCACCAGGCTCTGCAAGAAGCTGAACGTGTCGACGTCCGCCTGGCTGTTCAAAGCGAACTTGCCGGTGGAGTCGACGAAACCGCCGCCGCCGCCGAGCTCCCACAGCAGTGTCTCGGCCTGCGCTTCTTCAGATCCGAGCGGTAATCCGAACGGCTCTGGAACGCCAGCGGCCTTGAGCTTGTCAGCATCTGCCTTCAAGTCGGCCCACGTCGCGGGCGGGCTCGAAATGCCGGCCTTCGTGAACAGGTCCTTGTTGTAGAAAAGTGCACGGGCACTCGAGGTGTAGGGGATCCCGTACTCGACCCCGTTGACCTTGCCCTGGTCGGCGAACCCCTTCAACAGGTTCGCCTGAGTCTCAGGCGAAAGGATCTGGCTGGTGGGGTAGACCTTGTCGGTCACACCTGCGTAGTCGGCACTACCCTGCGCGATGTCGGGCTCCTGGCCGTTTTGCACCATGGTCGCGATGTTGTTGTCGACGTCGTTCCAGTTGATCACCTGAACGTTGACCTTGATCTGCGGGTACACCTTGTTGAAGTCAGTGACGATGCCCTGCCAGAACGTCTGGCCGCTGTTCGCCGCCGTCGGCCCGTTTCCGTAGTCGGCAGCGACCAGCTTGAGGGTCGCAGCCGGGATGCTGGACGGCGCAGCAGAGCCAGCCGGGGCGGACGCCGCGGCGGTGGTCGCGGCCGTTGACGGCGCGGTCGAGCTCGGCGATGTGGATGCGGACTTCTTACTTGACGAGCACGCGCTGAGCGCCAGCGCTGCGACCAGACCGATCGTCAGTGGAGCGACGAGTTGCCGCTTCATGTGCATACCGCTTTCTCGAGTGCCAGGGCCAGCGGGTTACGTCTGGCTTTGGGGCTCGATTCTGGACTAGACCAATCCGACCTGTCCAGTGGTCTGGACCAATCATTCCGAAATGCTGGACACTGAGATTGGTCTAGTCCACAATCGGGCGAGCCAGTCGCGCCATCGAAGGGATCCCGGTGACCATCATCTCCGCGCCGCGGCTGCTGGTCGGCGGATCTCTGAGCGGCCCGGGTGGCGTCGTCATCGACGGCGGTCGCATCGTCGACATCATCGAGGGCAGGCCTGGGCCCGCATCCGATCATGTCGCTTTCGATAGCGGCATCTTGTCGCCAGGTCTCATCGACCTTCAGATCAACGGGTGTCTGGGCGTCGACTTCGTGCAGGCGAGTGACAACGAGTGGCAGCGACTCTCGTTGGCCTTGCCCGGCTTCGGTGTCACCGCCTTCCAGCCGACCTACATCACCAACCCGATCCCCGCACTCGTGTCAGGCTTGCGTCGGTTCGCCGCGGTGAGACCGCGACTAATAGCGGACGGCGGCGCGCGCGCGCTCGGTGTGCATCTTGAAGGTCCGTTCTTGTCACCCGCGAAACCAGGCGTGCACGACGTCCGCTACTTGGTCGAACCAAACGCCGGCAATGTCGATGCCCTGCTGGCCGACTCCCTCGCGACTGCAGAGATCACCATGCTGACCCTGGCTCCCGAACTTCCTTACGCACTTGAAGCCATCCGGCGACTGGCCGCTGCCGGCATCGTGGTGTCCGTCGGCCACTCCAATGCGACGGGCGCGCAGGTACATGACGCGGTCGTTGCCGGCGCGCGCATGATCACCCACATCTTCAATGCGCAACGTGGCTTCGATCATCGCGAACCCGGCGTTGCCGGCCAGGCGCTGTGTGAAGAGGCGGTGACCATCGGTTTGATCGCCGACTTCGAACATGTGTCTCCGCAAGCATGTGCCATCACGATGAATGCGGCGCCCGGCCGGGTCGCCCTCGTCACAGATGCGGTGGCAGCTGCCGGTATGCCGCCAGGCATCTATGAACTCGGCGGCCAGCAGATCGCAGTGTCTGTTGACGAGCCGGTGGCGCGCAATCTCGACGGCACAGTGGCAGGCGCCGCCACGTTCCTCGATCAGGCAGTACGCAACCTGGTCGGCTTCGGTCGTGACATTGCTGAGGTCCTCACCGCCGCCTCGACCGTGCCCGCCAACGCACTGAATCGCCGCGACCTCGGGCGACTTGCGCCCGGCGCGCTGGCCGACATCGTGTGGTGGAGTGACGACCTGCAGGCTGCACGTGCGTGGGTCGGCGGCGTCGAGATCGACGACAGCAAAGTCACTGCCTCTACCGCGTAGGGACTAGCGACCACACGCGTATCCCTGCTCACCCCGAGCGTTTGCGGCCGCTTTCAGCCAGTCACCGTCGCGCGCGACCGCGCTTACTCGACCCAGTGACCATCCACCGACGACCGCAAGATCGTGCCCGCGCCGGCTCAGCTCTCGAGTCGTGGCTTCGCTGTAACGGTCCTCAATCACCATCCTTCCGGGCTCCGCGACTCGGGGGTAGAAGGAGCTGCGCGTGTGAAGCGAGTGGAAGTCCGGCGAATCGATCGACCGCTGCAGGTTGGCCTGTCGCCCATGGACGACGTTGAGGAAGAAGTGCAGGGACCACTGGTCCTGCATGTCACCGCCCGGGGTCCCAAAAGCGAGATACGGCTTGCCGCCCCGTAGCGCGATCGACGGAGACAGCGTGGTTCGCGGCCGCGCGCCAGGCCGCAGGCTGTCTGGTAACCCGTTCTCGAGCCAGAACATCTGCCCGCGATTGGTAAGACAGAATCCCAGACTCGGAATCGTCGGTGAGCTTTGTAGCCAGCCACCGCTGGGGGTGGCGGAAATCATGAGACCCGCGCTGTCGACGACGTCGAGATGGCAGGTGTCGCCGTCGGTCGCGACTGTCGGCTCACCTACACCAGCCGACGAATGTCCCGCCTCGGCGAATGCCGGTTCCGACTTGCGCGTCGATGGAGCTCGACCACCCGGAGATCCGGGTCGCTGCGCAAAGCTTGCATCCGCGCCTATGAGTTTCGCGCGCTCGCGGTTGTAGTCGGGCGCCAGCAGTTCGGCCATAGGTACGTCGCCGAATCGTGGGTCGCCGTACCACGCCTCGCGATCGGCAAACGCGAGCTTGCTTGCTTCGACGATCGTGTGCACCCAGTCGGCAGACAGATGCTCGGTGCTTGCGAGACCGGTGTTAGCCAAGAGCGCGAGCTGCTGCAGGAAAACGGGACCCTGAGACCACGGGCCGGGCTTGCACACCGTGTACTCGCCGTAGTCGAACGTGACCGCGCTTTCGACCGAAGGCTCCCATGCGGCCATGTCGTCTGCGGTGAGCAGCCCGCGGTGAGCGCGCCCTGAGGTATCGAAAATATCGCTGCTGGCATGGAAACGTTCGATCTCCTCGGCGACGAACCCGCGGTACCACACGTCGCGCGCTGCTTCGAACTGAGCGGCACGGTCCGACGTCCGCGCTTCGGCTTCTTCGACGATCCGCCGGTAGGTCGTCGCAATCGCTGGACGGCGAAGGCGCGCACCTGCGTGCGGTACTTGGTCGCCTGGCAACCATGTCGCCGCGGATGTTGGCCAATGACGACGGAAGAGTTCGGCTACGGAGCTGATCGCGATTGCAACATTCGCGAGCAGCGGGTGACCATTCTCAGCGAGGGAGACGGCCGGCTCCAGGACGTCGCGAAGGCTCCAGCTGCCATAGCGTTCGACCAGGAGCATCCATGCTCCGAACGCGCCGGGCACAACCGCGGGCAGCAAGCCGGTGCCCGGGACGATGTCTAGGCCGAGCTCAGCGAAGTGCGCGGTGGTGGCCGCTTTCGGTGCGACACCCTGACCGCAAATGACGTCGACCTCTGTCGCGCCGTCGACCGACACCATGATCGGCACTTCTCCCCCGGGCCCGTTCAGATGCGGTTCGACGATCTGCAGCACGAACCCGGCCGCCGCGGCCGCGTCAGCCGCGTTGCCGCCGCGCTCCAGAACCGACATGCCGGTCGCTGACGCGAGCCAGTGTGTGCTCGCGACCATGCCGAAGTCGCCAACAAGTTCGGGCCGTGTGGTCATCATGGGAATCTCCGATCGATGTCGATGACCGGTTCTGCGGCCGCTTCAAAACAACGCGCAATCTGATCACGCGGCACATCAGCAGCGAGCAACAACCGAAGCAAGATGCGCGCTTTCGTGGCTGTGAGCCCTACCGCCGATATCAAACCGCGCGCGAGCAGATCGGTTTCCGACCCCGCGTATCCGTAGCTGTGACGCAACAGTTCACCGACCGCTGTACGCGAGGCGAGCACCATCGGCATCTGTCGCGCGACGCGCTCGATGGCCGGCACCATCCAGCTCGGAACATGCCCACCACCGAACGCGGCAAGGACGAGCCCGTCATACCCCAGCTCGGGCACTGCGCTGACAAGCGCGTCATCGTCGTCAAATCCGAGCGTCACGAGCGCGACGCGTGCATCGCCCGCCTCGCGTCGCACGTCGATCGTGACTCGCCCCGCGGGCTTACGCAGCACGCGCACCCGACCTTCGCTGAGATAGCCGACCGGTCCGGCAAGCGGCGACGCGAAGGCCGCGGTCGAGCTTGTATGCATCTTGCGCACGTCAGTCGCGCTATGGATCTCGTCGTTCAACACGACGAGCACGCCCGAGCCCTGAGCGTCCGGAGAAGCCGCGGCGCAGGCGGCGGCCATGAGGTTCGCCGGACCGTCTGGGCTGAGCGCGTTCGAACCGCGCATCGCCGCAGTGAAGACCACTGGCTCGTCGAACGACGTCAACAACTCGAACGCGTATGCGGTCTCTTCGAGCGTGTCTGTTCCCTGTGTCACGACCACGCCCCTGTTACCCGCGAGGATCGCTTCAGCAACCCGGTCCCGGAGCTCGAACAAGTGCTGAAGGCGCAGGTCGCCCGACGGCACCATGGCCACGGTGACGACCTCGACGGCGGCGACCGCCATGACTTGTGGCACGGTGTTCAGCAAGTCGGCTGCGCTGAGGCCTACGACCGCGGTTCCGCCAGGCTCGGCGGAACTCGCAATCGTTCCGCCAAGCGCGAAGACGGCGACCTTTGCGGACACGGTCACCTGGCCGGGCGGTTGTCGATGATCCGCTTCATCTTTCCGACTGACCGTTCGATCGCGTTTGGGCTGACCACGTCGACGCTGATCGTGACGCCGATCCAGTTCTTGACCGATCGCTCGAGCAGTAAACCAGCTTCGGCCGCAGTGTCCAGCGAGACGGCATCGCGATGCTCGACAACCACCGTCAGCGTATCCAGATTGCCGGATCGGTCGAGAACGCATTGGAAGTGCGGCGAGAGTTGCGGAGTCGCCAAAATAAGTTCTTCGATTTGGGTTGGGAAGACGTTGACTCCCCTCAGGATCATCATGTCGTCGGTGCGACCGGTGATCTTCTCAATCCGCCGCATCGTCCGAGCGGAGCCCGGCAGCAGCCTGGTGAGGTCTCCGGTCCGGTAGCGGATCGTCGGCATCGCCTGCTTGGTCAACGACGTAAAGACGAGCTCACCCTCGGTTCCTTCGGGCAGCACCTCACCCGTCAGTGGATCAACAATCTCTGGATAGAAATGGTCCTCCCACACCGTGAGGCCGTCCTTCGTCTCAACGCACTCGTTGGCGACGCCTGGGCCGATCACCTCGGACAGTCCGTAGATGTCGACCGCGTGCATGTCGAGTCGGTTCTCCATCTCGCGGCGCAGTTCGTTGCTCCAGGGCTCGGCACCAAAGATGCCCACCTTCAAAGACGTGGATCTCGGGTCGATGCCCTGTCGTTGCATCTCGTCAACGATCGAGAGCATGTACGACGGCGTGACCATGATGATGTCGGGCTTGAAGTCGGTAATGAGCTGAACTTGGCGCTCGGTCATGCCGCCGGAGATTGGGACGACGGTGCAGCCCAGCTTCTCCGCCCCGTAATGCGCACCGAGACCACCAGTGAAAAGGCCGTAGCCATAGGCGTTTTGAAGAATCTGGCCGGGCCGACCGCCGGACGCTCGGATGCTGCGTGCCATCACGGTCGCCCACATGTTGAGGTCGTCCTTGGTGTAGCCAACGACGGTCGGCTTGCCGGTAGTTCCAGACGACGCATGGATTCGCGCGACTTGCTCGCGCGGTACCGCGAACATGCCGAACGGATAATTGGCGCGCAGGTCAGCCTTCGACGTGAACGGCAACTTACTGAGATCGTCCAGACCGCGGATGTCATCTGGGTGCACACCAGCGGCGTCGAAGCTATTCCTGTAATGAGGCACGTTGTCGTAGGCGTGCCGGACAGACCAATGCAATCGCTGCTCTTGCAGGCCACGCAGCTCGTCGACGGAAGCGGTTTCGATCGGCTCGAGGTCCTCGGGCCGATGGCTGAGGTCTTCCATACTCACTCTTGACCGACGGCGGGATTCGTCCGCCCGGTAGCTCGACTGCGGCCGCGGAACGCAGCGATGACGACACCATCCGCCTCGCGTGTCACCGTCACGTCATAAAGGCCGGTGCGTCCTCGCAGTGCGAGCTCGGATGCTTGGGCGACAAGCAAGTCACCGAGGCGACCCGGCTCCAAGAAGGTCACCTCGAAGCCCGCGGCGACGGTGACCGTCCCTCGCGAGTTGCAGGCGATCGCGAAGGCGGTGTCAGCGAGCGAAGCGATGAGCCCGCCGTGGCACAGTTCCCAGCCATTGACCATGTCCTCGCGCACCCGCATCGACACCGCAGCCGTTCCCGGACCAGCAGAGATGACCTCGATGCCGAGCATCCTGCTGGCAGCGTCACCAGCCATCATCGCGTCGGTGCTGAGTCGGGCGACGTCCGCCTCGCTCATGACCAGCTCCCTCCGCGCATCAGACTTGTTATGCCGCCGCGCACGTGGTCGACAAACACCGGGTCGCGATACGCCGCGATCGCGTGCCCGAGTGCGGTGTACCAGGTGCGCCCATTGCCATAACGTCCGCACCACGCGATCGGGTGGTCGCCGCCCATCGTGCCACCGATGTACGTCGCCTCGTCAACGGTGGCCAGTACCCGCACCCGGCCCCGCGGATTCGCGCGGAAGTTGTACCACTCGTCGTCCCATTGCCATGCCGCATCAAGGTGAACGGTCGACGGATGATCGCAATCGTCGACGACGATGGTGGCGCGCTGCGACTCAGGATGGCTGTCGAACCGCGCACCGATGATGGCCTCGAATGCGGACCAGTCGTATTCGGACGCCGAGGCGCTGTGGATGCCGGCGAAACCTCCGCCGATGCTCAGCCAGCTCTCGAACGCGTCGCGTTGCGGTTCGGTAAGGATCGTGCCGCAAGTCGACACCCACACGACGAGGTCGTAGCGCGCAAGATTCGCCTGCTCGAATGCCGTGGGGTCTTCATGCGCATCGACGTCGAACCCGGCTTCGTCACCGATCGCCTCGACCATCGCCACGCCGGCCGGTATCGAGTCGTGGCGGTAATCGGTGGTGCGGGTAAAGAGCAGCAGCCGCGGCCTCATGACCAGCGAGCGTATTCGCCAGTGCTCAGGGCCGACGCGTTGACCAATGTGTCGCGGCGAGAAGCCTCGCGACGCACGTAGCCGCGGTGGCTCAATGTCTGCATGATCACGCCCCACCTAAGAATCGGCTGACTCGGATCGGTCAGGCGATGATCTGGGCGGGCGCCTCGACCATCGCGAGAAATGCCGCCATCCATCGTGCCGCGATCGCACCATCGATCGGTCGGTGGTCGACAGTTAGCGTCACGTTCATCACGGTCCGGACCTCGAGCCGGCCTTCGATCACCACGGCGGCCTGGGCCGCCGCGCCGACAGCCAGGATCGCCGACTGCGGCGGGTTAATGATCGCCGTGAAGTCCTCGGTACCGAAGGGACCAAGGTTGGTCACCGTAATGCTTCCGCCCTCGAGCTCCTCCTGGCGGATCAGCCCTGCCCGAGCCCGCTCGACGAGGTCCGCGTTCGCTGCCGCCAGTGCGCTGATGGTCATCGACTCGACACCGCGGAGCACCGGGGTCAGGAGGCCATGCTCCGTGGCCACTGCGACTGACACATCGACGCGCTCGAAGCAGCGAACCGCGTCAGACATCCAGATCACGTTCATCTCGGGAACGACGCGATGTGTACGGCCCACGGCGGCCACGACGAGATCGTTCAATGACACCTTGATCCGGCCGGCCGCGTTAAGTTCCGTCCGTAGCCGAATCAGCGCATCGACGCGGGCGCCGCTGCGGATCGAGAAGGCCGGCGCCTCCTGGACACTTTGGGTCAACCGCCGGGCAATCGCGCGGCGCATCCGAGTGTGCGGCACATCGTTGTAGTCGGCCGCACCCCCGGCTCCAGAACTCGAAGGTGCTGCAGGCCTCGTCATCGAGACCGCATTCGGCGGTAGCCGGGCTGCGACTGGTCCCGAAGCTATCGCGCCCAGAACGTCGCGGCGGACCACCCTGCCGCCCGGACCAGTCGCTGCGATGTCGGCCAGGTCAAGGTCGGCCTCTTTCGCCATCCGCCGAGCGAGCGGGCTGCTAAAGATGCGGCGTGGCGATTCAGTCGCCGACACTCCATCGGCCGAGGTCGGTGACGAAGCCTCGACTACTGGTACGTCAGGAGCCGATGGGTCAAGAACCTGTGTCGCGGGCCGCAATCCTGCCAGCAGCGCTGCGATGTCCGCGTCGGACTCCCCTGGTTCGCCCAGAACGGCGATCGGGTCACCAACAGCCACCGCGGCTCCAGCCGAGACCAAGGTCTTGAGAATAATCCCGGCCGAGTCCGCAGGCAGGTCGACGATCGCTTTGTCGGTCTCGATCGTGGCAATTGCATCCGACGCAGCGAATGGGACCGACTGCTCGACCAGCCAGCCGACGAGGACTGCTCCTTCCCCGCCGGCGGAGACCTCGGGCATCCGCAGCAGCCACGCCACGTCAGTTGCTCATGATCTCGACGAGACGGCTGGCGACCTCGGCGGCCTGCGCTATAGCCGCCCGCTCGAGCACCTTGCTGATGCTCGGCGAAGCTTCCGCGCCAGTGATGCGTTGTACGGGCTGATCGAGCCAATCGAAGAGACGGCGCTGTATCTCGTCGGCGAGCCACCCGCCGTACGACGTCCCCACAGGGCCTTGTTCGGCAATAACAACGACCCCAGTCTTCTGCACACTTGCCTCGATCGTGTCCCAGTCGATGCTCGCCCGGTCGAGCCAGCGGAGGTCGATAACCTCCGCATCGATGTTGCCGATCTCCGCGACGCCATCGAGTACGTACTGCACCATCGCCAGGTACGAGAGCACGGTGACGTCCTTGCCCTCGCGGCGCACCGCGGCTTTGCCGACTGGCAACAGATAGTCGAAGTCGTCGACGGGTCCCTCACCAACCGCGGCGTAAAGGTCTACGTGTTCAAGGACCACCACCGGGTCTTGGCATTGCAGCGCTGCGTTCATCAGCCCGACGTAGTCGAAAGGAGTCGTCGGCGCGACGATCCGCCAGCCAGGTGCAGTCGCAAAGATTCCCGCCGGGTCCATCGAGTGCTGCGAGCCATACCCGGTACCCATCGCGACCTTGCTTCGCAGCACGAGGGGCACCGCGCCCGTGCCACCGAACATGTGCCGGGCCTTACCAATCTGGTTGAACAGCTGATCCGCCGCGACCCACATGAAGTCTGCGTACATGAACTCCACGACCGGCCGATAGCGACCGTCGATCGCGATGCCTCCGCCGAGACCGGCGAAGGCGTTCTCGCTGATCGGCGTCCCGAGCACCCGGTCGGGGTATGCCTCTTTAAGACCACGAGTGGCGCCGTTCGTCCCGCCCTTGAGCCGGTGGACGTCTTCACCCATGACCACGATGCGTGGGTCGGTCGCCAGCCGGCGATCCATGACGCCCGACACGGCATCGATGAACTTCATCTCAGCGAGCTGGCCTGCATAGGTGTCGCGGTCGACCGTGTCGGTGCCCGCGAACTCCGACAGGTCACCGCGTACGCCGACGTCGGCGAACGCGGGGTCGGGCCACTCGGTGGGCCGGATTCGCTTGCTCCCCGCCTTGCCTCCCGGCATCGGCTCGAGCAACTGGTCGCCGGTCGCCATCATGACTTCCTTGGCCCGGAGCAGCGACTCGTCGATCGCGCTCTGCGGCAGAATTCCGCGCCGCACGAGATGGGCCGCGGTCTGGTCGAGCGGGTCCCGCCCACGCCAGTGCTGCTCTTCTTCCTTAGTGCGGTAGCCGAACGCGCTGCCGGGGAAACCCCCGTTCTGGTGGAAGAACCGGTAGGTATCCGCCTCGATCATGGTCGGACCACCACCGGAACGCATGAGACTTAGCGCTTCACGAGTCGCGAGGTAAACGGCAAGGGGGTCCATGCCGTCGACCTTCCAGCTCGGGATGTTGAAACCCAGCCCGCGGGCCGACAGCCGCGGTTCGCCGGTCGCCTCATCCACATTGGTCGAGACCGCGTACCTGTTGTTCTCGATGAAGAAGAGGATGGGCAGGTGCCAGGCTGACGCCAGGTTGAATGTCTCTAGGGTCGAGCCGATGTTGACCGCGCCGTCGCCGAAGTAGGTGACCGAGACAGCATCGGTGCCCGCTTGCCGATGCGCCCAGGCGTACCCCGCTGCCTGCGGAACGCCGCCACCGACGATCGCGTTAGTCCCCATCGCGCCGGCCGCCTTCCACTGCAGGTGCATAGATCCGCCCCGACCATGGCTGTAGCCACGGTCGAGACCGCAAATCTCTGCCAGTGTTCGCAGCAGTACCTCTTGAACCTCATCCTCAAGAGGCGCACTGAGATCGATCCCCTTCGGTGCCACGTGCCCGAGCGCCTTCGCCAGAAACTGGTGGTGCCCGCGGTGTGAGCCGTTGACCGTATCCTCGCTGGTCAACGGCATGACTGAGCCGACCGCCCCCGCCTCCTGGCCGATGCTGGAGTGCGCAGGTCCGTGTACGAGGCCGGCGGCGGACAGTTCGAGCACGTACTCCTCAAAACTGCGGATCAGGACCAACTGAGACCACATCGCGGTCAGCAGCGCCGGCTCTGCGGCGTCCCAGTCGTCGCTTGTGGCCCGAAGCTCGACCCAGCTCGAGGCCGGTTCGAGAACACGATGCTCGCTCATCTGGTGCCCCAAAGCGTGGTCATAACAATCGGTTGTCATCGGTACCGTACGCGATTGGGATCCCATCTGACCAGATCCAGGCCATATCCGCCCTGCGGTGCTACCTTTGGGATCCACTTCTGGCGCAGGAGGCAACCTGTGGCGATCCCCGGCCTTCAACGGCTCGATCACATCGGTTTCACCGTCCCTGACCTCGCGCAGGCAACGGAGTTCCTTGTCGACGTGCTCGGCTGTGAGCTGCTCTACTCCCTCGGTCCGTTCGAGGACAGCGGCGACTGGATGACCACCCACCTCGGCGTCCACCCCCGCGCGCGCATCCCCGAGAACCGGTTCTTCCGCTTCGCAGGACTGGCGATCTTCGAAGTCTTCTCGTATATCTCGGCCGACCAACGCCAGACGCCGCCCCGCAACAGCGACATCGGCGGCCATCACATCGCGCTCTACGTCGCAGACCTCGACGCGGCCGTCGCGTATTTGCTCGACCAGGGAATCACCGTCTTTGGCGAGCCGACCGCGAGCCGCGGACCGCACCTCGGTCAGCGTTGGGTCTACTTCTTGTCGCCGTGGGGAATGCAGTTCGAGTTGGTGTCCTATCCGAACGGCAAAGCGTTCGACCGCGGCGAGTGGCCGGGCAGCGAATGAGCGCGATCCCGAGCGAATCAGCCAGCGTCCGAATCGCCGACAGCCTCCGCACCTCGATCCTGCGCGGCGATATCGCTCCAGGTGAGCGAGTGCGTCAGCAAGAAGTCGGGCGACGGCTCGGGGCGAGCCGGCTACCCGTCCGCGAGGCGTTGCGGATCCTGCAAGCCGAGGGTCTGGTCGAGCACCATCCGAACAAGAGTGCCCGGGTGCCGCGACTTGCCATGCACGAAGTCGACGTCATGTACCGGATGCGCGAGCGACTGGAGCCGCTCGCTCTGCACGAGAGCCTGCCGCTGCTCTCGGAGGCCGACCTCGCCCGCTTGGCGCAGATCCAGGACAACATCGAGCAGGGGTTCGACCTCAGCCGGTTCCTCGAGCTCGACCGCGAGTTCCACTTTCTCACCTACAGCGCCTGCCGTATCGACCAGCTGAACTCGATGGTGACGAGCCTGTGGAACTCGACCCAGTTCTATCGGCGCGCGTTCGTGATGATGAGCGGGCAGGAGCGGCTCTGGGTCATCAACGCCGAACATCGGCTGATCCTCGATGCTCTGGAGCGTCGCGACAGCACTGATGCAGGGCACTACCTCGCAGGACACATCCGCCGTACCAGGGTCGAGCTCGCAAGACACCCGGAAGTCTTCCAGGAGGCGACGCCGCGCCAGGCGTGACTTCGGTCCGGACGGCGGTGGGCTACACCGCAAGGACGAGCTTGCCGACTGCCATCCGCTGCTCGAACACCCGATGAGCGGCGGCTGCATCGGCGAGCGGGATCACCGCCGACACGTCAATCTTTACAGTGCCGTCGGCGACAAGGTCTACCGAGCGTTGTAATGCCTGCCGGTACAAGTCTGGGGCTCGACCGGACAGGTAGCCGTTCGACAGCCCCACGTACCCGATGCACCGCGAGCGCATCCACTCCGCATCCGGCAACTCCTGGCTCGCCCGAGAGATGTTGCTGAACGACACCAGTCGGCCGAACGGCGGCAAGACCGCAAGCGACCTCGCCTGGACGTCGCCACCGATCGGATCCAGGATCACGTCGGGCCCGCGTCCTTGGGTGGCAGCGGCGATGCGCTCGTCGAAGTCGTCGTATCCGAAAGCCTCCAGATAGCCGAGTCCGTGCATGTACTCATGCTTACTCGCGCTGCTGGTGGTGCCGTACAAGCGGACGCCGTCCATCCGCTTCAGAAGTTGCGCGACTACCGAACCGACTCCTCCGGCGGCGGCATGCAACAACACGACCTCACCGGGACGTACGACAGCCGATCGTTCAATCACGTTGAGCGCAAGTGGAACCGTCACAAGCATCCCCGCCGCTGCGGGCTGACCCCGCAAACCTTCCGGCACCGCGAAGGTGCCTGCGGCCGGCGCAGTGACGACCTCCGCGTATGCCTGGCCGCGTGTCATGGCTGCAACTTCCTGACCGTGCACGAAGCCCTCGACACCGGGCCCGCAAGACATGATCGTGCCGCTTACCTCGACGCCGGGCACGAACGGAAGGACCCCAAGGCCGTCGCCCCATCGATTTCGTACGTCGGTGAAGTTGACGCCCGCATACTGCACCTTGATCTGCACTTCGCCAGCGCCAGGCTCGGGTATGTCGCGGTCTTCGAGTCGGAGCACGTCGGGACCACCGAACTCTCGGACCACGATGGCCTTCACGTTGAGCCTCCTCGACAACACGAAATCCGACGTTCACACAGTCTTGCCTGCAAACGATTGCCGTGCAAGAGTGTGGCGTTGCTTTCTGAATCGTGGCAAGGATTTCGGGCTGTCATGTAAAGAGGGAGAGAGCGTCATGGTTGCTGACATCGTGGTCGCCGGTGCTGGCCACAACAGCCTCATCACCAGCTGTTACCTAGCGAAGGCCGGCTATCGCGTTCAGGTGCTCGACGCGAGGCATATCCCCGGCGGCGGTGCGGCGACGGAGGAGATCCTCGACCCGGGCTTCTTCATCGACAGCTGCTCCACCGGACACACCCTGATCCGAGCCAACCCGCTCCTGGTCGACGACGAGCTTGGACTCGTCAAGGAATATGGGCTCTCCTATCTCGAGCCGGATCCGGTCGCTCACGTGGCTTTCCCCGATGGGGAGCAGATCACCATGTGGCTGGACTTCGAGCGAACGATCGAAGAGATCGCTCGGTTCAGCGCTGAAGATGCCGCCGCCTACCGGCGGATGTCACACGAGTACGACAAAGTGAAGTCGCTGTTCACTGCTGCGCAGTTCACGCCCATCGGCTTCGGGCCCTCGCTCGACCAGCGGCTGTCCGAGCATCCCGACGGCAAGATCTGGGCCAGGCGCCGCGCGTTGAGTGCGTGGGACATCATCCGCCACGAGTTCAAGGAACGGCACGTCCAGTCATTCATGCTGTGGATGGCCTTCCAGACCTTCGTCCTCTACGACCAGCCAGGCACCGGCATGCTCGCGTACATGATCTTCGCTCGGCAGGTGCGTAGTTGGTCCATCCCCGAGGGCGGCTCCGGTCAACTCACGCACGCACTTGTCAGCTACCTCGAGGCACACGGCGGCAGTGTCACCTGCGACAAGTTGGTGTCCCGTCTGATCATCGAGGACGGTCGCTGCGTCGGCGTCGAGACAGCCGACGGTGACAGCTACCGCGCAACGACCGCCGTACTCTCCACGATCCACGTCAAGCACCTGATCGAGATGGCGCCAAAGGACTCGTGGCCGGAGGAGTTCCAGTACGGCGTCGACACGTACAACGTCGGAATCCCAGGCTTCGCCGCCTACTTCGGGACGTCTCGACCTCCGATCTTCGAGACTCCGCGGGGCGGCATCAGCGCGGTCAGTGCCGGACTCGCGGGCTGGCCCGAGGACTTCATCAAGCTCAGTGCCGACATCAGACTCGAGCGCTTCATCGACGGCACACCGTGGATGCTGGTGGCCACACCGAGCCTGGTCGACCCGCAGCGGGCGCCCGACGGCATGCACACGGTGAAGTTCTTGAGCCCCCAGGCCTACCGGCTGCCGGCCGACCAGAAGGACGATTGGGACACCGTCAAGGAGCAGGTGGCCCAGCGCCAGCTTGCTGCTCTTCAGCGGGTCGCGCCGAGCTTCAGCTCCGACGTCATCCTGTCGCATCTGGTGAAGGCACCAGTGGACATCGAGCGCTCCAACATCCACATGGTCAACGGTGCGTTCCACGGCGGCGATCGAGGCTCCGCCTTCAGCGGTCCGCTGCGGCCAGCCCCGGGCTGGGCCTCCCACCGGATGCCGATCCCGGGGCTCTATCAGACCGGCGGAACCACTCACCCGGGCGGCTCCATCACGGGTGCACCTGGCCGCAATGCGGCGATCGTCATGCTGAAGGATCTCGGCCACGATCTCGGTGAAGTCGTATCCGCAGCCGAAGTGCCAGTCGCAGCCACCGCCGGTTAGCGGCCGCGGTTCACGCTAGATCAGGCCTACCGTCTCGAGGTCCTTCCGGATTTCGTCGCGCTGCTGCTGGGTGATCTGGCTCAGCGGCGGCCGGACGAGCCCGCCTGACATACCGAGCAGCTCGCCCCACGCCTTCATGAAGGGGACGGGGTTAATGCGGTTCGCGACCCACTGACCATGCAGCCACTTGGTCGACAAGGCACGAACCGGATCCAGTTGGGCGGACGCCTTCGCCGCGGCGTCGAAGTCGCCGCTCAACGCCAGTTCGGTGTACTCACGCATCGGCTGCCAGGAGGGGGTCTGGATCAGGTACGGCGACGCAGAAGACATGTAGACCCGCTGCCCGTGGTCGCGAATGTTCGCTAGCCAGTGCGCCTCGCTGGGCTCGCAGACCAGGATCCGGTCGCCGACAGCCGCGAGAATTTCCAGGTACCGGGCGTGATCGTGGCCAACCTTGATTCCGCAGACGTTCTCGATGTCCGCCAGCCGCTTGATCAGGTCGAGCGAGAGCGACACCCCTGAGTAGTTGGTGTCGAAGAGCCACACTCCGATGTCGACGTTGTCGAGTATCTCTGTGAACCAGGCGCACAGTCCGTCGTCCGAGCCCGCCGGGTAGTAGGGGTTGATCACGACGGCGAAGTCAGCGCCGGCGTCCGCCGCCTGCCGCGTCAATGCAATGGTGTCGGCGGCGCTGTGGTGACCGGTGTGGGCGAGGACGGGCAGGCGACCGGCGCTCGCCTCGACAACGAGACGCACAGAGCGCTGCCGCTCGGGCGTGCTCAGCGACCAAAACTCGGCCATCACACCGGTGCAGAAAAGGCCATCCATGCGAAGCGGCCCTGCTAACCGCTCGACGTCTCTGACGAGTGCGTCATCGTCGACACCACCACCTGCGGCGAATGGTGTGGTCAGCGCCGCCCAGATTCCATGGAAGGAGTCGCGGGCCGCCTGCTTGGCGTCAGCGCGTGCGTAATCGATCATGCCGTCTCCGTACGTTGGGCCCAGGCTCGCGCCTGGGAGCTTCCCAGCCGCATGGTCATGAGGGGGTTGGTTCCGTTCCCGTGGGTGAGGGTGAGCGCGTCGCGAACCAGTCGCTCGACGGTGAAGGGCGTCATCATGCCGCGACCACCGAACAGCAGCATGGCCTTCTGGGTGACCTCGATAGCCACATCCGAGGAGAAGACGCGTACCTCCCAGCAGCGCTCGGGCGAGAAGGACGGCGTGTGCGAGTACTCGTAGGCCACCGCGTGCAGGTGGTCGCGCGCCGCCTGAACGAGCATCCGCATCCGGCCCAGGTCGTGTGCCACCAACTGGTGTTCGCAGATCGGCTTGCCGCCTTGGACGCGCTTGGTCGACCAGTCCAGTGCCAGGTCGTACGCCTCGCGAGCGACGCCGACGCACATGGCGGCGTTGGTGATGTTCGCGGCAACGAGGCCGCGCTCGCTGACCTCATAGCCCGCGCCAGGTGCCGTAATCGCGTAGTCCAACGGCACGCGACAGTCATCGAGGATCACATCCGCTTGCGGCGAACCACGCTGGCCCATCTTGGAATACAGCGGACCAACGCTTAGACCGGGCGT
>DATCFU010000024.1:0-15693 GCA_036509315.1 Acidothermaceae bacterium
ACGCCCAGCCGAATCGCGAGGTCCTTTTCGGTCGGGAGCCGATCGCCCGCGCACAGTTCGCCGGTCAGGAGCATGCCCTTAATCGCTTCGACGACGTCAGTTGTGCGTGCCACGGCGAGCAGGTCTCCTCACTTAGTGCGAACGAATCCGACGGGCGCGGGCCAGCCGATCCGGTCAGACCAGTACGGCCCATCGGGATAGCGGTACAGGGCGATCGACTTGTCGCGCATTTGCGCACTGTATCCGGGCGCGGGCGGCAAGACATACGACGCGTCCTTGACGATGCACGGGTCAACGAAATGCTCGTGGAGATGGTCGACGTATTCGGCCACGCGGCCGTCGAGCTGGCCGGATACAGCCACGTAGTCGAAGATCGACAGGTGCTGGACCATCTCGCACAGTCCCACGCCGCCGGCGTGCGGGCAGACCGGAACCTGAAACTTGGCGGCCAGCAGCAGCACGGCGATGATCTCATTGATGCTGGCCAGTCGGCCTGAATCGATCTGGCAAAAGTCGATCGCCCCCGCTTGCAACAACTGCTTGAACATGACCCGGTTGTGGCAATGCTCGCCGGTGGCGACTCCGATCGGCGCAACGGCCTGCCGAACCACTGCATGCCCCAAGATGTCGTCGGGGCTGGTCGGCTCTTCAATCCAGAGAGGGCGAAACTCGCTAAGAGCCTGCACCCACGCAATCGCCTGTGGCACGTCCCAGACCTGATTCGCGTCGATCATCAGGTGGCGGTCGTCGCCCAGGACCTCGCGCGCAATCGCACATCGCCGCCGATCGTCGTCCAGATTGCCGCCCACCTTCAGCTTGATGTGGCGGTAGCCGGCGTCGACCGCCTCCTGACAGAGCCGACGAAGCCTTTCGTCGTCGTAGCCGAGCCATCCAGGCGATGTCGTGTAGCAGGGGTACCCGGTGCGGTCGAGTTCGGCGATCCGCGCGACGCGAGTCGGCTCGAGCGCCGAGAGCATCGCTTCGGCCTCGTCGGCGGTCAGCGCATCGGAGAGATAGCGAAGATCAGCCGCTGCGACCAGTTGAGCGGGTGACATCTCGGCAAGCAACCGCCACAGCGGCTTGGCGGTCCGCCGCGCGACGAGATCCCAGGCTGCGTTCAACACCGCAGCGAGCGAGAGGTGGACGACGCCCTTTTCGGGGCCGAGCCAACGGATTTGCGAATCGGCGGTCAGAGTGCGGTGGACGGCGCCCATGTCGGCGAGCATGTCGTCGACATCCATCCCGACCAGCAGGGCTCCCTGCAGGCGCGCCGCGGCCACGACCAGTTCCGTGCCGCGCCCGATGGTGAACGTCAGGCCGTACCCGCCCAACGCGGGGTCGTCGGTGCTCAAAGTGACGTACGCGGCGGAGTGGTCGCCATCCTTGTTCATCGCGTCGGAACCGTCGAGATCAAGGGAGGTCGGGAACCGGACGTCGACGACGTCCACCTGCGTGATCGTTGGCACGAAGAACCTCTGAGGTGAGCGGCTGTGGCCGCAACCGTACGATGTTCAAGCAGGAAACGTCAAATGAATCTGCAGGTCGGAGCGGCGATCAGGCGAAGAACTGAGGCATCCAACGCGCCCACCCGAAGATGTCGCCTTCTATTTGTCATATGACTTCGATAGTATCTCCGAGATTTGTCGCACGACCGGCACGCGGCGAGAGGGCCAGACATGCAGCGCTTCGGCACCGTCACCAGGGTTCGCCCCGAACTTCGAACGCGATACCTCGAGCTCCATCGCCACGTTCCGGCCGCCGTCGAAGCTGCGCTCACCCGAGCCAACATCCGCAACTACACGATCTTCGTGCACGGCGACCTGCTGTTCGGATACTACGAATACATCGGCGCCAGCCACGCGGGCGATGTGGCTCAGATCGCGGCTGATGAAGCCACCCAAGTCTGGTGGACGTCGACAGACCCGTGCCAGGAACAACTACCGGGGGCAACGGCTGACTCGATGTGGTCGCCCATGACGGAGGCCTGGCATCTGGATTGAGTCGGGCCGCGCCAACACTGCGAACACCCAATCCTCGAACAACATCACGCAGGGAGAAAGTCGTGCATGCGTTGACCTACATCGGACCCGGCCAGATCGAGGTGTCCGACGTCACCGACGTTGAACCGGCACCGGGTGAAGTGCAGGTGGAAGTCGCATTCACCGGTATCTGCGGCACCGATCTGCACATTTTCCACGGCGACATGGACGCGCGAGTAACCACACCGGCGATCATCGGTCACGAGATGTCGGGTCGTGTCGCAGCAATCGGATCGGACGTGACTGGCTGGTCGGTCGGAGACCGAGTCACCGTGATGCCACTCGACTGGTGCGGGTCGTGTCCCGCATGCCTCGCCGGTCACAGTCACGTGTGTCACAAGTTGAAGTTCATCGGGATTGACGCGCCGGGCTCACTCCAGCGCCTGTGGAACGTGCCTGCTCGCACGTTGGTGCGACTGCCAGAAAGCCTTAGCCTGCAGCATGCTGCGCTGGTCGAGCCCACCGCAGTCGCAGTCCACGACGTCCGGCGAGCCGGACTGCTCGCGGGCGAGCGGGCGCTGGTGGTGGGTGGGGGGCCGGTCGGCTTCCTCATTGCCATAGTCGCTCACGCCGTCGGCGCAGAAGTGCTCGTTGTGGAGCCCAACGCGTTGCGCCGCAGTCTTGCCGAAAGCGTGGGCCTGCGCACGATCGACCCCCATGCGGCGGACGTCGTCGCGACCGTCTCGCACTGGACGGACGGCGCGGGCGCGGAGGTCGCCTTCGAAGTGTCCGGCGTCGGCGCCGGTGTCACCACTGCGGTCGATGCGCTCGGCGTCCGAGGCCGCCTTCTGCAGGTGGCGATTCATGGTCAGCCACGGGAGGTGAACCTGCACCGATTCTTCTGGCGCGAGCTCACCCTGCTCGGCGCACGGCTGTACGAGCCCGAAGATTTCGAGCGTGCTATCGAACTTCTCAACGACGGGGTCGTGCCAGCAGACACCTTGGTGTCAGCCGTCGAGCCACTGAGCAACGGCGCCGAGGCATTCCGCGTATTGGGCGCAGGCACTGCCATGAAAGTACTCGTTGATTGTCGGGCCTAGAAGCTCAAGCAAGGCTGGATGGGGATCTCATGAATTCGGCATTACCTGCAATGTTCGACCTGACCGGCAAGCTTGCTCTCGTGACCGGCGCCAAGCGCGGTATCGGGCTCGCCATGGCCACCGCGCTCGCGCAGGCCGGCGCGGACATTATCGGTGTCAGCGCGACGATGCCGCCCTCGCACAGTGATGTCGAGAGTGTGGTGATGTCGCTAGGTCGGACGTTCGAGGGATATGCGGTTGACTTCGCGGACGCCGAGGCGGTGCGCGCGTTCGCCGCACACATCGCGGGGCAGCCACGTCCGGTTGACATCCTGGTGAACAATGCTGGCACCATCCGCCGAGCCCCAGCGATCGATCATTCCGATGACGACTTCGACCACGTCATCGCCGTCAACCTGCGCTCGCAGTTCGTGCTCGCCCGCGAAATCGGCCGCGGCATGGTGAGCCGAGGCCACGGCAAAATCATCTTCACCGCATCGATGCTGAGCTTTCAGGGCGGCGTCAACGTACCCGGCTACGCGGCGTCCAAATCGGGGATCGCCGGTCTGACCCGTGCATTGGCTAACGAGTGGGCTAGCGCCGGGGTGAATGTCAATGCGATCGCTCCGGGCTATATCGCGACCGACAACACCCAAGCTCTGCAAGACAATCCGGCCCGGAGCGCCGCGATCGTCGACAGAGTTCCGGCCGGCAGGTGGGGTTGCGCCGATGACCTCGGCGGCGCGGTGCTGTTCTTGGCTTCGGCGGCGTCGGACTACGTGCACGGCGCGATCATTCCGGTGGACGGCGGGTGGCTGGGTCGGTGAACGCAGTTCCGTCCGCGCCGACTGCTGCCATTACGCAACTGCTAGCGCGCGAGCGCCTGCTACCAGTCGTCGTGCTCGATGATGCCGCACAGGCACTCGCGCTCGGGGCTGCGGTCCGGGCCGGCGGGCTGTCGAGCATGGAGGTCACCCTGCGAACTACCGATGCTGAGGCTGCGATCCGCGCGCTTGCGCGAGAAGGTGATGTCGTCGTCGGCGCGGGGACCGTGCTGACACGGGCACAGGCTGAACGAGCGATCGATGCAGGCGCGACGTTCGTCGTCTCCCCTGGCCTGAGCTCTGCGGTGATCAGCTACTGCCTCGAAATTGGGGTGCCCGTATTTCCTGGTGTCGCGACGGCGACCGAGATCATGACTGCGCTCGAGTTGGGGTGCCGAACGCTGAAGTTCTTCCCTGCCGACGTGAACGGCGGGACAACCGCGATCAAGGCGCTGGCAGCCCCTTTCGCTGACGTGCGATTCGTCCCTACCGGCGGCATCGGACCACAGGTGCTCGCCGAGTATTTGAGCAATCCTGCGGTGCTGGCGGTCGGTGGCAGCTGGATGGTCGCGCGCGCGTTGGTCGCGTCGTCGAACTGGGCCGGCATTACCGAGCTGGTCGCCACCGCGGCCGCAATCGTCGCCGATGCTCATGCCTAGCCTCGCGCTACGCGCCCGAGACGAGTGCCGGTACGACGCGCTCGCGCTTGGCGAAGTGATGCTGCGGCTCGACCCCGGCGAGGACCGTATCCGCACGGCCCGTAGCTTTCGCGTCTGGGAAGGCGGCGGTGAGTACAACGTCGCGCGTGGGCTGCGACGCTGTTTCGGCCTTCGGACCGCCGTCGTCACCGCACTCGCAGACAACGACATCGGCCGCCTGGTCGAAGACCTGATCCTGCAAGGCGGGGTTGATTCGTCGTTCATTCGGTGGGTTGCGTACGACGGAATCGGCCGCGCAAACCGCACCGGTCTGAACTTCACCGAGCGCGGCTTCGGCGTCCGTGGCGCGATCGGGGTCTCTGACCGTGGTCACACGGCCGCAAGCCAGCTCGACGCTGGTGATGTCGACTGGGATCACATCTTCGGCACCATCGGCGTTCGCTGGTTCCACACCGGCGGGATCTACGCCGGGCTCTCCTCCACAACCCCGAATGTGATCGAGGAAGCCATGCTCGCGGCCCGACGAAACGGCACCATCATTTCCTATGACCTGAACTATCGCCCGAGCTTGTGGAAAGCAGTGGGCGGGAAAGAGCATGCGCAGGAGGTGAACAGGTCGTTGGCCCGCTACGTCGACGTCATGATCGGCAACGAGGAAGATTACACGGCATGTCTGGGCTACGAGGTCAACGACACCAATGAGCAGCTAACCGCGCTCGACGTGGCCAGCTTCGAGACGATGATCGCAAGCGTTGTTCGCGACTACCCCAACATCGCCGTAGCCGCGACAACATTGCGCGAAGCACACACCGCGACGGTCAACGATTGGGGCGCAATCGCGTGGTCCGAAGAGACCGGCTTCGTGCACGCGACGCATCGGCCCGGGTTGGAGGTCCTCGATCGTGTCGGCGGCGGTGACTCGTTTGCCTCCGGCCTCGCGTTCGGCCTGCTAGAGACGGGTTCGTTGCAGCAGGCCGTCGAGTATGGAGCTGCTCACGGAGCATTGGCGATGACGACACCCGGCGACACGTCGACGGCCACCCGCAAGGAAGTTGAGGCCGTGATGAGCGGCGCTGCAGCGCGAGTTGTTCGCTGATGTCTTCTTCTGGCCGGACAGCGTATGCAATGTAGATCGGTTGGATCGACCGGACTCCAGGTCACTGAGGTCTGCTTCGGCGGCGCTTCTATCGGCAACCTCTATACCGAAGTCGCGGACGAAGAGGCCGCGCGTGCGGTGGTCGCCGCTTGGGACGGCGGAGTCAGGTACTTCGACACCGCGCCGCACTACGGCCTCGGGCTGTCCGAGCGACGCCTTGGACCCGCGTTGCAGCAGTACGCCCGCGACGACTTCGTGATCTCGACCAAAGTGGGACGGCTGCTGGAACCACGCGACAGGGACACGAGTGAGAGCGACGACGAGGGCTTCGCGGTACCTGCGACGCATCGGAGGGTGTGGGACTTCAGCCGGGACGGCGTACGGCGATCAGTCGACCAGAGCCTGACACGGTTACGCCTGGACCGGATCGACCTGCTGTACCTGCACGACCCGGACGACCACTGGCAACAAGCAGTCGAGGAGGGCTTTCCGGCGCTCGCACAGTTACGCGATGAAGGAGCGGTACGGGCCATTGGCGCCGGCATGAACCAGTCAGCCATGCTGGCCGCCTTCGTGCGCGAGACCGACATCGATATCGTCATGCTTGCTGGTCGTTACACGCTTCTGGACCAGAGCGCGCTGGACGAACTACTGCCGGTCTGCCTCGACCGCAACGTTGGCGTAGTCGCGGCCGGCGTCTTCAACTCCGGGCTGCTATCCAAGCCCGATCCACAGCCAGGCATGCGCTATGACTACCACGACGCCCCGACCGATCTCGTCGACCGCGCGATCCGAATCGCCGACGTGTGCCGCCGACACAATGTCACGCTGCCTTCATGTGCCTTCCAGTTCGCCTCCGCCCATCCCGCCGTGGTGAGTACCGCGATGGGCGCACGCAGCGCAGACCGGGTCCGCCAGAACCTGGCGCTCTTCACCGCGCCGACTCCGCACGGACTGTGGGAAGACCTCATGGACCAAGGGCTACTGCGATCCGATGCGGCCATCCCCCTGCGGTGAGCGTTCGAGCACGACTACGCCGTGCCCGTCGGCCGCGGCGTTCCGCACGACGGTTTCGCACACTGTCCGTGCCGACACCGTTTCGTCGACGAGCGGGAGAGGGTCGTGCGCGCAGTCGCCTACAACGGATCACCAAGGCGACGAGGGAGCGCGGGCTGCAGGATCGGCGAGTACATGCGCTTCACGATCGACGCCGAGCAGCCACGGGCCGACGATCCCGCCATGCACACGCGTCGCCAGTCCGCGACGGGCGAGTGCATCGAAATCGCGACGCACAGTCGTTCCCGAGGCGCCAGTCAGACGAATTGCTTCCGCGAGCGTTAGCCCGCCGCGCAACGACAACTCATCGAGGAGCGTGCGCTGTCGTGCGGGCGCGAGCGGCAACTCTTGGGGCGTCTCACCCGCGGTGAGCGCAACGGCTGGGATCATCGTTCGAAAACCACCATGCCGTGCCCGTCGTCGAGATTGACGACTACGGTGGCGTACCCGTCCGCATAATCCACGTCGAGTTTGCGGCCGTGTGGCTGCAGTGTCGCGCGCGACGGTTCCCAGTCGCTCCGAACTGACACTGTCACCCCGACCAGCGGGAACGGATCGTGGACCATGTCGATGCCTTCGACCGCGCGGGTCAACGGGCTGACACCCTCCGCCTGCCGGGATGCAAGGAAGCTCAACAGATGGACCACGCGTGCGTCCCCCGTGTCGACGACCGTTGTCTCCAGATGACTCGGTCCATCGACGCGCAGCAATGGAACTGGCAACAGCCGGTCGAAACAGCGTCGCAACAGTTCGCGGTAGGCAACTGCGCCGTGCCGCCCGTACGCAGTGAAGATTGGGGCCGCGACCGTCGCAACGTTGCCGCGCATCGTGACGGCCGCATAACCGGATGCGACGTCGACCGTGTGTCGTCGTGGCCGGAGAAGTGCTCCCAGGTCCGCTCGAAGTAGGGGTTCATCGAGTCGAAGAGAATCTCCGTCCCTGGGCGCGCGGTCAGCTGCAGGGTCGGTTCGTACATCACGTGGGGAAACTGGTTCTCGTCGCCGGCCGTGTCCCACAGGAAGGTGTGTGAGTACGGCGATATCCCCTCGACGTCAACACCTTGCGCTTCCAGCAGGGCCCCGCCGTCCGCGTTCACCCCGGCCGCGCCGGCCACGAGTACGTGGCCGCCCGCCTGCAGGTAGGTGTCGAGCCGACCGGCTCCCATGCGATCGATGACCGTTGTTTCAGGGATGATGACCAGCGGGACGCCGGAACAGTCGGCGTCAGGCGGCACGAGGGCGAACTGCACACGTAACTGCTGGAGTGCGCGCACGATGCCTACTCCGACCGGTCCCGGTGCATCTCCGAGCGCTGGGTCCATTAAGACGGCCACCTCGGTAACCGATCGGCCGTCGGTTACGAACGGTTCGCATCGTGCGAGGTGCCGAAAAGCGTCGCCGATCAGCTCATAACTCGCGGGCTCGAGCCGCCCACGGGGGTGTAGGAGGTCGCCGATGCCGGCCGAGACGCCGTGGGCGAGCATCTGACAGCACTCGTACTTCAGTGCGGTCGGCGGTTTCAAGCCGCCGCTGTCCCCCCACGACTTGTGAAAGCGACCTGTGTGAGCGAGCATCGGCACGCCGAGGGGTGCAACGAATCTCGCTACGTGGGGGAAGTATCCGTGTCCCCAGCCACCGGTCGGTAGCGCCTCAATCTCCACATGGCTGACGTACTTGATTTCCTCGATGAGGGCAGTCGTAGGGCGGCTGTTGAACCACACGCTCATCGGGGCGTCTGGCGCTAGGTGCGGCATGATCATGGACTGATAACGGCTCATGTAGCCGTGGGCGACGGCACGTGCGTGCAGCGCACGGTCTCCGGCGTCAGCTGGATCGAGGCCTGTTGCGCGCATGCGGGAGATGGCCCACGTGCTGGCGCTCGGCTGGTCCCAGCACATATCGAGGAACACGCCGTCGACGACGCCGAGGTGGTTCAAGACCTCGTCCAGCTGTGCTTCGAAGTACTCCGCGTACGGGCTCGACATGTCGAGCACCTGCCAGCCCGGCTCGAAAACACCACGCGAGAGCTTGACCGCACGTAGGTCTTCGGCGACCGCGATCCAGTCCGGGAAACTGTTCGCCGCGTACTCATCGACCTGCAGGCTGAGGTAGATCGGTGCGCGGATTCCGACCCGATGCAACGCATCTATCTGCTCACCAAGCAGGTCGAGCGACTTCGGCAGGCCGGGGTGCCGCTCGGGTCGGTCTGTCTCGTAGTACAGATGACCATGGTGACATTTCGCGAACACTGTGACGCTTTGGACGGCTGCCTGCTGGAAGGTGGCGGCGAACTCGTCGGCTTTGAAATTGCTGGCAACATCATCGATCGCAGGCCCGGTATGGAAGTCCAGGTGCACCGTTCGGGTCGGCAGTCGTGTCATGGCAGTCGCTTTCGGGTGAGAAATGGCTGAGGGGGCGCGCATAGGACGTTCAATCCTTGACCGCACCCCCGGTGAGTCCGCCGGTGATGAATCGAAGTCCGAAGATGACCAGCAGCACTGCCGGTACGGCGAGTACGACGAGGCTGGCGTCATAGCGCGCGGCGTCGATCGGGCTCTCGGTCAGCGTCGCGTGAAAGCTCTGTACGGCCTGTGCGGCGGTCGTCTTCTTCGGATCGGAAAAGAAGATGACCGGCCAGAGGAAGTCCTGCAACGACCACATGAAACACAAGACGGTCAGGTTGACCACTGCGGGCTTCGCGATTGGCAGGAAGACCTTGGTGAAGATTTGCCAGTGGTCGGCCTGATCGACGATCGCGGCCTCTATGAGGGCGTCGGGCACGTTGTCGCGGAAGTTGCGCATCAAGAGAACGCCGAACGGAATGGTGAGCGCAGCCTCCGGTACTGCAACTCCGGCGTAGTTGTTGAAAAGGTGCGCTTGGTGTGTCACGTAGTACAGCGGCACCAGGATCGCGGTGCCAGGTATTGCCAGGAACAAGATGCTTCCGTAGTAGAAGAGGTTCCGGCCGGCGAATTGCAGTTTTGAGAAGGCGTATCCCGCCATCGTCGAGACGCTGACGACGATCGACGCATGAAGCGCGTCGACAATAAGCGAGTTGATGTAGGTCTTCCAGATCGCGATTCCGCCGAGCGGTCTGGTGAACAAGGAGGTGAAGTTCGACAGTCCGCCCCCGCGGAGCGCCTCGGTCATCGCCGAGTAGAGGGGGAAAAGGAAGGCGATCGCCATGACAGCCAGGATCAGCCGGTCGCGGCGCCGACGGGCGATGAGGCCGAGCGCGCCATCGGTCATCTGGAGCCCCGTCGCGTGAACAGCATCTGAACGGCAGAGCCAAGAAGAGCGACGACCAGAACGACGACCGACGCCGCGGATGCAAACCCGATCGTGGAACCTGCCGAGGTGACGTATCCGTAGATGTAGGTGCCTACGACCTCGGTGTTGTCGGAGGGACCGCCACCAGTCGACAGCAGCACGATCTCAAAGGCACGAAACGAGCCCAGCAGCAACGCAAGAATGATGGTGATGTGCGTCGCCCGCAGCATCGGATGCATCCGCGATCGGTCCGCGGAATGCCAAGTCAGGTTCGAGGAGTCGGCACCCGCCATGCACGCCGTCAGCGAGTGGCTGACGGGGATGGGCGCACGCATCGACACGATCACCGATCAGCTTCGAGAGGTCGGCGATGCCGCATCGCGGATCGGCCGCATCGCCACGCAGACCCACATCCTGGCGCTGAACGCGAGCATCGGGGCCACGGCCCGAGTCTTCGAGGGAGATCGGGCCTAGTCCCGGCTTGTATCGCATCACTCTGGCGGCAAGGCCCGACGAGGTACGGCCGCATGTGTACGTAGGCGAGTCGGACAACCTGCAGCGCCGCGCGAGCCACTACCGCAATCCTGGCGCGGCGCAGCAAACGAACATTCGCCTCAACGCAATGCTTCGTTCACACCTTGAAGGCGGAGGCATCGTAGCCCTCGACGTGATCACGGAGGCATTCGTTGCCGTGGCCGTCGGGACCGCCGCAGTGTCACTCGACCTTCGCGCGGCCACGGCGCGTCGGCTAGCTGAAAATGCGGGGTTGTCGGCATCGCACTCGCAGGCGCGGCCGACTTGGCGAACCTGTAAGGGCCTCGTTACCTTGCGACCCACTGCGCACTCAAGAGTGTGGAGCGCTGCCGCACATCGACTCCGCAGGCCCGGTACCTAGCCCGGGCCGTTCAGCCAACAGGTGAGGTTTTCGCCAGCATCGCGCTCACATAGCCCGCCTTCGTCGGCGAGTGCGTCACCGCGAGAGCCGGCATAGGGTAAGCGATGCTCGAGACGCTTGAGCCAAAGCTCGACAGCAGCTGTCCGCCTGAAGCAAGACGAAGTCGCGGTTACGCCGAAGCGGAACCGACGCGCTTACGTCTGCAGGCGCACCCCCCGACCGCAATGTCACGACAACGAGACTGCCAGACAGGTCAACGGTTGGCGCCGCACCCGGGCGGTCCGGCACTCTGTTTCCGTTGACTGGGCGCATTCCAGGACGGCTGTCCCTACTCCCGATCTCTGAATGGGCGTCCCGGGTCGGCCGGCTTGGGCGCTCGGGTGCAGAGCAGATGCTGCTCTATTGATGCCGTCCTCGCGCAGCGATGCCTTGCGTTTGTCACGGGTTCCGGCACTATCGGTTGCATGGCCGACACCTCGCCGCATGACGGCGCCCTGGAGTTCTACGACGATCTGGCCGACACCTACGATCGGATCTACCCCGATTGGGACGCCTCTATCGTGCGCCAGGCTGCGGCACTCGACGCACTAATCCGCCGGCAACTGGGGCCCGGCCAGGTCCGGTGTCTGGACTGTGCGTGCGGCATCGGCACCCAGCTGATCGGTTTGGCCGCTCTGGGGTACGTCATGTCTGGCACCGATCTGAGCCCCGCTGCCGCTGCTCGGGCGAAGCGCGAATGCTCTGAACGCGGATTGATCGCCGACGTCCGCGCAGCGGACATGCGTGACTTACCGCACGATGACGCCGGGTTTGACGCCGTGGTGTGTGCGGACAACTCGCTGCCGCACTTGCTGACGGATGCAGACGTCTTGCAGGCTTTGCGTGAGATGCGGCGCGTTTCTCGGCCCGGCGCGGTGATCGTGATCACGACCCGTGACTACGACGGTGTCCTCACCGAGCGTCCCACGACCGCCCCCGTCCAGCGTTCGAGTGAGGGCGAGCAGCGCACGGTGACCACCCAACTGTGGGACTGGCGGGCCGGTTCGAATGTGTATGACCTCACGCACTTGCAGATGCGTGAGGTGCAACCGGGGCAGTGGGAGGCGACAACAAGGACGACGTCCTATCGGGCATGGTCCCGCTCGGAGCTGAGCACTCGCAACTCACGCTGGCCTGCACGATGTGCGGTGGGTGGACCCTGTGGAGAGCGGGTTCTTCCAGCCCGTCATGCTCGCGCTCCGCTGATCGCGATCACGACGCTGCCACCCACGCACATGGTTGGTCGGCTACCGGCGGTCCCGCACGCGTAACGGGCGACACGGCGCAGGGGCCGGCGCTGACAGACCCCTCGCGATCTGCTGAGCGGCCTGGTCGGCCGTGAGGTGGTTGGTGTCGATGACCTCGGCCTCGGCGTGCAGCCATACGCGAGCTGCCTCGTCGTAAGCCTCCAGGTATCTAAGGCGGAACGGGGACGGGATAGCGTGCTCACCTTCGATGCGCTTGCGCAGGGTGTCATGGTCAGCATGAAGCACGAAGTGGCGCACTGGAATGCCATGTCCAGCCAGGCCCGCGGCGATCTCGCGCCAATAGGACTCGACTAACACTGTCATGGGCATCACCAATGTGCCGCCGGTGTAGTCCAGCACGCGGACAGCAGTCTCGACGACGAGCGGTCGCCACGGCGGCCAGTGCTGGAAGTTGTCCGTCACCGGCAGCCCCGGCGTGATGTCCATGAGTGTCTCGCCGACCTTCTCGGCGTCGAAGACTCGCGAATCCGGAATCAAGTGCTGCACGAGCGCACCTGTCGTCGTCTTGCCTGCACCGTGGGTGCCGTTGATCCAGACGATCACGGGACTCAATGTAGCGCGGTGCCGACCCAATCACCCGGTCGTTGCGCAGCCCGGCCGACCCGATCTAGTCGAGGTGCGGATGCATCAACGACACAAAGATAATCTGTGGGCCATGCCCGATGAGGTGCTAGCCGGCTATCGGTTTACCCACGCCAGGCGTGCCACAGCGCTGCGTATTCGCCGCCTTCGCGTAACAGTGCGTCGTGTGGACCGATCTCGATGATGCGCCCTCCTGTATCAGTGCGACTCGATCGGCGGCGTGTGCGGTGTGGAGACGGTGTGCGATGGCGATGACGGTGCGTCCCTGCAGGACATTTGCAAGGGCGCGTTCGATGCGGCGCGCGGAGGTTGGGTCCATCAGGGCGGTTGCTTCGTCGAGGATGACGGTGTGCGGGTCGGCCAGGATGACTCTGGCCAGTGCCAGCTGCTGAATTTGCGCGGCGTCGAGTGTGAGGCTGCTGCCGACGTTGGTGTTGAGGCCTTCGGGTAGGTCGAGCACCCAGCTAGCTTCCACGGTGCCCAGTGCCTGATGCAGTTGGTCGTCGGTGGCGTTGGGGGCTGCGAGCAAAAGATTGTCGCGGATCGTGCCAACGAACAGATGTTGTTCTTCAGTGATGAGCAGAACGTGTTGACGCAGCGATTCGGGCGCTAGGTCGGCGATTGGGACCTGGCCGATCGTCACGCTACCGATCCGGGGTCGGTCGATGCCGGCCAGGAGTCGACCTAGCGTCGTTTTGCCTGCGCCGGAGGGTCCGACGAGGGCGAGCCGCTCCCCTGGTTCGACGGTGAGGCTGACTGCCGAGAGCACATCAACGCCGCCGGTGTAGGCGTAGTGAACACCGTCGGCTTCGATCCGATCGCCCTCAGGTGTCGCGATCGAAGTATTGGTGGATGGCTCTTGCCGAGCCACGCTAGCGAGTCCTTCGACGCGAGCGAAGGATGCGCCGCTGCTTTGTAGCTGCTCCACCCACACCAAGATCGTGTCAAGCGGCTGCGACAGCTGCCGCATGTAGAGCGCCGCCGCGACGACGGCGCCGGTGCTGAGCTGCCGGTGGTCGTGCAGGACACCGCCGACGACCAAGATGAGTACGACCGGGATGACGTAGGAGATATCCACACTCGGATACAGCACACTGCGCAGGAACAGCGTCCTGGTCTGCGTTTGGCGGCTGGTGCTGACGGCGTCCTGACGAGCCTTCCTGCGTTGTTCTTGAAGTCCCAGCGCCTCGATGGTCCGAGCCCCCCGAACTGATGCGGTGAGTTGCTCGGCCAGAACAGAACTCGCAGCCCCTTGGGCCAGGTAGGCGTCTCGCGCCCGGCGCAGGTACCAAACCGAAGAGACCACGATGCCAAGCAAACCGACCAGACCACACAGGCCAAGCAGCGGACTCGCTAAGAATACGGCGACGAAAATGAATAGCCCCTGCAACGCGGCGATGATCACGACCGGTCCCGCATCGCGCAGGCTGGCCCCGATCGCGGAGATATCGCCGGTCCCCCGAGCGGCCAGATCGCCAGTCCCCGTTCGCTCCACTAGCCCCGCCGGGATAGCGAGCACCCGGTCCATGAACTGCTCCCGGATGCGCGACTGGACCCGTTCTCCGAACCGGCGGCCGACTAGCTCGCCATAGCGGGTAAGCACCAGCTGCGCGAACGCGAACGAGACAACCGCCCCTGCGAGGCGGTCGATCGCGCTCAGCGGCGCGCGCGCCTGAATGTCGTTGATGATGCGCCCAAGCAGCCATGGGCTGGCCAGACCTGCCGCAGCCGCGAGTCCAGTCAACGTGACCGTCGCCGTGAAACTGCCGGCGTTGAAGCGGATCAGCTCAAGTGCTGCTCGGCGCACTTGTGCACGGTCAGCGACTGGCAGCACGCCCGCCGTCGACTCCCGATCCGTCGCCGTCACGGCGGATCTATCGAAAGACCATTGAACACGGCAGCATCGGCTGCGGGCGAAGTGGTGTCATCTGCTCCAGCCGCGACCAGACGCCGATACAAGACGTTCTGGCTGAGTAGATCGTGGTGGCTACCGATAGCGTCCACCTGACCGCCGCGGAGGAAATAGACAGTATCGGCCTGCGCGAGAAGTAGTGCTGATGTGGTGCTGACGACCGTGGTTCGACCGGTGCGGGCGACGCGCAGACGATCGGCCACGATGGCCTCGGTATGGGCGTCCAGAGCAGACGTCGGGTCGATGGCCATCAGCACCTCAGGATCGGCCAACAGTGCCCGGGCAAGTCGGATGCGCTGTCGTTGTCCGCTGGAGATGTTGCGACCGCGAGGCGCGATCTTCGAGTCGAGACCGTTCTGCAAACCGGGCACAATTTCTTCCGCCGCGGCGGCGTGTAGAGCACGGCCAATGGCTTCGTCGTCTTGACGACTGTGGCCCAAAACGACATCGCGAAGCGTGCCGTCGAACAGTTCCGCGTCGTTGTCGGCCAGCAGGATCCGTTGACGGACGGCGGTGAGCGTGACCGCGTCAAGGCGTGTGTCGCCCCAGATCACGTCGGAGTCGACGAAGCGGGCTAGGCGTTCAATCACCGCGCTGGAGTCGACTGGATGGTCGCTGACAATGGCCGTCCATCGGCCCGGCGCCACCCGAACTTCTGAGTCCGGGTCATACAGCACCGCAACGCCCGCAGGAGCCTCGTCGGCTCCGTCAGCAGTGAGCACCGGCTCCTGGCTGAGAAAATTAACGATCCGACGGGCAGCGACGAGACCGGCGCTGACCTGGTAGGCACCTTCGAGGAAAGACGACACCGGCACCACCAAGACCGCGACGTAGCCATAGACCGCGACCAACTCACCGACCGTGATCGTTCCCTGACTGGCCATCCGAGCCGCGAGCCACGTCACGGCGGCGAGGAAGACCGCTGGCAGTCCGACGCCGAGCGCATCAACCCAGCTGGTCACCGCCCCCACCCGGTACCCCTGATCGCGCAACTTCGCTGAGTCGCTTCGATACCGCTGCGCATACAGACTCTTG
>DATCFU010000025.1:0-8359 GCA_036509315.1 Acidothermaceae bacterium
GAGGATCTCGTCCAGTGTTGGCCGGCTGGCTTCCTCCACCAGTCGCGCGCGCAGATACTCCTGCAGTGACTGGTGGGCTGCTGCGGCGCGCTGCCGCAACACCGCGTGCGTCTGCTCGGGAACGTCTTTGATCTGAACACTGGGCATGGCGCCATTATGGCGCCACCAGCGCCAGATGGCAACCACCCGACTTTCGGCAGACGATTGCGTTTGTGCTGGTGAGATTCCGCTCGGGCTCAGAGTGGCTGCGTTCGAGGGAAGACGCGTCGTCTCGTCAGTTGGCTGTTAGGCATTGCGCGGGCAAGTCGAACCACCGAAGGTGCTCGAAGTCTTCGGACAGCGCGGCCGAGGGCCGATCGGCATCCGACGGTTCCTCGCCGGCGCTCGCGGCGAACAGTGCGACAGCCTCGGCGAGGTAGCTCGCGAGGTCAGACTCCGCGGCGCGATCGTCGTGATGCGGGTAACCCATCCCGCCGTCCGCCTCGTAGTTGACTTGGCTCAGCCGAAGCGGCGGCTCGACTAATCCCTGCCGGTGCCGCCACAACCCAGTGGCCGGGTCGAAAACGTAGTCGGTGAGGAGCCGCCACCCGTCGCGCGCGACTAGCGCAACGGCGTCGACGATGTAGGTGAAAACCGGCTCGGAGATGAAGTAATTGAAGTTGACGCGCACCCAACCCGGTTTGATCCCTTCGCAGCCGCCCGCGATTTCGCGCTCGAACTCGTGCGATCGGTCGAGGTCGATACCGAGTAGGCGATGTCCGTACGGGCCTGCGCACGAACAGCCGCCGCGCGACTGGATACCGAACAGGTCGTTGAGCAACGCAACGACGAAGTTGTGATGCAAGTAGCGTCCGCTTGGCGCGCGCACCACGAAGGAAACGATCGACAACCGTTCGGCGTCGAGGTCCCCGAGAATCTCGATGGCCGGCTCGGCTCGCCAGGCCTCGACGGCGCGGCGCAAGTAGTGCTCCTCATGTGCACGGATCACATCGATACCGACGGCCTGCTTCAGCTGAAAGACGAGGCCGGCGCGGATCGATTCGACGATTGCAGGAGTGCCACCCTCCTCGCGCTGCGCCGGGTCGTTGAGGTATCGGTGTTCGGTCGGATTGACGTACGCGACAGTGCCGCCGCCGGGGACATCGGGCACTCGGTTGCGGAGCAACTCGCGTCGAACCACGAGCACGCCCGGCGTGCTCGGGCCGCCGATGAACTTATGTGGGCTGAGGAAGATCGCGTCCTTGTAGGCGAGCGGATCCGCACCGCCGTACATGTTGATGTCGACGTAAGGCGCGGCGGCGGCGAAGTCCCAGAACGACAATGCGCCATGCCGGTGCAGAAGCGTTGAGATCGCGTACGTATCACTGACGATTCCGGTGACGTTGCTCGCCGCGGAGAACGACCCGATCTTCACTGCGCGATCGCTGTAGCGAACAAGTTCTTCTTCCAGCGCCGCCGCGTCGATGTGGCCGTTGGCGTCCTGCTGGATCACAACGACGTCGACGATCGACTCGCGCCACGGCAACTCGTTGGAGTGATGTTCAAACGGTCCGATGAATACGACGGGACGTTCCGAAGCTGGTATCGCGTCGGTGAGGTGGTAACGGTCGTCCAGAGCTGCGGGGATACGAAGACCGAGGATGCCGATGAGCTTGTCGACCGCGCCCGTGCAGCCCGAACCGGCGAAGATCACGACAGTCTCGTCATCGCCGCCCACAGCGTCGCGGATGATCCGGCGGGCGTCCTCACGCAGGCGGGTCGTCTGCAGACCGGTGCCGCTCGACTCGGTGTGGGTGTTCGCGTATCGCGGCAAGACCTCGTCGCGGATGAAGTCCTCGATGAAACGGAGAGCTCGGCCGGACGCCGTGTAGTCGGCGTAGGTGACGCGGCGTGGCCCGTACGGGCCCGGCATGACCTGGTCGTCGCCGATGACGGACTCCCTAACACGGCGCAGCAACGCCGTCTCCTGCAGAACCGGCTCACTCATGCGCGCCTCCATGTCCTGACGGTACCCGTGGTGGGTCCGAGCCAGGGTCGGATGGTGTCCGCGGGAGCGATCGACTACCGGAGGCGTTCGCGTTAGCGTTCGATCGTGAGGCGGGATGGGGGCGGGATGGTCGGGTTGGCCCGATCACTCCGGGGAAACCCCGGGGTCATCACGCAGAGCAGCTCATCGCATCGCACGCCGGCTCGTTCACTTCGTGAACCGCTCGGCGCGCACGGCATGGAATGGCCGCTCCCGTCCCGGTCTCACGTCGCATGACGCACGACCCGAACGCGGCTCGTGGCGTGGCGATGGCACTGCTCGCCGGGCCCTGGGATGCCCAGGACATGCGCCGCAGCGTGACCTTCGCACTGGGTCGAGACCGCCAGCCGCGGTGGGTGCATCGACTCATCATGCAGGTACTCGAGGTCTACCCGTCGCCGCCGGCCGACGGCTCTCGCGAGTTGGGCGAGGTCGTGCAGTCGTTGCCGGCATGGCTGGCGGGCGAGCAATCGAGCCGGCCGCCGCGTGTGGTGCATTGGCCGACCGCAACCACGGCGATGGGGCAGGCGCCTTGGCCGGTCGCCGATCTGCCACACCTCGGAGCTTTGGCGCGATTGCTTGATGTGGACGTCGGCGAGCTCGCCTGGTTCGCGGACACCCGCGGGCTTGAGCGTCAGGCCGCCATGCCACTGCGGCACTATCGCTGGACGGTGCTGCCCAAGCGGAATGGTGTGCGACTGGTGGCGGCACCGAAGCCACGCTTGAAGGAGATACAACGTCGCCTGTTGCGCCACGTCCTCGCTCCCGTGCCCCTGCACCCACTTGCACACGGTGGCGTGCCGGGACGATCGGTGCGGACCGCGCTCGCGCCGCACGCAGGTGCGCCGGTGGTGATCCGCGCGGATCTGGAGGCGTTCTTCAGTTCGATCTCGGCGGGTCGCGTATACGGCGTGCTACGTACTGCGGGATATCCCGAGGCGGTGGCGTACACGATCACGGGACTGTGTACCACGGTCGTTCCGCGGACGGTTTGGCAAGCGGTGGCGGTTCCGAGAGACTTCGCGCGCCATCGCCGACTCGGTCAACTGCTCGCCGTCCCGCATTTGCCCCAGGGCGCACCGACATCCCCCGCGCTGGCAAACCTCGTCGCCTTTTCTCTCGACCGTCGCCTGGCCGGTCTCGCCCGCGCATTCGACGCGAGATACACCCGCTATGTCGACGACCTGACATTCAGCGGCGGCGCCCGTCTACGTGCTGGGACTAGCGCCTTGATCGGCACCGTTGCAGAGATCGTTCGAGATGAAGGGTTCCGGCTCGTTGACGCCAAAACTGTCGTGCTCGGATCTGCCGGACGGCAACAGCTGTTGGGCGCCGTGATCAACGATCACCCAACGTTGAGCCGTCACGAAAGGGATGCGCTGCGGGCCCTTCTACACAATTGCGCAACGCTCGGCTGGCGTTCGCAGTCTCGAGGCCGAGAACGGTTCGCGGAACATGTTCTAGGCCGCATCGGCCACATCACGGGCCTCGATCCCGTCCTCGGTGCGAAACTGCGGATGTTCTATGACGCGATCGATTGGAGCGACGAGGCATAAAGAAGGCTGCAAGTGCAATCGGCATCCTCATGCTTGCTGCCTCCGCTGTTGCCTGTACGAGCTCGGGTAGCAAAGCACCGGCGACGAGCACGCCGCCAAGGTGGCGCCCACGAGCGTCGCTGCTTCCCAAGACCTCAGCAGGCACGTTCACGTCCTCGGTCTGTGGAGCGGCCCCGAGTACGACAACTTTGCGACGGTCAAGTCAGCCTGGGAGAAGCAGACGGGCGACAGAGTCGACTGGCAGGGCACACAGGACTTGCCCGACGCGTTGGATGCCGACAATCAGGCCGGCACGCCACCCGATATCGCTGTCTTGCCGAATCTGGCGGTGATGCAACAACTGGCCAAGCAAGGCAAACTGGTGCCGCTCGACTCCGTCTTGGACATGAACCAAGTCAGCACCGACTACGCGCCGCCATGGGTCGACCTAGGTAGCTACAAACGGCAAGCTCTCGGAGATCGTGCTGAACAACTTCGGCCCGGATCTCTACGACGAGTGGATCGCAGCCAAGATTCCCTGGACCGATGCCTGTATCAAACAGTCCTTCGAGATGTTCGACAGCATCGTGCAGACAAAGGGCTACGTGCTCGGAGGTACACAGCGCATCCTTAGCACGGCGGACGCCGACGGTGCAGACCAGCGCTCCGGCACAAGAAGCGTGGATCAAACTCGGTGGCTTTACGTCCGCCAACCGCAGTGTGCCGCCGGCACCTACCCCGATTCGGTCGCCGGATCGTTGGCCGCAAACGTTGCAGACGCCAAGGTCGTTCGCTTTGATGCCGGGGACGTCATGCCCGCGTCGTTGCAGCAGGCATAGTGGGCAGCCATGTTGCAGTTGGCCAAGGATCCAAGCCAACTCGACGCGATTCTCAGTTCGTTGTCCAGCGCGGCTAAGACCGCTACATAAGGGGTTCAGCCGGAACCAGAGGTTGCTGGCTCTCCTGTTGCAGTCGCACTGATGCACTTGGCTCGTAGCCCGTCTTCCACAGATTCGCCATGAGGATGAGCAAGTCGCACGCGTGTGCGTGGTCGATGCTGCCGAGATGCTTCTTCATCAAGTACTGCAAGAGCTCGCGCCGCATTGCGTTGCTGCTGCTGAACGTCATTGACTCGGCATGCCTGCGGTAGCGGTGCGCTTCGAGCGGAAGGATGTCGGAGGTGTAGCCGGCGAGGGCGAGTCGCACGTGCAGATCCCAATCTTCGAACGCAGGAAGACTCACGTCGTAGCGGCCGACCAGCATCAACGCCTCGCGCTTGAACAATGCCGTTGCGCGTACGTGCGTATTCACGACCAAACTCAGATGCGGCACGTACCCAGCAGGTACATGCGTGTAGTCGAGCAAGCCGAAATAGCGAAGGTGGCCGGCGACATACCCGAGCTCGGGATTGCGTCGCAACGCATCGACGGCAGGAGCCAAGAATCCTTCGGACAGCAGGTCATCGGAATCCAGCGGCACGATGTAGCGGCCCGATGCGGCGGCTATGCCGGCATTGCGGGCGGCCGAAAGCCCGGAGTTGGGCTGCCGCACTTTGGACACACCAGTCAGCCTGTCGAAGATCTCGATCGTCTCCTGATCGGTCGAGCCGTCGTCGACGACCACGATCTCAATGTGCGGATAGCCAGCAGCACGCACCGACTCGATTGCACCGAGCAGGAAATGACCTTGGTTGAACAAGGGGATGACGACGGAGACGAGTTCGTCTGCGGCTGGCGGCGGTATCTCGGCGGCAGAGTTCCACGGAACATGCGCCGCGTAGGCAAGTGATATTGCACCCGCCATCTGCCGCGGCTGAAACTGCGTGGCGACCCGCAACGCGCCGCCCTGCGACAGCGCCGCCGCCAGCGTCGGTTCGGCGATGTTGTCGAGCAGTGTCGTCGCCAGCGCGAATGCATCATTGGGTGTTACAACCACCGCGCTGACCCGTTGTTCGACGAAGGCGGCGGCCGCACTTGCCTCGCGCACCACCACAGCGCAGCTGTGCGCCATGGCCAGGATGACGCTGCCAGCTGCATCTGCTGTGGCAGTCGCGATCACGCATTGGTTCCCGGCCATCGGCGCCGGGTTGCGATCATCGGTCAGCGGGCCGACGAACGTGACAGCATCGCGCAACGCGCTGCTCAGCCGGCGCGCGCATGACTCCTAGTAGGACCTGCCAAACGGGTCAGACGGCGTGTCATCGCCAGCCACGATGAATCGGGCCTGCGGAACGTTTTCCAGCACGATCTGCGCGGCCTCGAGGAACGTATCGAGACCCGACCGAGGAGTGAGCTCACCGAGGTGCCAAATCGTCAGCACAGCGCCGACCTCGGGGATGCGCAACGTCGGAACACCGCGCGGCCCCGGCACGAATGGCGCGAACTGAATCGGAGCGCGTGTCACAGCCAACGCCGCGTCGACGTGCGGAGGTGGCGTGTCCGTCAGCAGTGCGTCGGCATAAGTAAGGACGTAGTCGCGAGCGAACGAGTCGATCGAGTTCGCCAAGGTCAGCGACAGTTCGCGGGGACTGCCCGGTGCGATCTCGAACTCCGCGCCCATTCGCACGACAAGTGCCGTCTCAGCGAACTCTCCGAGCAGCCTTTTTGCCCGGACGGCGGTGAGCGCCTCGCCGTTGACCGAGCTGAACTCCACGACGTCGAACGGCTCGTGCTCAGCGAGGCGCTGCAAAGTGTCGTAGACCAGGTCGGAATAGGCGTGCTGGTCTGTGAAATACCGGTGCGCGGGTCGGCTGTCTCGCACCCGCGTCCACTGCGGCCCGTGGCCAGCTGCGAGCGCACGCGCCCGATGCGCAGCGAGGCTCTCGCTGATGAGGTGCACGTCGTGGCCTGCGTCGCTCAGAGCACACGCGGTTGCGAACGCGCGAGCTCCTGGACCGGTTAATCGACTGTGTGCGAGGTCTCGGCACACAAATGCAACCCGCACCGACACCTCCCGCCGCGATCTCCGCACCAGCACCAAATGTCGTGTTTGACATAGAACAGCCGGTGGTATTTGTTTGCATGATCGCCGGTTTCCGCCTCGGTGCACAGCAATATGCGCAGCTGCAGACTTTGGTACCCGCGGCGTGGTTCTTGCGCGCGTATTGGGCCACCGCAATTCTGACCGTTGCCTGACCGGCTGTGGCTAGGTGCGGGCTAGTCATCCGCACTGACGGGTCTTCGGCATCAGCTTCGCGGCGCGGCACGAAAGGACATGAAAGGACGCCGGCAGTGGTACGGGGGAGAACCTCTGCCGGCGTCTCTTTCCACGATATCGCGCGGAATCGACCGCCGGAGCCGTTCCGAAATGTCCTTCCTTCCGGGCTCGGGACGTTTGGTCTCGTCACCGCTACCCCCACCCGGTGTCGCTAGCGCTCACTAGGCTCACGTTTTGTGTCGAACCCGCGTCCCTGGCCGTCCGGAGCCGCCACCGGCATCGGGTCCTTGCCAGGCGTCGATCCCGGCGAAGCGATGCGGGTCGTGACCGGCGAGCTGGACACGTTCCCGCACCTCATCGAGCTGCCGGCGGCCGGGGTCGGCGCCGACATGATCGGCCGCGGCGCCGCGCACCTGGTCGGCCTGCACGTCGACGTCCAGCCCTCGGGCTGGCGCTTCGCCGCGCACGAGGGTGGCGACGAACGGCGAGCGCGCGGCATGCTCGCCCGAGATCTCGACGTCCTCGAAGAACACACGCAGGGCTACGTCGGCCCGCTCAAGCTGCAGGTCGCCGGGCCGTGGACGCTCGCGTCCTCGCTCGAGTTGCAGTACGGCGACAAGGCCCTCGCGGACGTCGGGGCCGTCCGCGACATCACCGAAGCGCTGGCGGAGGGCATCGCTGACGTCGCAAGAGACGTCGGCAAGCGGGTCCCGGGCGCGGCAATCGTCGTCCAGTTTGATGAGCCGTTGATGGCCGCCGTGTTGCTTGGCCGCGTTCCGACCGCGAGTGGTTTCGGCACACTGCGCATCGTCGAACCTCCTACCGTGATCGAGCGCTTGAAGGTCGTCGTCGCCGCGGTGACCGCGCTCGATGCGACGCCCATGGCGCACTGCTGCGCAGCGTCGCCGCCTGTCGGTCTGTTCGTCGAAGCGGGTATGCGCGCGGTCAGTCTCGATGCGACAGTTCTCACCGAGCGGGACGACGATGAGCTGGGCCAGGCGGTCGAGTCCGGCGTCGCGTTGTTCCTCGGTCTCGTGCCGTCGCTTGATGTCGATCCGGTGCCTCGAATCGGTGAGATCGTCGCTCCCGCTCGACGGCTGTGGTCACGACTCGGGTTTGCTCCAGAGAAGCTGACTCGCGACGTAGTCGTGACGCCCACGTGCGGACTCGCAGGCTCGTCGCCGTCCTGGCCGCGCACCGCCTACCGCATCTGCCGTGAAGCCGCGATCGTGTTGCTCGAAGCCCCGGAGGAGAACTCGTGAGCCGCCCGTCCGTGACAGAGCCGGAATCCGACGGTGTACCGGTCGATGTCGCGCAACGCCACGCTGTCCTCGCTGCTGAACTCGACGATCATGCGTATCGGTATTACGTGCTCGATGCGCCGATCGTGTCTGACGCGCAGTACGACACCGCGATGCGCGAACTGATCGCGATCGAAGACTCGTACCCGCAACTGCGTACGCCCGATTCGCCGACGCAGAAGGTTGCCGGAAGTTACTCCACGCAGTTCACTCCCGTCACCCACCTGCAGCGGCTGCTCAGCCTCGACAACGTGTTCTCGTTCGACGAGCTCGAACTATGGGCTGCCCGCACCGAACGCGATGCGGGGGAGGCCGTCAGTTACCTGTGCGAGCTGAAGGTC
>DATCFU010000026.1:0-11112 GCA_036509315.1 Acidothermaceae bacterium
CATCCATCTGATCCGCAACACGTTCCGGCTGACCTCGCGTAAGTATTGGGACGAGATCAAACGCGACGTGAAACCGATCTACACCGCCATCAACGCCGACGCCGCCCGAGCTGCGTTCGACGACATGGCCGAGAAATGGGGCGCCCGCTACCCGGCGGTCGTGCGGCTCTGGGACAACGCCTGGGCCGAGTTCATCCCCTTCCTGGACTACGACGTTGAGATCCGCCGGGTCATTTGTTCAACAAACGCGATCGAGTCGCTCAACGCCCGCTACCGGCGCGCGATCAAAGCTCGAGGACACTTCCCCAGCGAACAGGCAGCGTTGAAGTGTCTTTACTTGGTGACCAGATCACTAGACCCGACCGGCGCCGGCCGGGCACGATGGACGATGCGTTGGAAGCCCGCTCTCAACGCGTTCGCGATCACCTTCAGCGACCGATTCCCGGCCGCTGAAACCTACTGATGAAAATGCCGGAAACACCGTTAGCGAGACAGACCCTCCTTGACGGTATAGATGTTGCTCGAGACCCCCGGGAATGTAGTACCGGCGGATGCGATCGTGATGGTGTCGCTACCTGCAACCAGTGCTGTCGCGGCGGTGAAGCCGACGGTGTACGTGGACGCGCCGAGGGCTGTGAGCGGAAGCGGTGCTGCCGCAACAGCTGTCACTGCCGTGGCCGCAGAAATCGTGTAGGCGCCTGCCGCAGGTGTCGTGTCCTGCGTCGTCACGATCGTCGAGCTGGTGGCGCCTGCACCAGGATTGAGGACGCCCACGGCAGTGACTGTGACGGTATGTCCGGCGGTGATGCCGGCGGGCACCGTGAGGGTGATGTCGTGAGTGGTGGCTTGCGAAGTTGTCACCACCGCAACGGGGGTAATCAAGTTGTCGCCCACGCTGTAGTTGCCGGCTGCGAGTGGGAAAACGGTAGCTGTATTGGTTGCCGTGATGGTGATCGTGTCAGTGCTGGCCAATGCATTTGTGGCGACGAAGGCGGCGCTGTATGTAGTCACGGCTCCTGCGGCGAGGCGGGCTGGTGTAACCGACACAGAGGACACGACCGATGCAGTGATGGCGTAGTTGGCGCTTGTACCGCCCGCCGTGTCTGCCGACGTCGAAACGCTAAGAGTCTCCGTCGGGCTGGCCGTTGGTGGGTTGGTGACGTTACTTACGTTTACGAAGAGCGGCGTACCAGCACCGGTCGACCCTGGTGGCACATTGAGGGTTACGTTGTTCGCCGCCGTTTGAGTTGGAGTGAGGTTTTCTAACGCCTGGGTCCCGCCAGCGGTCACGAGATAGTCGCTTGTGATCAGCGGGAAGACCGTGCCGCTCGGTCCGGTCAACGTGATCGTGTCGGAGTTGGGGTTCAGTAGCGTCGTGACGGCAAAGTGAACGGTGTACTGCGCCGTCGTTGACGAGGCATTAGCCGGGGAGACTGTTGACACGACGACGCCCGAGACGGCCGTCGCCGCAGTGATGTTGTACGCGACACTCGTCACGGGATTCGTTTCTGCAGATGTCGCGACCGTCAACGTTGTCAAGACGGGCGCCGGAGGGTTCTTGAGGTTGGACGCAAGCACCGTTGTGGTGCCGATCGGGGCGCCGGCAGAGGCCAATGTGAGATGACGCCGTTCGTGGTCGCCGTTACCGCGGTCACGGTGGTTCCGTCGACCGTGTAGTCGGCGGCGCTCAACGAGAAGGTTGTGCCGCCTGCCTGAACAAGCGTGACAGTGCGCCCGGCGGCGACGGTAGAAGTCGTGGTGAAGGCGATCGTGTAGTTGGAGTTCGCGCCGGCCGCCGTTCGCGACAGCGCGACGCTGGCGCTCGACACGTTTGCGAGGGCTGGCACGCTGGCGCCTACGACCGCGGCGGTCGTTGTGGCTATGCAGAGGGCTGCGCCCGCGGCCAGCCGCCTCCGGAGGGTGAGCCGGGGAGTCGTTCCTTGGCGTACTCCTATGGTTCGCACAACGAGCCTCCATATATGGGTGCAACGGGTGTCACTCGCGGAAGGGCGACCACGCGGAGCGCGGCGGTGTCCGGCGGAGCACAACGCGTGGAGGCGGAGGTCAGGGCAGACCAGAGGTGTCGAATACCGGCAGTTTGCCATATATAGACGTAAACAGGAAGATTATGAGGATGTTGAATTACTGTCCGATTACTGTCCCTTTGCTCGCCTCGCGGCACCCATAGCCGTCCGCTTGGTGCTTTGGTTCGGCTCGCGCGCTTCCGATATCGGTACGGAGGTAGCGCATGAGCAGTCCAGCGCCGGCGAACCCTTCTGGGTACTTCGAGGACGATCCGGTGCGCGGCCCTGTCGCCGCCATCCCCGCCTATGCCAAGGCGGCAGTGCAGCCGACGGTGCACGGCCCGCGCTCATCCGCACGGCACATCGCAAAGACAGCCAGGAGCTTCTATCCGGTCGGCAGTCGCGTCGGCCTATTCGGCAACATCTGTGTCGGCTTCCGCCTCTTGCCGACTTGCTTAGCCGCTCTCATGGCCGACCCCACCCTGCTCTTCGTACCGCTCGTTGTGCTATTCGTTGGAGGCATCGCCTCGGCGGGCTACATCGCCGCGTTCGGCGGACTCGCTCACCTACTTTCGGGCGGTAGTGGTGCCGCAGCGGTGAAGACCTTGCCACTGACCGTCGTCCTCGCTGTTGTCTCTGTCGTTGGCCGCGCGGTCGTCGTCGCCGATACGACGCAGTGTTTGCATGACGCCAAGCCTCTCATCGACATGGGGTGGCGATTGACGGTGACAAGGTGCCCGCACTGATCGGCTTGGGCGTTGCGCAAGCTGCCGAAAGCACGGTGACGGCCGCATCGCGTAGCAGTGCCGCAGGACGCGTTGCTGCGAACGTGACCGACGAGGCGTGGGACTTCGCGACCTTCCTCGCAGTGCCGGCAATCCTGTTCGAGAAGGTGGGACCGCTCGCGGCGGTGCGCAGATCCGGCTTGCTGGTCGCCTCGCGATGGGGGTACTCAGCTGACTGCCCAAGCGGTGTTGTCGTTCGCGATTGCGGTCTGCACGATCCCACTCGCGGTGGGCGGGATCGTTATCGCTTCCGCGAACGCCGGGCTCGGGATCGCCTTGCTGGTAGTGATTTTGCTGGCCGCGATCGCGGTGAGTTCGGCGCTGAAGGGAATCTTGTCGGCGGCGCTGTACCGCTTTGCTACCACCGGGATGCTGGCTCCGGGATTGGACGAGGCCGACATGTGGTCGGTATTCGCACGGCGCTAAGCCGCGCTACGGGCCGGTGCCTAGCGCACGCAAGTTCGAGCAGTCGGACGCCGACGGGCTGCCTGCACCGGATGTGTCGAGTGCGCGCAACGTGAGGCCGGCCACGAGTGGGTCGGCCGGCAGGTTGAGATGGTTCGCAGTGTCGTCGGCACACACCTGCTGCAGCACGATGTTCGTCGCACCGGTGAAGCGCGCCGAGTCGGGTGGCAGTACGACTTGATCATCGGTAGTCCACATCGACGTCCACGGCACACCCGTACGCGCGGGCTCGGCGGCGTCAAGTGATACGAGTACCGAGGATCCCGGCGCCATCTGTCGACAGGCGGTCGGACATATCGACGATGACACGTTCAGCGTCACCGCGAGGGCCGCAATCTGCGTGCCGTGTAGCGGCGATCCGATCGTGACGACCTGGCGGACCTCCTTCGGATGCGCTGCCACGAAAAGGCCGATCACGATCCCGCCGGCCGAGTAACCCACGAGGTCGACCGACGGCGCGCCCGCGTTCAGGGCCTGCGCTACCCGAGCGGCAAGGATGCCCGCTTGCACATTCAGGTCGCCGGTTGCGTCATCCGGCAACGCGAGCAGGATCGTCGTCCGCCCTGCGCTGTGCAGCCGATTCGCGAGGGTCTGCAGCATCGTGTCGCTGCCGCCGTAGCCGGGCACCAAGATGATCGGCCCCACAGTTGATAGGTCAACCGGGGATGGCGAGCTGGTTGGCGATGCGCTGCTCGGCGATGCCGCCGCGGTGACGACGGGCCCGCTGCTCGACGGCGCCACGCTCGACAGCAACGAGCTCGGCACCTGGCTCGCCGAGGGTATCGATGCTGCCGGCGACGAGGCAACGGGCGGGCTACTTGTGACGGAGGCCGCGTGGTGCGACCCGGAGCACGCCGTGAGCAAGAGGCACGCCGTCACGCCCGCAGCCGACAGGCTGAGTACGCGTCGCCGCGTGCTCTGAATCGATGCGGCGGCCATCCCTCATTCTCTACGATGCGCGAGCCGACCTGCTCGACCGCTTGAAACGGTGCATTTGATGCCCTGTGGGGGCAGCGAACGCACAAGCCGGGGTCGGACGGCGGGGTGGCCGGGGTCGGACGGCGAGGCACGGAGCGCGGGCGCGGGTGCGAGCGCACCACCGAGCCGCGGCGCGGGTAGCGACTACGCTCGGACCTCGTGTCTACCGCCGATCCACGCGACGAGCTCAAGGCTCTCGATGCCACGCTGTCCAGCATCGAGCAAGTTCTCGACGTCCCGGCATTGCGTCGTCAGGTCGCCAAGCTCGAGGAGCAAGCGGCCGCGCCCGACCTTTGGAACGACCCGGAAGAGGCGCAACGGATCACCAGTAAGCTCTCGCACGCGCAGGGCGACGTGCGCAAGGTCGAGGGGCTCCGGTCGCGGCTCGATGACGCGGCCGTCTTGCTCGATCTCGCTGAATCCGAGGCTGACGCGGGCGTGCACGCCGAGGCGCTGGGCGAGATCGTGGCGCTGACCAAGGCGATCGGCGAGCTTGAGGTCCGTACCCTCTTGTCGGGGGAGTACGACTCGCGCGAAGCGCTGGTGACCATCAACTCTCAAGCGGGCGGCGTCGACGCGGCCGACTGGGCGCAGATGTTGCTGCGCATGTACCTGCGCTGGGCGGAGCGGCACAACTACCCGACCGAGGTCTACGACACCTCCTACGCCGAAGAGGCGGGCATCAAGTCGGCGACCTTCGCGGTCAAGGTCCCTTACGCCTACGGCACCTTGTCGCCCGAGCACGGGACGCATCGCCTCGTGCGCATCAGCCCGTTCGACAACCAGGGACGCCGGCAGACCTCATTCGCCGGCGTCGACGTGGTACCGGTCGTCGAGTCGTCCGACGTAGTCGAGATCCCGGACGACGACCTGCGGGTCGACGTCTACCGCTCGTCTGGGCCAGGTGGTCAGGGCGTCAACACGACGGATTCCGCGGTCCGCCTCACCCACCTGCCCACCGGGATCGTGGTCAGCTGCCAGAACGAGCGCAGCCAGATCCAGAACCGGGCGAGCGCGATGCTCGTTTTGCAGGCCAAGCTGCTCGAGCGGCGGCGGCAGGACGAAGCGGCAAAGATGGCCGAGATCCGCGGCGACAGCACGACTAGTTGGGGCACCCAGATCCGCAACTACGTGCTGCACCCCTACCAGTTGGTCAAGGACCTGCGGACCGACGTCGAGACGGGCAACACGACAGCGGTTCTCGACGGCGAAATCGACGAATTCATCGAGGCCGGCATCCGCTGGCGACGCCAAAACTCGTAGCCTCCGAGGGACCATTCGCAAAGCCGGACGCCGTTGAACTGGCGAACTGTTGGCCCATCAGGAGTGATTCGAAAGCGATTTCATTGCGCCGGATGGCGGAGTCATCGCTACTCTGCGTGGCCTAACTTTGCCTCAATTCGCACCAGGACCGGCAAGTTGCGTTGCGAAAGCCATTGTGATGCGGTCATGATGTGCCGTATCAGTTGTGCAAGATCGTGGGGACGCATTGATCCGCGACTGGAAACACGGTCACCGGCCGTAGCTCATACGGATGGTCGCGGGGAGCGAGTGGTGAGACCGACCCCTTGTCGTTTCGACTAGAGGATAGGTCTGTCATGCGTCTTCATCCACGAATCCCACGGCCGCGCTCGATCGGGGCAGTCGCCATCAGCATCGGCCTCGGCAGCGTGGCGTCGTTCGCGCTCGTCACCGACGCGAGTGCCCACGCGAACGTTGTGCACGGCAGCGCGGTCTGCAACCAGACGGACGGTACCTACACGATCACTTGGACCGTCGAGAACGACTACAACGCCAGCGAAACGGCCAGCGAGGTTTCCAACACGGGCGGGGGAACGTTGTCAGGGCTGCCGGCCACCATTGCGGCGTCCCCGCACACGCCGTACAGCGCGGCGACGGTGACCCAGGCGGGTGTGCCCGGTGCGACGACAACTGCTTCGCTGACCGTCAATGGCGTGTGGTCCGACGGATATCCTTACAAATCTCCCCAGCACGACGGCGCTTCGGTCACGCTCGGCGGGAACTGTGTCATCCCGACGAGCAGTACCACGACGGCCGCGGCAACCTTCACTAACGCGACCTGCACCGTCGCGACGGGTAGCTACACGATTCCCTCATCGACCGTCGCTGACTACTTCGTAGCGATCGGCAACGGCGCACCCGTGGCTGCACCGGCCGGTACCATCAGCGAGGCGGTCGGGACGCTGATCAAGATCACCGCGCAGGCCAAGCCGGGCAAGACGCTTACCGGCACCACGGCCTGGTCGGCGACCATCTCGGGCGCTGGCACCTGTGGGGGCGGCAGCTCGAGCCCGCCGCCCCCCCCGCCCCCGCCCGGGGTTAGTGCCGTCGTTGTCACACCCGCTGCACCCACCATTACGCAGGGCGTGTGTACCACCAGTGGCAAGGAATCAGCAGCGTTCTACGTGATCCCTGGCCTCACGGGCGTGACCTACTTGAACGGCAGCACTGGAGTGGCTGCCGGCAAGCACACCGTCGCGTACGGGTCGACCACCACGATCACTGCTGTGGCGTTGACCGGTTACACCTTCTCGGGTGGGGCAACGACGGGCTGGACGTTGACCGCGAACAAGGCCGCGACGTGCGCCGCCGCGCCGACCGTCGTCCTCGGCGTCACCTTCACCCAGCCGCCGCCGAAGACGCCGCCGGTGGCGGTGTTGCCGTTCACCGGGCAGCCGGTCGTGCAGACCACCTTGGTCGGCATCGGGCTGTTGCTCGCGGGTGGTCTGTTGGTCGCCTCGAGTCGGCGTCACCGGCTGAGCCACCTGACCTGGATCGACAGGACAGGCAAGTAGGAGTCGAACGAGAGAAGGGCCCGACGAGTTATCGCCGGGCCCTTCTTCTTTGCAAGCTCGAGTTAGTGACCGGTGATCAACAGCAGGATGAGCGCGACCATCGCCACGATCGCCACGATGGCGGCCGGCGGGAACGCGGCGTTACCGTGGGGGTGAAGGTGCGCTCGGGCGGCACGGCAGCTGGGACAGCGGCCTTCGTCGACGGGACCAGCACAGGCGGCGCAGACGAGGTGTTCACACGACATCGCGCTCGCCTCCCTTCTGATGGCTATTCAGCACTAGTGTCCCTCTGGATTCGCCCCTACGCGAGCCATCGGATGCATTTCGTTCCATGTCATTCGGCAGAATCCACGCCGACCTTGCGCCGCCGCTGCCCGGCGTCCGGCCCTTCGTGCCTAGACTGGCTGGCGTGATGATGTCGTGATCAGGTTCGACGACGTGACCAAGGTCTACCCCAAACAGACGCGGCCGGCCCTCGACAACGTGACTCTCGAGGTCGAAAAGGGTGAATTTGTCTTCCTCGTCGGGGCGTCCGGATCGGGCAAGTCGACCTTCCTCAGGTTGGTTCTCAAGGAAGAGAAGCCCAGTCAGGGTCGGGTCCACGTGGCGGGCAAGGACCTTGGCCGGCTGTCGTCGTGGAAGGTACCCGGGCTGCGCCGTCAGATCGGCACCGTCTTCCAGGACTTCCGGCTGCTGCCGAACAAGACCGTGACGCAGAATGTCGCCTTCGCGCTCGAGGTCATCGGCCGGCCGCAGACGCAGATTCGCAAGATCATCCCCGAGGTGCTCGACCTCGTGGGTCTGGCCGACAAGGCCAACCGGCTGCCGGGGGAGCTGTCAGGCGGTGAGCAGCAGCGAGTCGCGATTGCGCGCGCCTTCGCCAACCGGCCGATCATCCTGCTTGCCGACGAGCCGACCGGGAACCTCGACCCCACGACCAGCGTCGGCATCATGAAGCTTCTCGACCGGATCAACCGGACCGGTACCACCGTCGTCATGGCTACACACGACTCGCAGATCGTCGACTCGATGCGGCGGCGCGTGATCGAGCTCGAGGGCGGCAAGATGATCCGCGACCAGTCCCGCGGGGTGTACGGCTACTCCAACTAGACCCGTCCGCAACTGCCCGGTAAGGACCTCATGCGGTTTCGATTTGTGTTCTCAGAGCTGGCTATTGGCCTGCGCAAGAACGTCCTCATGATGTTCTCCGTCGTCGTTATCACGGCGTTCTCGATGATGGCGCTCGGCGTTGCGCTGCTCGTGCAGCGGCAGGTCGGCCACATGAAGCACTACTGGTACAACCAGTTGCAGGTCTCGGTGTATTTGTGTTCAGCGCACAGTACGAACCCGAACTGCCCAACCGCGGCGACACCAGCACAGATCACCGATGTGCAGAACCAACTCCAAGCACTGCAACCGACCGTGAAAAGCATCGATTTCGTCGATCAGGCAAGGGCTTACGAGTTGTTCAAAGAGACGTTCAAAGACGCTCCTGACCTGGTGAAGAACACGTCGCCAGATGCGTTGCCTGAATCGTTCGTCGTGAAGTTGCAAGACCCGAAGAAGTTCAATGTCGTCAGCAGCGCGTTGTCAGGTAAACCCGGTGTCGATTCGGTGCAAGACGAGCATGCGTTCCTCAACAAGCTGTTCGCGATCCTGAACCAATTGCGTGTGGTCGCCATCGTTATTTCGGCGACCGTCATCATCGCGGCCGTCGTGTTGATCGGCGTCGCCGTACAGGTATCCGCGGCAAGTCGAAAGCGCGAGACCGGCATCATGAGGCTGGTCGGCGCATCGAATCTCTACATCCAATTGCCGTTCCTCCTCGAGGGCATCGTCGGCGGATTGCTTGGCGCGGTAGTCGGATTCGCTGCCCTGTCGGCGATCAAGGTGGCGCTCATCGACCACAGCCTGCGGGCGGTGTTCGGGGCGTTCGGGTCGCTCGTCGAGTGGGGCGACGTCTTCTACACGCTGCCCTTCATCCTCGGGATTTCCATCTTGATCTCGGGCCTGGCCTCCTTCGTGACCCTGAGGATGTATCTGCGCGACTGACCTATGTCTCAGCTGGCCCGTAGAATCGACCGGTGCTCCTTTCCCGGACGTCGACCCGAGTGGCCGCGGCGACCTCAGCGATCGTCGTGGCGTTCGGCGCGGGCCTGCTGACCGGCGTGATGGGGTCGCACGACGCGGACACCTCGTCGTCCGCCTTTGATGTTTCGTCGGTGACAGCACCAGTGCAGGCCGCAGCATCGTCAGGCGGACCACTTGATCAAGCAGCGAACACGATCCTTGCCAACGCCGCGAACCCGATCACGAAAGACGAGCTCGACAAGGCTGCAGTTGAAGGCATGCTGCAGGCACTGAACGACAAGTGGTCGAGTTACTACAGCCCCGCTGACTTCACGTCGTACCAAGACGTGATGGACGGCGAATACACCGGCATCGGTCTGTGGGTACACCGCGACGATTCAGGCATCATCACCGTCGTCAGTGTGCAGACCGGTTCACCCGCGGACGGCGCATTGCGCACCGGCGACGTGATCACCAGCGTTGGTGGTACGTCCGTTGCGACTCACACGATCGCCGACGTCGCTTCGCTGCTACGCGGAGACGCGGGAACGACGGTGACCGTTGCGTTCCGCCGCGGCGGAGTCGCCCATACCGTGAGCTTGCGCCGCGCGTCGGTATCGACCCAAGACGTCACCGCGAAGGTCACCGGCTCGGTGATGATCATCAAGGTCAGTACGTTTTCGAAGGGTGTGGGCGCGAAGGTCGGCCAGTTCGCCGCGACTGCGCGAGCGCGGCACCTGACCGGCATCGTCCTCGACCTGCGGGGCAACCCGGGTGGGTTGCTCGACGAGGGTGTCAAGACGGCCTCGGTGTTCCTCGACGGGGGCCCGGTCGTGACCTTCCAGAAGCGCGGCTCGCCTGCGCTGCAGCTCACCGCCGAACCCGGCGGTGACACGGGCACGCCGCTCGCGGTGCTGGTTGACGGCGGGACGGCGAGCGCGGCCGAAGTCGTCACGGCGGCGCTCCAAGACCGTGACCGTGCGGTGGTCGTCGGCAGCCGCACGTTTGGTAAGGGCTCGGTGCAGCAGCCGACGGTTCTCTCCGACGGCTCGGCGATCGAGTTCACCGTCGGCAGTTACCTCACGCCGTCCGGCCGATCACTTGATGGTGCTGGCATCGGCCCTGACGTGACCGTGCCGGTCGGCACCACGCCGGCAGCCGCCGAAGCCCAGGCGGTCGAGGTGTTGAGCGGATTGTTAGCCGACGCCGGCACGGGTGGCCACGGCTGATGCCGAAGGAGACCGGGCACAAACTCATAGCTAGCAACAAGAAGGCCCGCCACGACTACCACATCGATTCGGTGTACGAGGCCGGCCTGGTACTGACCGGCACCGAGGTGAAGTCGCTGCGTCTCGGTCGCGCCTCGTTGGTCGACGGCTACGCATTAGTGAAGGACGGCGAGGTGTGGCTGCAGGGGGTCCACATCCCCGAGTACACCGAAGGCACCTGGACCAACCACGAACCGCGACGGTCACGCAAGCTCCTGCTGCACAAGATGGAGATCGCTCGACTGATCAGCAAGACGCGCGAGACCGGCACTACGTTGGTGCCGCTCTCGCTGTACTTCAAGGACGGCAAGGCCAAGGTCGAGATCGCCCTGGCGCACGGCAAGAAGTCCTACGACAAGCGGCAAGTGCTCGCCGAGAGGCAAGCGGGTCGAGACATCCAGCGAGCTCTAGGCCGCCGAGCCAAAGGTATGCCCGACTAGCGGCTGGGCCTCCATCGCGGTCCCGCCCGTCCGGCCCCTTTCCTTCACTCGACGCCGCGGGGCCGAGCGTATCCGCGGATCGACGCATGGGTCGCCGGACCGGTAGAATCGCGTCATAACTGCATAGGGGGTGAACGGTTTCGACTTTGGATGTTAAGGCAGGGGAAGCGGGCCGAGGATTGCAGCGATGATCTCGTTAACCACGCGCTGCAAAAGATAAACGCGAATACAAACCGCGCTGATTTCGCTCTTGCTGCCTAAGTAAG
>DATCFU010000027.1:0-30996 GCA_036509315.1 Acidothermaceae bacterium
CGAGTATCTGTTGCACCCATTCGCGACTCGCGACGGGAGTGGGTTCGTCGTCACCCGCGACCGTGTAGTCGATGACGTCTTTGAGCACGGTGATCTTGTTGCCGAACTGCGCATAGACCGTCTGGACGCTGACGCCCGCACGTTCTGCAATCGCAGTGAGAGTCGTTGCGGGGTAGCCCCGCTTGATGAACATTTCGCGGGCCGCAGCAGCCACCGCCCGTCTCGACTGCCGCGCCGCGTCGGTTCGTCTTGAGTTGTCGTACGCCCGGGTCTTGACGTCGTCCTCCATTCCACTAGAGTAGCACTCTATCCATTAGAATTCGACGCTAACCGAATATCTAGAGGGAGTGCCATGTACGGCTATTGCCTTGACATGCCAGGAGTCGGCGAAGAGATGACCGCGAGGGTCACCTCGGGGGTCGGTGACGGGCCCATCCCGGGATTGATCGCTCACGTGTCGGGTCCGTCAGCAAACGGCTGGCGCATCATCGACATCTGGGAGTCCGAGGAAGACTGGCGACAGTTCGATGCGACACGCCTCGGCCCGGCGCTTGCACGGGCGACCAACGGCATGCCACCGCCGCCCGTTCCGTTCGACACCCGCGACGTCACTGGCCACCCGGCACACAGTCGCCGCGCGTGAACCTGCCTAGCTGCCGCTGAACACGCTCGCGAGATCGAAGTTGACCGGCCGGTCGAGTTGGTCGTACGTGCACGACTCGGGCTCGCGATCGGGGCGCCAGCGCCGAAACTGTGCGGTGTGCCGGAATCGGCCGCCTTCCATATGGTCGTAGGCGACCTCGCATACGAGTTCTGGCCGTAGCGGGACCCAGCTGAGGTCCTTGCCGGCGTTCCAGCGAGTGACGCCGCCGGGACGCCGATCAGGCTCGCCCGGCTCGGCCGTTTCCGTGTCGACGGCCGACGCTCCCCACGGGTGCGACACATCGTCGGTGCGGTGCGACTCGAGTTCGGCGATCAGCTCGCGGCGCCGGGCAGCGGAGAATGCCCCACACACGCCGACGTGCTGGAGCACTCCGCTGTCGCCGTACAAACCGAGCATCAACGAGCCGACCGCGGTGCCCTCGGGTGATGCGCGGTGCCAGCGAAAACCGGCGACCACACAGTCGGCGGTGCGCTCGTGCTTGACCTTGACCATGATCCGCTGATCTTGGCGGTAGGGCAGATCGCGCGACTTTGCGACGACGCCGTCGAGTCCGGCTCCTTCGAAGACCTCGAACCACCGCCTCGCAAGCTCGAGCGAATCGGTGGCAGGAGTCAGCAGTACCGAAGACGACGTCGACGAAAGCACGTCCTCCAGAACTTCGCGACGCCTCGCAAACGGCTCTTCCACGAAGGACTCGTCACCCAGGGCAAGGAGGTCGAACGCAATGAACGTTGCCGGAGTCTCAACCGCAAGCTTCTTTACGCGCGAGGCGGCCGGATGGATGCGTTGCAGCAGTGCTTCGAAGTCGAGTGAGTTGCCCGACACGATCACAATCTCGCCGTCGAGTACGCATCGCTGCGGCAAGCTCGCACGCACCGCTTCAACGACCTCTGGGAAGTAGCGCGTCAACGGCTTTTCGTTGCGACTGCCTAGCTCGATCTCGTCACCGTCGCGAAATACGATGCACCGAAATCCGTCCCACTTCGGTTCGTAGACCATGTCCGCCGGAATCGCCGGCTGCGACTTCGCCAGCATCGGTTTGACAGGGGGCATCACCGGAAGCTTCATCGTCGCACCTCATAACGCGCATAAAGCAGGTCGTCGTCGTCTTGCAGCAACTGGGTCAACGCCATCTTTGGCGCGGGGTCGAGCGGCGGTCCCTCGAGTATGCGCCGCGACGGACCGGCCGCGAGCATTGGCGCGATCGTCAAACACAGTTCATCGAGGACGCCGTCAGCTGTCACCATGGCTAGCAGTGTCGGGCCGCCCTCACACAAGAGTCGCCGGAGACCGAGCGCGACAAGCGCGTCGACCATGCGGGCGGGGGAGACGACACTGTCGCCGGCCAACACGACCTCGGCCACCTTGCGCGCGGCGAGCACGCGATCCGCAGGCGCTGCTTCACACGTCACGACGATGGGCGGCTGCGACGCCTCCGTGAAGTACGTCGACTCAAAGTCCAGCTGCAGGCGCTGCGACACGACAACCATTCTGGGCGCTGGTGGCTGATCCGCTGCTGCTCGCAGCTCCTGATAGTGCTCGCGCGCGCGGGCCGGGCCGTAGCCCTCGGCGGTCACCGTGCCCGCGCCGGCGATCACGACATCGGCCAACGCACGTAACAGCCCGAGAACCTGCTGGTCGGTCGCGTTTCCGAGTCCGCCGGCCCTGCCATTGATCGTCGCCGCGCCGTCGGCGCTCGCGATCATGTTGGCTCGCAGCCACGTGGTGTTGGGTGGGTAGCTGTATGCATCGATGAGCTCGACGGAGTCGACCGGACCCGGAAGTAGTCGGCGAAGGGGCACGGGCACAGTCAATCAGCGGGCGAGAATCGCGACTGACTCGGGCGGCAGCGTCACACTGCTCGCGAGCAACTCGACGTCCGCTGATGCAAGGAGTTTGGAGGAGGCCTGGATCTCAAGCGCCCGCGGTCGCGTCGCTAGGTTCACCGCGACGACGGTGGAGGGACGCCGGATCACCAGCCATCGCTCTTCCTCGTCGAAGTCGATCTCGATCTGATCAAAGCGGCCGTCGGCAAGGTCGAGTCGACTCCGCCGCAGCGCAATGAGTTCGCGATACCAGGCAAGCATGTCGGCGTGAGGCGCGGCGTCGAGCTCGTCCCACTTCAGCGTCGATCGCTCGATCGTCGTGGGGTGCTGTGGGTCGGGCACGTCTTCGTGGTTCCAGCCGAATGCCTTGAACTCGCCGCGCCTACCAACTCTGACGGCTTCGGCGAGTTCGGGATCCTCATGGTCGGTGAAGTACAGCCAGGGTGTCGATGCCGCCCACTCCTCGCCCATGAAAAGCATCGGGGTGAATGGCGCAGTCAGAACCAGCGCGGCCGCCACCTTCACGAGTTCGGGGGAGACCAGCGCAGACAGCCTGTCGCCGGCCGCGCGGTTGCCGATCTGGTCGTGGTCTTGCGCATATCCGAGCAACCGATGACCGGTGATCGATGCAGGTAACGGCCGACCGTGCTGGCGACCGCGATGCGGCGAGTACTGACCGGCGTACACATAACCATGGGTCAGGGCGGTTGCCAGTTGGCTCAAGGATCCGAAATCCTCGTAGTAGCCAAACGATTCGCGGGTCACGACCGTGTGCAACGCGTGGTGGAAGTCATCGCTCCACTGTGCGTCGAGGCCGTAGCCTCCGGCATCGCGCGCAGTGATGAGTCGCGGGTCGTTCAGATCGGATTCGGCAATCAGCGCCAGCGGGCGCCCGACTTCGTCGGACAGCGCGGAAACTTCGACAGCGAGTTCCTCAAGCACGTGGGTCGCCGACGTGTCGAGGATCGCTTGCACGGCATCGAGGCGCAGGCCATCGATCCGATAGTCGCGCAACCACATCAGTGCGTTGTCGATGATGTAGCGACGCACTTCGTTTGAACCCGCCCCGCAGTAGTTCACTGCCTGGCCCCAAGGCGTGGAAAAGACGTCGGTGAAGTAGGGCCCGAACGCGGGCAGCACGTTGCCGTCAGGTCCGAGATGGTTGTAGACGACGTCGAGGATCACGCCGATGCCACGGTTGTGACAGCCATCGACAAACTGCTTCAGGCCGTCCGGTCCGCCGTAACTGTCCTGAACTGCGTAAGGGAAGACTCCGTCGTATCCCCAGCCGTGTCGACCCGGGAAGGCGGCCACCGGCAGTATCTCGACGAAGTCCACGCCGAGATCTACCAGGTGATCGAGCCGCTCAATCGCGGCCTCGAAGGTGCCCGCCGCGGTGAACGTGCCGATGTGCAACTCGTAGACAAGCTGGCCGAGCAACTCCCGCCCTCGCCAGCCTTCGGCTTGCCAGTTGAATGCGGCGTGGTCGATCAGCCGCGAAAGCCCATGGACGCCGTCGGGTTGCCACGCCGAACGTGGATCCGGCAGCGCCTCTCCGCCGTCCAGACAGAACCCGTACATGGCGCCGGGGCCCGCCCCGACGTCTGTCGCCCACCAGCCCCCCTCGCTCGACGTCATTGGGCGGCGTCGGCCATCGACCTCGACGTCGACCTGCGCGACACCGGGCGCCCACACCCGCAGGTTTGTGGGTCTCACGAGACGCTGACCGCGGGCACCAACAACGCGACCGAACTCTCGTGCAGAAGCTGTTCCACCGTGATGTCGCCCGCCTCGTGCTCACGTCCCGAGAGCGCGTCGACCCACTCCCCGCCGGCGGGCACGGGCTCGGGCAACTCGACGACCGTGTCGCGCCAGCCGCTCGCGCGCTCGAGGTGGGCGGAGAACCTCGTCGCAAACACAGCAACCTCGGGCGAGCGGCTGAACGCGACGAGATGATCGGCAGCCGGCCCGGACGCAGTGATGGGCAGGTAGTCGCGAAACCACGCAGGATGGTCGCGGCGCAGCCGCAATGCCGTCGCGGCCACCCGTAGTTTCGGGTCGAACATGGTCTCGAGTTCGGCTCGGCGCATCGCGAAGTCGACGGCACCGCGATTGTCAGGGTCGACGAGTGTGAACGCCGCGAGTTCGCACCCCTGATATATGTCGGGTACGCCGGGCATGGTGAGTTGGATGAGCTTCTGCGCGAGGGAATTCGCGCGTGCGTACGGCTCGATAACGTCAACGAAGGCAGCCACCTCGGCCATCACGTCGTCGTTGGTGAGAACGTTCGTGACGAAGCCACTCACTGCCTCTTCGTATCGCGGGTCAGGGGATTGCCACGACGTCGTGACCTTGGCCTCACGCATGGCCTTCTGCATGTACGTCGTCGTGCGTTCGACGTCGAGCGGCCAAGCCCCTACGAGCGTCTGCCAGAAGAAGTAACCGGTCCGGTCGTCGGGGCATCCGAGTCGGGCGCCGAGTGGGAGCCACCGACGGATCACCTGCTCCCAATCGGCTGCGAATTCTGACAACACAGCCAACCGGGCCCGAACGTCCTCACCTCGTTTCGTGTCATGCGTCGACAACGTCGTCATGGCGGTTGGCGAGTCGGCCTGCAGAGTCGCGGCGTGGTGATGGAAGCTAGTCAGGCTCCGGCCGAACCTGCCCGGGTCGCCGCCGACCTCGTTCAGCGACAACAGCCGTGCGTGGCGATAGAAGGCGGTGTCCTCGACGCCCTTTGCGTAGAGCGCGGCGGCGAGCTGGCCGAACCTTATGCCGAACTCATCGGGGTCAAGGGCGTGGGCCCGCACAGCGTCGATCTCGTTGCTCAGCATCGGCGAGTGCTTCCAAGCCTGTGCAGTCGCATCGTCAAGGGCGGCCAAGCTCCGCGGCGAACTTGCGAACGGCCGGTACACGTCGAGGCGGCAGAGCACGTCGACAAGCGCGTCACGCAGTTGGGATCCGCTCTCAGTGGCTGGGTCGCCGCTTCGATCAAGTCGGACGCCGAGCAGGCCGGTCAGTCGCGATACTTCGGTCGCCAACACATCGCGAGCGATCAGCCGCCTGCCCTCTTGCGCGACCGCCGCGAAGTCGGAGGTGTCTCCGGTGAGTTCGGTGTAGAGCACGCTGAGCGGCTTTTCACCCGCGGGATCGACGATCAGCTCGTTGATCACCGTGAGGGATTCGTAGCCGGTCGTGCCTGCCGTCTGCCAGTCGGGGGGTAGCGGCTCGCCCGGATCGCTGGCGTCGAGCACCTTCTCGACGACGACCCAGGTGTCGTCGGTTGCGCGCGCAAGGTCGGCCAGATAACCCGCTGGATCCGCGAGGCCGTCAGGATGATCGATGCGCAACCCATCGGCCTCCCCGCGCTGGATCAAATCGACCAGCACCGCATGACTCGCGGTGAACACCGCCGGATCTTCTACCCGAAGGCCGATCAGCGTGGTGATGTCGCAGAAGCGCCGGTAGTTCAGCTGCATTGATGCAGCGCGCCAGTCGGCGAGCCGGTAGTGCTGCGCGTCGAGCAATGCCTGCATGCCATCTTCAGCGGCGAGCGCCGGCGTACCGGGGGCGAGGGGGAACCGATGATCGAAATAGGCGAGCTCGAGTTTGCCGGCACGCGTGACGATATGCAGCTTGTCGAGGTTGTCCTCAAGAGGCCCGTCGAGTATCGGCATCAAGATGCGGCCGCCCTCGGTGTCCCAGTTGATGTCGAACCACGACGCGTTGGGCGACCGCCTGCCCTGACCGAGCACTGACCACAGCGCCTTGTTCAGGTACTCAGGAACGGGGATCGCCATGTGGTTAGGGACGACGTCGATGATGACGCCGACCCCCACGGCCGCGAACGCCTTGTGTAGCGCCGCGAATCCGCGCGCGCCACCGAGTTGGGCGTCGATCTTCGAGTGGTCGACGACGTCGTAGCCGTGGGTCGATCCCTTGCCGGCGCCCAGAATCGGTGAGAGATACGCGTGCGTGACACCAAGGCTCGCGAGATAGCTGCCGAGCTTCGCAGCGTCCGCGAACTTCAGGTCAGGCCCGAGCTGGAGGCGGTACGTCGACCCCGGCGTGGCGTTAGACGACACGGCGAAGAACCAGCACCGCACGGCCCTCGACATGCGCGGGGGTGTCGGCCTTGATCGACGGCTGCTCCACGTCGAGCGGCTTCGTCGTATCGATCAGAATCTCCCAACGCTCGCCGTAATCGGCGCCTGGCATGACGAAGTCGATACCGGTGTCGGCCGCGTTGAACAGCAACATGAACGAGTCGTCGACAACCGGTTGGCCACGCTGGTCGGGGTACCCGATCGCGTCGCCGTTCAAGAAGACGGCGACCGACTTGGCGTAGCCGGTTGCCCAATCCTTGTCCGACATCTCAGTACCGCTCGGGGTGAACCATGCGATGTCGCGCAGGTCCTCACCCTCGGCCCGCACTGGGTGTCCGTCGAAGAACCGCCGCCGACGAAACACCGGGTGATCGCGGCGCAGTGCCGAGAGCTCGCGGGTAAACGCCAGCTGCACCTCGTGCACCGTTTGAAGTGACCAGTCGACCCACGAGATCTCGTTGTCCTGGCAATACCCGTTGTTGTTGCCGTCTTGGGTTCTCCCGAACTCATCGCCGTGCAAGAGCATCGGTACGCCTTGCGACAGGAACAGCGTGATGAGGAAGTTGCGCTTTTGTTGCTCGCGCAGCGTGACGATCTCGACGTCTTTTGTCGGTCCCTCCGCTCCGCAGTTCCACGAACGGTTGTCGTCGGTGCCGTCGTTGCCCTTCTCCCCGTTGGCGTCGTTGTGCTTGCTGTTGTAAGACACCAGGTCTTGCAGGGTGAAGCCGTCATGGGCGGTGACGAAGTTGATCGACGCCATGGGTCGTCGTCCCGAATTGGCATAGAGATCGCTCGAACCGGTCAGCCGCGACGCGAACTCGCCGAGGGTCGCCGGTTCGCCTCGCCAAAAATCGCGAACAGTGTCGCGGTACTGGCCGTTCCACTCACTCCACAACGGTGGGAAGTTGCCGACCTGGTAGCCCCCTTCTCCAACGTCCCATGGCTCGGCGATCAGCTTGACCTGGCTGACGACCGGATCCTGCTGCACCAGATCGAAGAACGCAGACAACCGGTCGACGTCATAGAACTCGCGCGCAAGCACGGACGCGAGGTCGAACCGGAAACCGTCGACGTGCATTTCGAGGACCCAGTAGCGCAACGAATCCATGATGAGTTGCAAGGCGTGCGGGTTTCGCGCGTTCAGACTGTTGCCGGTGCCGGTGTAGTCCATGTACTTGCTCGGGTCGTCCTCCGACAACCGGTAGTACGCCGCGTTGTCGAGACCTCGGAACGACAGCGTCGGTCCGAGGTGGTTGCCTTCGGCAGTGTGGTTGTAGACGACGTCGAGAATGACCTCGATGCCTGCTTCGTGCAGCGTGCGCACCAGGGCCTTGAACTCTTGCACCTGTTCACCGCGATCGCCGGCCGCCGAGTAGCCGTTGTGCGGTGCGAAGAACCCGATCGTGTTGTATCCCCAGTAATTCGACAGCCCCTTGTCGGCCAAGCCGCTGTCGCTGACGAACTGGTGCACGGGCATCAACTCGACGGCGGTGATGCCGAGCTTGGTTAGGTAGTCGACCATCACCGGGTGTGCGAGGCCTGCGTAGGTGCCGCGGATGTTCTCTGGAATGTCGGGATGCTGGATCGTCATCCCCTTGACGTGCACCTCGTAGATGATCGAGTCGTGGTAAGGGATGCGCAGCGGATGGTCGTTGCGCCAGTCGAAGTACGGGTTGATGACGACGGACTTCATGGCGTGTGGGGCGGAGTCGGCGGAGTTCTCGCCTTCGGGGTTACCGAAGGGATAGCCAAATAGCGATTCGTCCCAGTCGACGTGTCCTTGAACCGCCTTCGCGTACGGGTCGAGCAGCAGCTTGCTGGGGTTGCAGCGGTTGCCCGAAGCCGGGTCATCGGGCCCGTGAACCCGAAACCCGTAGCGCTGCCCAGGGGTGATTCCCGGCAAGTAGCCATGCCAGACGAAGGCGTCGTACTCAGGCAAGGTGAGGACGGTCTCGACGTCATCGTCGTCGAACAGGCACAGGTCTACCGATTCGGCGACCTCGGAGAAGACGGCGAAGTTGGTGCCGGCTCCGTCGTAGGTGGCGCCTAATGGGTAGGGCGTGCCCGGCCAAACTGCGATCGTGTTGTCGGTCATGTCTTCCCGTCGTCGGCTTGGGTTGCGCGCACACTTGTCTGGTACCTGGGTGATCTGGCGCGTCCCCAAACTTACTAACGCGGAGCCGCCCCCAAAGTAGGGTGGCGGAGCCGACCAAAAAGTAGGCTGGGCGGCGCTGCCCCAAAACTAGGGCGGCAATGGAGTGAACGAACCAGGCCATGAGGGCGTCATGCTTGGCGAGGGAAGCGCTTCAGCCGCCGCTCGGCGGTGCCGAGAGGATATGACGACGCGACATGTGGGACCAATAGTGCCAAATACCCCCACGACGCGGGAGTAAGGCGCAAACTGGAAGTTCCCGGCCCGCGCCAGGGTTGAGGTTTACGCAAGGTTTCCGGCTTGCGCCGGATCGGGTTCAGGAGGCACGGGTTGAGTTCGCGGGGCGGCCTGAAGGTAGTCGTTGCTGGCGTGGTCGGCGTTCTTGCGCTGTCGTGCCTCGCCGCCTGCGAACGAGCCGTCGCCATCGACTCCGTCGGTGCACCACCCTCACACGTAGCCTCCGCACCGATCAGTACCGCGCCCGCCGTCCCCGCCCCGCCGTCCGTCTCGCCGCCTGTTCAACTAACCGTGGCACCCGCCGACGGAGCGACTGCCGTCGCGCTCGGCTCGCACGTCTCGGTGTCCGTCGCCGACGGCACGCTCACCGCAGTGTCCGTGGCCGACTCGAGCGGCGACACGGTGGTCGGTTCACTCGACCCGACATCGCACTCGTGGGCCAGCACCGGGGTGCTTATCCCCGGCACGCAGTACCTGGTGACCGCAACCGCCGTCTCGCAGAGTGGTACGTCGACGGAGACCTCAAGCAGCTTTACCACTGCTGCGGCGGCGAACATCCTCGGCGTGAAGATCGCGCCCCTTGAGGGTGAGGTCGTAGGCGTCGGCATGCCGATCGTGGTCTATTTCAGTTCCCCGGTCACCAACGAGGCCGCCGTCGAGAAGGCCCTCACCGTCGATTCGGCGGTGCCGATCGTCGGCTCGTGGCACTGGTATGGCGACAAGGAAGTGCACTATCGCCCGATGCAGTACTGGCCAGCGGGCGACGTGGTTACGTTGCACGCCAACCTCAAGGGTGTCGACGCCGGCAAGGGCGTGTGGGGCGCCGAGAACCGAACCCTCAACTTCACCATCGGCGCATCCCAGATCTCGACGGTCAACGCAATCACCGACAAGATGACGGTCGTCGTGAACGGCGTGGTGGCCAGGACGATGGCAGTGAGCACGGGGCGCGACAAGTACCCGACGACGTCCGGTATCCACGTGGTGCTCGACAAGGAGCCGAGCGTCATCATGGACTCCGCGACGGTCGGAATCCCGAAGGGCAACCCGGACTACTACTACGAGACGGTCCTGTGGGACGTTCGCATCTCCTGGTCCGGTGAGTACGTGCATTCGGCGCCATGGTCGGTGAGCGAGCAAGGCAGAGCGAACGTCAGCCACGGTTGCGTCAACGCGAGCCCAGCTGACGCGCAGTGGTTCTACAACCTGACGCGCCGCGGTGACATCGTGACCGTCACTGGCACTCCTCGCCCGCTCGAGTCTGGCAACGGGTGGACCGACTGGAACATGAGTTGGTCGCAGTGGATCTCGGGCAGCGCATTGACCACGGCATCCGGGGTTGCAACCACGTCGAGTTCGCCTACGCCGGCCTCGTCCTACGGGTCGACCGCGACTCCGCCGGCGAGCGCGACCCCTACCGCGTCGTCGTAACACCGACTTGGCGGCCGCACCCTTACTTAGCGGCGTTGCCCTAGCCCGGCCCGCAGCATCACCATCGGCGCCGCCGCATTCGTGGCCAGCAGCGATTCTGGTGCCACCGACGTCATCCAGTCGAGCGCGACCATCTCGGGCTCGTCCAACATGCGCTGGACGACGGCCGCTTCGACCAACCGGCCCGGCGCGTAGCGCGCCCACGCCGTGACGAAGTGGCTTTCAAGGACGCGGTAGCTATCGCCGTCCCGGATGCCGATGACGTGCGCCGCGAGCGTGCCGTCGATGTGCGCTGTCGCGACCTCGAGCATGCCGTCGAGCGCGAGATCTGTTAGGCGGCCGCGCCAGGTCTGCAGTGTCACGTCGTCGTCGAGGTCGCTGGCCCGCTCGCGATCGTGGTCGCGGTTTCGGTGTGACTCCTCGAGCGCTGGCATGAGGGCCCGAATCTCGCCCTCGCTGCGGGTGAAGTGGACGTTGAACGTGCGGTAGTCAGTCGCTAGGCGATTGGTCGCCGTGCGCAGCGTGCGGCGCATGGCCGGGGTCAGGTAGTCGGTGGCTTCGTCGAGTCCGGGCTCGCGCCGGATCATCGGGATCGGGTCAACGTCGATGGGGACGAGCTGGGGGAACCCCGCCAGGAAGCCGGCGAGGGTGTTCGAGCCGGGGTCGAGCGGGCCGAGTTCGACCGCCCAGCCACTCGAGCGCGCGGGCAGCGTCCTGGACAGTGCGATCCCGAGGCGGCGCGCCCAGAGCTTGTCGTCGGCTAACACAGCACCGCGATGCCCGAGATCGCTCCCAGCGAAGGTCACGATGTGGGACGTGCGGCCAGCGCCGCGTACCTCCACGAGAACCGACGCAGCACGTAAAAAGCCGGACGGGTCGCGGACGAGCACGGCCCAGGGCTGCCCGGTGCCGGCGTTGGCAAGCGTCCAGGTGCTACGGGCGGTGATGGCCGCGGCGCAGCGCTGAGCCAACGCTTCGAGCTCGCCACGGTGTGCGCGCACACCGTCAGTGCCCGCGACGATCTGAACCCCCGTCGTTCCGGAAAGCAGATTCGTGCTGGCTGCCATCAGTGGCGCAGCGGTCACGAGGCCAGTCCGTCCGCGGCATGGGGACCCGCGTGAGCGGCATTGAGGGCGTTGAATTCCATGCCCGCCATATCCGGTCGGTCGTCGAGCCACTGTTCGAGCTCGAGCGGAGGAAGTGCCTTGGAGAAGAAGAATCCCTGCGAGACGTCGCATCCGGAGAGCGCCAGGTGTCCGGCGGTGATCTCGTTCTCGACCCCTTCGGCAACCAGGCGCATCCCCAGGGAGTGGGCCAGGCTGATCGTCGAGCGGACGATGGCGGCGGCTCGCGGGTCGTCGGCCATCGGCTGGACGAATGAGCGGTCCAGCTTCAGCTCGTCGATCGGCAGCTCCCGCAGGTAGGCGAGAGAGGAGTAGCCCGTACCGAAGTCATCGACGGCGACGCGGATGCCGAGCGTGCGCAGTTGCGTGAGGATCTCTCGGGCGCGTTCGCGATCGCCCATCAGGAAGTCCTCGGTGATCTCGAGCTCCAGAGCCGACGCCGGCAGACCGCGGTTCACCAGCAGCTGGTGCACCCGCTCGGGGAGTTCGAGATCGACCAAAGAGGACGCCGAGAGGTTGACGGCGACACTCAGCATTCGGCCACCAGCCCGCCACAGCGCGACCTGGTCAAGCGACTGCTCAAGCACGGCCATCGTGAGGTCACGCATCAGGCCGGCGTCTTCGGCGAGCGGAAGGAACGCGTCGGGTGGGAGCAACCCATGCACTGGATGGTCCCAGCGAACGAGTGCTTCGACGCCCGACACGTACGAGGTCTGGGAGTCAACCTTGGGCTGGTAGTGCATGGCCAGCTTGCGGGCCTGAATGACTTGACGCAGTTCCTCGAGCGTGCGCAGCCGGTCCTGACCACCGAGGGAGTCGTCGGATTCGCTGTAGACCCGGAACCCGGTGCGCAGGTCCTTGGCGTGGTACATCGCGATGTCGGCGCGGCGCAACAGCGTCGAGACCTCGAGGCCATGCTTGGGGAACAGGGAGATGCCGACACTGGCAGCCACCCGCACGGTGATGCCGTCGATGGTGAACGGAGCAAGCAGCGTCTGACGGACGAGCTCGGCGAACATCTCCGCGCCGTCCCGGTCGACGTCGAGAACGAAAATCGAGAACTCGTCGCCGCCCAGCCGCGCGAGCAACCCGTCTTCGTGATTCAGCCCTTCGGTGAGTCGGGTGGCGACCTGGAGCAGGAGGTCGTCGCCGGCATGGTGACCGAGTGAGTCGTTGACTTCCTTGAAGCGGTCGAGATCGAGCAGGAACAACGCACCACTGCGGTCGGGGTCGACGGCAAGGTAGGTGTCGACATGCTCGTAGAACGCGCGCCGGTTCCCGAGGCCCGTCAGTTCGTCGGTGAGGGCGAGCTGACGGCTGTGCGCCAGAGTCGTGACTTCGCGGAAGCTGACGACAAGTCGGCCGATCGCGGCCACGATGGTCGCTGCCGCGAGCGCAACGGCGATCGGGTGCAGCATGTGGCCGTGGTCGTACACCAGCAACGCGACCGTGCACAGCGTGGCAACGACGGGAATGCCGAGAAGCACCCAAGCGGGTAGCGTCGCGCCGCCAACCTTCTTCGACCACCCGGGTGCGAGTGCTACAACTGCTGTAGCGACAACCCACGTCGTGTTGTCGAGACCGCCTGGCTGGTAGCTCTTGTGCGCAACCAGAACGAGGTAGATGCAGTCGGCCACGGAGAACAACGCCAGGCCGCCGGCAAGGAACCATACGCTCGCCGGTGGGCGCCAGTGGTAGAGGGCGAGCACGGCCGTGACGACTAGGAGCAAGAGGACGTCGAGTAGCGGATAGGCCTCCCTGGTGATGATAGCTGCGGTGGTGTCGCCGGTCCCGTGAACGGCCTTCAGAACCGGACCAACGACGGCTGCCGCGATGGCGGCGACCGCCAGGCCGCCGACGATGCCGTCGAGCCAAAGGCTCAGTGGCAGCTTGCCGGCGAAGTCACGGATGACCAGCAGCAGCGCGACAAAAGCGCACGGGTAGAACGACAACCAGAAGCCATCGGCGACCGACGGAAACGGCTGTTCGGCCAGCGGCCGGACGAAGATCGTCCAGTAGATGTTGCCTAACCCGTACATCGCGAGGCCGAGAGCAAGGATTCGCCAGCTGGATTGGTACGCGGTCGCTTTCCGGGCCCGCAAATAGCACAGGACTGGGCTCGACGCGTACGCGAGGTTATTCAGGATTCCGTCGAGGATGAGGTTGTAGCCAGTGTGCCCCGCCGGACGCACGCCCGGGATCGTCGAGACCCCGAAGGTAGCGAACACCGCAATCATGAAGACGTAGAAGGTCGTCGTCGTCCAGACCCAACTCCAAATGCGGCGACCCAGGGCGCGCGCTATTCGCCTGGTTCGGCCAGCGGCGGTGCGCACGCCCGTGCCGCCCCTCGGGAGGATGTCCATACCCATGTCAATCGCAATTTGCGGGGCCGAATCGCAGGACCAGCTGCGTATTGCGGATCGGCTACTTCGACAGTCGTATGGACGCCGATTGGTTGCGACGGGTGCGTCCGTTCGGGCTATTTGTTCGGCCGGACTTGACCCGTTCGTCGGTGATGTGCGGGTTAATGGGCTTTATTGTGTGGTTCGTCCAGTTATACCGTGCGCCGTCTGCTCGCTAGTTGACCCGCTGACGCGTCCCGAGTTCGTAGCGATTCCGGAACGATCGCCGACTACCTTCGGTCGCGCGCGATACCGCAGCTACCACTGGAGGAACCGATGACGAAGGCGTACCGAGTTCTCGCGCGACTGATAGCAGCGCTGGTCGTCGTGCAGGCCGCGGCGATCGCCTACGGAGCGTTTGCCATCGACAAGGTGGTCAACAACGCGAAGGACCACGGAAACACGATCGCCGATGCGTCGTCGAAGCTCGACGGCGGCGCCGGGTACGGGGTTCACGCTCTTGTTGGCATGCTCGCAATCCCCCTCATTGCGATCGTCTTGTTTGTCGTCGCGTTCATGGCGCATATACCGGACGGCGTGAAGTGGGCGGGGTTCGTCTTACTGGACGTCGTCGTGCAGGTAGTGCTGGGCGTGGCCGCCCACAGTCTGGCTGCACTGGGGTGGTTGCACGGACCCAACGCCCTCGTGTTATTTGCACTGGCGATCTACACGGGACGACGCGTCGCCGCCGATCCGGTGTCGGAACCGGTGGCGACGAGCGCGCCGTCTACCGCACGCTAAGCGGCTACGGCGCTGTATTGATGGGCTGTGCTGTGCTCAGGGGCTGCATCAGGGCACTAGCGGGATGTTCAGCAAGATCCAGTTCATAGTCATCGGGGCCCGGGTCTCACGCGTGGTGGACACCGTTCTCACCTCCAATGGACATGGTCGCCGACGAGGCTGAACGCGACCGCACGCGAAGCTGACCGCAATCGTGGAGAATTACCTTGTGGGCGTTGCAGGGATTGAACCTGTAGCGGGTACCATTTCCCGATACAGGGCAATACACTCGGCAGGACCGAGAAATTCCCTTACTTCACAGCGTGTTCTGGTCTGGCACGGCTAACAGTATCGCGTGTCACTGGACGACACAAGTGGACACAGATAGCCTTGCGATCTGGCACGTATCTGGCACGACAGGGGAGTGAGGCGCTTGGCGACGAAGACGAAACGGAGCTTCGGCAACATCCGGAAGCTGCCGTCAGGGCGCCTCCAGGTCCGCTACACCGCGCCAGACGGCAAGACCTACACCGCGCCCATGACGTTCACGACCCTGACCGATGCCCGCGGCTGGCTGACGAAGACCGACGCTGACATCGCTCAGAGCCTGTGGCGGACACCAACGAAGATCTCCGACGAACTGACCTTCGGCGAGTACGCAGACCGGTGGCTCGGTGACCGGAGCCTCAAGCCACGCACCCGCGCCCACTACCGCGCCCTACTCGACCACCACCTCGTGCCCACGTTCGGCGACGTGGCCATCGGAGGGATTACACCGACCAGCATCCGCGCCTGGTACACCGTCGTCGGCGTCGGGATGCCCACGCTGCGGGCGCACGCTTACGGGCTGCTGCGTGTCATCCTGGCGACCGCCGTGGCCGACGAGCTGCTGGTGGCCAATCCGGTGCACATCCGTGGCGCTGGCTCCGTGAAGCGGGCGATCAAGATCCGGCCGGCGTCCCTCGACGAACTCGAGGCGCTCGTCGCCAAGATGCCGGCGAAATACCGGGTGATGACTCTGCTGGCGGCATGGTGCGGCCTGCGGTTCGGCGAAGTCACCGAACTGCGCCGCAAGGACGTCGACCTCAAAGGGGAGGTGCTCCGGATCCGGCGAGCAGTGACGTGGGTGCCCCAACCCAAGCAAGACCCGGACGCCGCCACAGCGAAACGGCTCGAATCACGGGCGATCGTCGGGACACCGAAGAGCACTGCGGGCGTCCGTGACGTCGCAATCCCGCCCCACCTGCTGCCCGCCATCAAGGCGCACCTACGCGACTACGCCCAAGACGGACCCGACGGGCTGCTGTTCCCGTCGCCGACAGGCACACACCTCACGACGTCCACGCTCTATACCTCGTTCTTCCGGGCGCGCAAAAAGATCGGCCGCGAGGACCTGCGCTGGCATGACCTTCGGCACACCGGAGCCGTACTGGCGGCCGCCACTGGCGCGACGCTCGCGGAGTTGATGGGCAGACTCGGGCACTCGACGCCGGGCGCAGCGATGAGATACCAGCACGCGGCGAAGGGCCGTGACGCCGAGATCGCAGCAGCGTTGTCGGCGCTGGTGACGGGGTCGAAGTGACCGAGCCTCCCGACGAGTTCGTCGCGGTCTTCAATCGCTTGCGCGACGAGCAGCACGCTATGGAAACCCGCGAGCGGAACATCGTGTCCCGGTACGAGTCGGCCGGTCGCTCAAGGATCAAGCGAGCGGCTCTCGTCGAGTACCTCTGTAGGGACGCGAGAGGCTGCCTGCTGCTGCATTGCTGGCAGGCGCCGGATGGCCGATTCCTGTATCAGCCCCCTTTCCATTTCTCCCCCGAGCGCAACCTCGCGGAATCGACGGCAATTGCACGCACGACCCGGACGTTAGACGGCGATCGGCATTGGCCGAGCCACGGTTGGAACCTTGACGATCTCGACGGGCAATTGAAGTTGCAGTGTGACTACGTTCACCTCGTGTGGAACGTCAGTGACGTCCTCGCCGACGCGGACGATTCGACTGCTGGGCACCCGACTCGCCGTCACCTCAAATCCCGATAAGGACGGTCGGGGCTGCTAAAGTCACCGCTAGTTAGACGTGGCCCCGCTGGAAGCGAAACCCTCATCCCGAATGGGCCGGGATTTGAAGGGTTTCCGCCATGTCCGTTCACGGTCCGATTTTCGAATCCGCCCCTTCGCCTGATCTCACCCCTCGCCGCGCGCGGCGGCCGGCCAAGTCCGACGAGGTTGCACCGCGATACGTCACGCTCGAGCGCGCGGCGGACTACATCGACGCCACACCCCGAACGATCCGCCGAGCCATCGCCGAAGGACGGCTGACCGGCTACCGCTTCGGCAAGCGCATGCTCCGCGTCGACCTCAACGAAGTCGAGGCTGCACTGCGGCCGGTTCCGGCGGTGGCGTCATGACCGAGCCCCCCGGAACGCGACGAAGCCCGGGGCAGCCACCCCGGGCAACGGCGACAAGCGATTTGCAGGCGGACCAGGCCAACGAGCACAGCATACCGTTCGATGCCGGAATCCCTGCTGCGCTGAAACGTCGCCGCGAGGCGTCGTGGCGCCTGCCTGTTCCGCCGAGTGGTTACCGCGACCCATTCGACGAACGCGCACGTGATTGGCCGCGGGATGTCGACGCATGCCGCGCGGCGTGGGCGCACTTAAATGACCTCGGGCTGATGTCTGAACTCGTCGACAAGGTGCTCAAAGAGCTTGCGGGTGCGGCTTGAGCGGCTCCCTGTCCGCGCTCGGTTACGGCGACCGGACGGGTATGGAGTTGCTCGACGACGTCGAGCGCTATCTGCGGCGGTTCGTTGCCTTCCCGTCCGATGCCGCTGCTGTCGCCGTGGCGCTGTGGGTCGCGCACGCCCACCTGGTCGATTCGTTCGAGTCGACGCCGCGCCTCGCCGTGCTCTCGCCTGAGCCTGGAAGTGGGAAGACACGCGTGCTCGAGGCGGTCGAGCTACTGGTGCCGCGCGCTCTGTTCACACTGAACGCGAGCTCGGCAGCGCTGTTTCGGAAGGTTAGTGACGAAGCGGGCCGGCCAACGGTCCTAATCGACGAGGCCGACACGATCTTCGGCCCGCGAGCGGCGAAAGAGCACGAGGACCTCCGCGGCTTCGTCAACGGCGGCCACCGGCGCGGTGCGATGGCACTGCGGTGTGTCGTGAAGGGCAAAACGATCGAGGTCGAGGAGTACCCCTGCTACGCCGCAGTCGCACTCGCAGGCCTCGACGACCTGCCCGACACGATCATGTCGCGGTCGATCGTCATCCGGATGCGACGTCGCGCGCCAGGCGAACGCGTCGACCCGTTCCGGCGCCGTGTCGACGGACCACCCGGCGACGAGCTTCGCGAACGCCTCGAGAAATGGGCAGCTGACGCAGCGTCGCGAGTCGATGGCGCGTGGCCAGAAATGCCCGACGGCATCGAGGACCGAAACGCCGACGTGTGGGAAGCATTGCTCGCAGTAGCAGACGAAGCCGGCGGCGAATGGCCAGAACGCGCCCGCGTTGCGGCTGTTGCCCTTGTTGCGGACGCCAGGAGGGGTGGAGAGAGCCTCGGCGTTCGCCTACTCCGTGACGTGCGTGATGCGTTCGGCCAAGAGGACAAACTCTCAACGGAAGCTCTGCTAGAGCGACTGACAGCTATGGACGATGCACCGTGGGCTGACCTACGCGGGAAACCACTCGACGCGCGTGGACTGTCACGGCGTCTAGGCAAGTACGAAGTCGCGCCGAAGACGCTGCGTATAGGGGACAAGACACCTAAGGGTTACGAACGAACTGACCTCTTCGATGCCTGGGCTAGGTACCTGCCTGCACCCCCTGAGGAATCCGCAACATCCGCAACAACGCAACAACGACCGGTCTGGACGTGCGCGGTTTGCGGGTTCCCGATCGACCAAGCCCTGGGCGCTGTCACGGTGCATCCGACGTGCGGTGCGGCATGACTCGCGAATCGGCAGAGACCAAGGGAAGGCGCTACCTCATCGAAGGACGCCTAGTCGTCGAGTTCATCGATGCTGAGCGGATTGTCGCGTCGTGCCGCGGCTCCGGTGCGATCTACCAGTGCGGCTACGCACGAGGTGGTTGGTATTGCGACTGTCCGGTGAAGGGTCGCTGCTCGCACCTACACGCGTTGCAGTCCGTCACCGTCTCACCGCCGCAGCGGCGAATGGGTCTCGGCCCGGCGTGGGCTGGCCAGCATTGGCGCCCGCTGCCTGTATCTGCCAGCGCGCCAGAGGCGGTGAGCAAATGAGCGACTACCTCGACGCGAAGCAGGAACTTGAGCGCGCGCGGTTCGCCGTCATGCAACACACCATGTGGCGCGACCACGGCCTCGAGCTACTTGCGCTATTGCCTGAGGGTGACGACGAGTCGATCGCGGTACTCACCGTGCAACTGCACGGTGAGTACCGCGAACGTGCCGACGAGCTCGTCGAACTGCTCGACCTCCGTAGCAGGTTGGGCGGTGAGCAATGACCGGCATACAGAATCTGGACGACGAGCCGGAATCGGCCACCCTCGCACTGGTCCGGTTGGCAATCACCGCGAAATGCGCGAGCGAAGTCGGCTGGCCTCACACGGCGACCGCGGCAGCGCGGGAATGCAAGGCACTCGCCGACCGCATCGTCATCGAGTTGTCGACGGCATGCGCACGGTCGACCGCCGAATCCGAGAGGGCGGACGCGGGTAACGAACCGCTCGAAGCCGCACTGTTGCGGTTGTATCCGCGTCGTGTCGATGAGTCGGGCGAGGTCGAGGAGTGAGCAGCGACCCGCGGCCGGCCGAGGCCTTCGTGCACGGGGATAACGCGATCGTGCGCGCGGACATGGCGCACAAGTTGCTCGAGCGCGGTGGCTTCAAGAACTGGACCGCGAATCACTACGGCGACGACCCCGAGTTCGACACCATCCTGCGCGCACTGCGCATCGCTGCCGCGCGCCGAACTTCCGACCTAACTTCCGACCGTGGAAGCAAATCAGCGGCACAGCCGGAAGTCGCACCACAGTTAGCAGCGGTGATCAATGCCATGCAGGCAGCCGACCTGCTGGGCGTCACGGATCGGGCCATCCGACTAGCAATAGCCGGCGGCAAGCTCCCCGCTCAACAGGTCGACGGCCGGTGGCAGATCAACCGCCAAGACGTCGAGCGATACCGCGCCACCCGGCGCACCGCATAAGGAGCACCCACCGATGGCAGCGATTCTCGACACCGTGAAGACGCAAGCGAACGACATACGCGAAGCCGCTGAGGTGGGTTACGCCCGCTACCGGGGCAACGGCAACTTGAGCGCCGCCGGCATCCTGCAAGGCATCGCGAAGACATACCTCGACGCAAAGACGCAGATGGACACGCTGCAGGTCTCCGCGACAACCGGCGCGACCGCGAACCTCAACGCACTGATGACAAAAGTGTTCGGGATTGACGACCTCGCTGGCGGCGACCCGGTCAAGAGGGCAGCCACGTCGATGTCTTACCGCGACGCGCTCGACCGCGCGCAGACCTGCGAAACACCCGAGGACGCACTTGCGCTGCTCGCACGCGCCAACACCGTCGGGGACGAACTACTCGCACGGGCGGTCGCTCAAGTTGCCTGGTCCAACGGTGCAATCGGCGCATGGGCTGACGTGCTCGACACCTTCGCGTCAACCCGACCCGTAGCAGAGCGAGCACTCGGCGAGCTGTACGACCTCAACACAAGTAAGGTCTTCGCCGTCGACGTGTTCGCCTTCATCCTCCCGAAGCCGAGCGAACTGAGCCCATACGGCGAGTATCAAATCGACGGCATTGCGAATCCCGGTGCTGCCTCGTGAGGCAACCCGCCGCGAAGACGCTGACGCCAGATCCGCTGACCGCGTACTTAGAAGTGGCACGCGATGAGGCGCTATCCAACGTGCGGGCACTACTGGCTGACGACGGACCCGAACTGCCCGGCTTCCCGCGCGCACGCCAAATCGAGAACGCATTGACGGCCGCCGAAGCCGCGGCGCGTCGACTCGACCTCTTCGCTGCCGTGGTGGCGTCGTGACCTGGGACTCGAGTAAGCGAGTCGTGCCGACCGACTGGCTGAAGCGCAAAGCCCGCGCCCTGCGCGACCACGCCGGCCGCTGCCACCTCTGTGGCCACGCTGGCGCCGAGCAAGTCGATCACATTCTCAACGTTGCACGCGGTGGCACCCACGAACCCAACAACCTCGCACCCGCGCACGGCTTGCCATGCCCGACATGCGGCCGACGCTGTCACACGGACAAGACGCAGGCCGAATCGCTGCTCGCAAGGCCGCGGATGGGCCGCACGCCCGAACGTCACCCGGGGCTGCTGTGAAGGCAAAACGAGCAAACAGCGCATGCATGATTGGGCTTGCTATACCTCGCGGACTCGGGCAGGCCCACCGGGGGGTCCATCTCGGGGGTACCCCCATGCGCGCTCCGCTACGTATTGCGGCTCGCCCCGCGCCCAAGTCTGGGATCTCCAGTCCCGTAGCGCTAGCGCTAGCGCTGTGAGCGCAGCGTGATCGGCCTGGCGCGGGTGATGCGACCCGGTCCGGTGCCTGACTTCTGGCTGTCGACTGCGCCGGGTTGCCGTTGTTGCGGTGGGCCGTTGCCGATTCAGCGTCACCAAGGACAGCCGCGGTTGTGGTGCTGCGAATCGTGCCGCGTCGCTGCTTGGCGCGCAGGTCGGCGGCCAACGTCAGGGGTTCAGCCGCACGTCGAAAACGGTAGTCGGAGCGGCCTGTGAGGTCTACTGGGTGCCGTACGCGCTGACGAATGCGTTGAGCGTCGTAGTGCACAACGCGTGTTCGGATTCGGGCAACGTGCAGGTCTCCGCCCAGCTACCGCTCGGACTTCCCGAGTAATAGGTCATCACCCCATTGGCGGGATTTATCCCGCCTGAAGGCCGGGCACTTCCTTTCACACCGGGCGGATCCTCGAACGCGACTACGCCGTCGGAGATGCGGAAGAATGCCTCCGCGGCGGGCCGTGCACGCGGGCAATCCGCTTGGTAGTCACGCAGGTAATCGGCAGCCGCAATCGCAAATAGCGGACATGCCTGTTCTTCCATGCAACCCACGCACGCCGACGTCTCGTTGCCGACGATCGCCTGGGCGTTCGGCAACAGGTCTCCACTCGACGCGAGTGCACCGGCGGGATACGCCTCGACGCCGCCGCCGCCGTCCGCCCCATAGAAGGCGTCGCAAAGCCAGCCGCGCGGGCCGACTAGCTGCATGAGGCCGTTCGTGTCGCTGTAGACGGCGAGTTGCGACACTTGGCCGGCCGGCACCTTCACGGTCACGGTTGGCGGCAACGGAGGAGGCGGAGATTCGTCCACGCCAAAGGATGTCCTGCATGGGATGACGGTGAGCGCTGCTGACACGAGGGACGCAGGAGCTACTGGCGAAAACGCTGCTGCGGTACGGGACGTGGCCGGTGGCGATGTCGGAGGCGTCGTTGGGGCAACCGCAACGGTGGTCGGAGTCGCGGGCGCCGGCACGATGACAACGGGAGTAGATGTCGGTGCGGTTGGTGGTGGCGTGCTGGTCGATGCAACACCGTCCAGCCACACGCTGACCCCACCATGGTGCGAGCAGGTTCCTTGGTGGTGGGCGCTGTAAGACAACGTGCCGTCCCGGCAGCGCGCAGTTGCCGAAAGGCCCGGTGCCGCCGGTATTCCACCGCCTGGACCTGGGCCGCTGCCCGACGACGTTCCGGAGCCTGCGGGTAGCACGGACGCTGCCGTAGTCGCGTCGCCGGTGGAATAAGTCTTGTTCCCTGCTGCCGGTGCGCCGACCGCTACCAGTACTAGCGCGAAGATGCCGGTCCCGATCGCCCACGGCCCGCGTGCGGTGCCCGGCGTGGGTCCGACATGACTGGTGGGCTGCTTGCTCTGCTGGTTGTTCGCCGACAGCCACGACGCTCCCTTAATCGCAGCGATCAACAACGCGATAGCGGCAGCGGCCCCGACCCAGTACCCGAACGCGGGATGCATTGATAGCGACACGCCGTATTGGGTGACTTGCGCATCGGTGTAGCCGAACAGTGCCGGGGTGACTTTCGTCGTTGTTAGATACGCCACCCAGTAGGCCCAGTTCGATGCGAGGCTGATACCCGCACCGATAAAGAACCCGATGCCGACACTGCGATGCCGTACTCGCGTTGCGATAATCGGTAACGCAATCGACAGCACCAAGAGGACGATCGTGCCGGCGATGTCGTACGACGACCGGTGCCGAAACGCACTACAGCAGGTCGTCGTATACGTCGTATACGTCGGACCGCCGGTGCTCGTGAACGTGCCGCGCGAAAGGAACCGACTCTCCGTGATGCTGTGCGACACGAGCTGCAACGCGAACAGCCCTCCGCAGATGTACATCCACGGCGCCCACGGAAGACCCTTCCGTCCCTTGGCATCGGTGCGGCGCCGAACCGCGACGAGCGCGACCAACGAGCCGAGGGAACACAAGCCCGAACCGACGTTGCCGAGGACAAAGCCTCGTCCTGCGAGGTTGTCCCCGGCGATCACACTGCTGACGTCGGGAAGTTGAAAAGCCAGGTCGACCAGCGTCGCGCCGACCGCGATGCCGGCCCCAAGGCTCCGCGTCGCGGACCTCATCAGTAATCCGCCGCCCAGCACCCACGCGGTGAGGGTCGGGATGTTGAACCAAAGATTTCCTGGATCGCCCGCTAGACTCTTGCCGTTGAGGTAGTACGGCGGAAACAGCGCCACGACCGTAGTCACCACGCCAGCTGCGATAAGGACGCCGGCAATCCGAAACTGCCACATCCGCACCGCGCGGGGGACCACTACCGGGTGCGGCTCGGAGGGCCGCGGCGACAGCGGGGCAATCTGCGTTTCGGGTTTGGCCTCGGGCGCGGCCTCAGGTTCAGAAGAGGTTCCGCACACTGGGCAAGTGCGCCAACCCAGGTCATTCCTGACACCGCACTCGCGGCAATACACCACGCTCACCCCCGGTCGGTGCCCCACGATACGGCTCGCGACGAGCCGCACCAAGACCTCGGGTGATACGTCTAAGCGCAGCGCAGCCTCAATGTTCTGGCGCTCTTTGGTTGTCTGGCTGATGAACAACGTTCCCTACTGGCCGCCGGTTTCCAGCGAGTTTGTGCCGGGATTGCCGCCGACGATGAGGGCTCGTAGTTCGGCGATTTCCGCTTGTATTGCCTCAAGATGCCGATCGAGGCGTGACCGGAACGAGATCCTGCGCAGACTCGGGGACTAATGCCGCGCTGGCTCATCGGACACGCCACCGCAGCCGGCCTCGGCAAGGTCCACACATCGAGCGGTCGCGGCCGAGTCATGGGTCAGGCGTAGAACCATGACCTTGACGAGACACCTCAAGCAGCGCGCCGACGCGCCGATGGGTCGCTATGAGCGCCGATCCTGCTGAGGACTTGCCCGCCCCGAGCGCGGTTGAGTTTATCGGCCCTTTTGAGCATCACGTCGTCCAGGTTCATGGCTGCGTAGTTCCGTTTCTGACGGCGCAGCCGCTGCCTGGGGGAAAGGTGAATCTGGTGCTCGATGAGCGATACGTGCTCTGGGATCTCCCGTTAGCCGACGCCGAGCGCATGGTGCCATTCATTGCGGACTGCATCGCCGTGGCGCAGGGCTTCACGTGCCATCCGACACCAGAAATGGAAGTGCCTGTTACGCGTACTCCCTACAGCCGAATGCGCGACGCCGGGATCTAAGCGCAGGGGCCGAGGTTGTCGAGGTTGTCCGACCAGACCCCGTCCGCGTGGCTACGAAGCGTCTGAACCCCACACGGGCAGTCGTATGCGCCCACCGTTGCGCGCACGCGCCCGTCCGCTGACAACGTGTAGAACTTGTCCGGTATCGGCTTGGCAAGTGCGGACCGCACTTGACCGACGGTCCAAACCAGGTCGTAGTACGTGGGCATCGACCCCGTACCGACTGCGGTGATGTGGTGGTGCCCATGCGGAAAGATCGCCCTCTGCGTGCAGATAATGCGGTACTCGGCCATAGCCGTCCCCAACCTAGGCCCCAAATTGAGGCCGTCGAGGCGGAAGGTAGACCTTTCCGGTCCAACAGGAAAGGCGCCGGCCGTCTAGCGTCTGTCCTGGGTGCCACCGCTAGCCGCCGTGGCGTCCCCTGGGCATTCCCGACCTCCGGGTCGGGATGTGGAGCGCACCATGCCGACCTACTGGATTCACGGCGGACTCATCCCGCCCTGCCCGTGCGGCGCACCGACGGAGGATCAGGTGCGCCGGTACGGGGGCGGCGACTTGGCGACGTGGTTCTGTCTCATGTGCCAGGTGGGCGAGAGATCGAGCCCGGCTGGGCGGATCCACTGGTGCCGGTCAGTCTCGACGAGTGGCGGGCGCGGTCGAGGGTGATGACGGCAAGGGTGCGGGAGCGCCGACGGTAGGGCCGGTGACCGTGACTTACCGCGCGTCAGCCGCTCGAGTTAGGTATGGCTCCAGCATGTCGACAAGGACTCGCTCATACGACCCCGACGCCCAGTCGAGGGCACGCTCGAGCGCATGCACCTGCTCGATCGGAAGGGCAAAGGCGTCAACGTAGGTCCCGGCTTCGATGGCGGTCACAGGCGCTGGGTCTAGTCCGGCACGTTCTGCCAGCACCTCCACAGTGATCGCCAGCACGTTCTCACGGCGGTTCTTGATCTGCTGCCCAAGGTACTGGCGGTGCTCCCGGTCGGTCGCGCTATCAATGCTCATGCCGGTCCTCCTGTTCGCTTCGGGACCCCGACGGCCCCGCTACCTCTCATGGTGATGGCAAGGGCAGACAGTTCTGCCACAGTCTTGGTCCGGCGGCCACCGCCGGCCTGACGCCTCTTACATGCGGTCGAGGATCGTCGCCTTCTTGGCTGCGAACTCCTCCTCGGTGAGGACGCCTGCGTCGCGGAGTTGGCCCAGCTTCTGCAATTGCTCGATCGGGTCGTAGGCCGGTACTGCTGGCTCAGTTGGTGCGGGCGCGGGGTCGGCGCTGACGGCGACAACATGCTGGCGCATGACTTGCCTGATCGCGTTTGATACGCGCTCGCTGTGCGTCCCCGATGTCATCGGCCAGACTTCGGCGTTTCCCGCGACCGTGACCTGCAGGGCGCCGCTGCCGAGTCGGCGATGTGAGCCCACGGAGGTCAGGGCGCGAATCGGCACCTCCTCGACGCTGTTGCGCACCATGCCTTCGTGCAAGAACAGCAGGCGCTGATTCGATACGGCAAGCAGACATCCGTGCCCTGCTCGCTCGACCCGAGCAAGTTCGATCACGGTCTCGCCTGGGTCGAGCTTGTCGGCGAGGCGTCGGAGTTCGCGTCGAATACCCAGGGTGCGCCCCATTCGCTCGATCGCACCTTCGATGTCGGGCCTCAGCGGTGTGGCATCCTCCGGTGGCGCGGCCGAGCCATCGGGCGATTGGGTCACGGCGGGGATCGGCTCGGGAGGTTGGGCATCGCTTACGACTGTCGCGTCGTCAACCCAGAAGGGCCAACCTTCCGGGGCATCGCCCCACGCGGGATCAGGTTTCCACCCCTCAGGTGGCACCCATCCGGCGGGCGGCCGGGGCCAGTTCGGTGGGGGATTGAACGTCGTCATGATGTGTTTCCCCTCAGGTACCGCATCGCCCGACCCGCGGGCGCGGCGTCAACAGGTGACAGATGCTGCGGTGAAGAAGCCGACGACGTGACGCTATGCCCGCGCCAGCGACGTCCTAGCCACGGCCCGTTTTCGGGCCTAGTCTCCGATTGTCCGCTCGCCTGAGGCGTCGTGACGCAAGGGGGGAAACTATGAGCGCCGCCGCTCCGCTCATCATCGTGGCAGCCCTGCTCGGGCTCATCCCGGCGTCCATCGCGCACAGCAAGGGCTACTCGTTCCTCGGCTGGTGGATCTTCGGCGCGCTCCTGTGGATCGTGGCGACACCGGTCGCGATCTTCATGGGGCCGAACGAAAAGACGATGCGACTCTGCCCTTTCTGTCGGTCGAGGATGCCGATCGAAGCCACGGTGTGCGCGTCGTGCTCGCGCGAGGTTGGTTCGGGTGTCGGCAAGATGGACGTTGCCTGCCCGCAGTGTCGTCTGCATAGCGAGATCCCCGCCGATGCGCAGGAGTGGACGTGCGGGAACTGCGGCGGAAGCTTCTCGCGGCGGAAAGCCAAGGCGTAGGTGCGTTTCAATCCGCCGCCGAACTGGCCGGCGCCCGCGCCGGGCTGGTATCCGCCTCCTGGCTGGGAGCCGCCAGCGGAGTGGGGTCCGCCACCAATCGGCTGGCCCCTGTGGGTCCCGGACGTGGCCCCGGGCTATGTGACCTCTACGCCGGGCTCGCGGGCCGTCGGCGGCTGTGCGCGCTTCGTGATGACGTCGGTGCTGGTGGTCGTGGTGCTGGGCGTCGTGCTCCTTGTCATCGGCCTCACGGTGGCGCGCCACTGAACCTTGAGAGATTCACGCGAACCGCGGCGAGGCCCCTCGGCTGCGTCGACCACCGAGATGCGGATCACACGGCGCAACCGTTGCCACAGTGATCCGCCGTCACAGATGATCATGCGCAGGTGGCGCCCGGCCTGCCTCCACTGTTGGGCCGGGCGTCACTCGCGGCGACCCCGCTGGTGCCCATCGAGCTCGAGGACTGGCGGGCGCAAGGCCGGGTGATGTCGGCGACAAGTTGCGCGCCCGGTGGCGCGCCTCATCCGCATGGCCGGGCACCGGGGCCGTTCGTATGGTGCCCGTGAGTACTAGCGGGATGTAAGTTAACGCTCGAATCGCTCTGGGCCTAGTCCCCGCTTCCGAGCCTTGCTCGCCAGCTGACTGCCTTGGAGGACAGATGACGCACCCTGGGGCAACCGATGAGGCACCCGTTGATCCGGTCCAGCCGTTCCGGGATTGGCAGAAGGCGGTCGCGGCCCTGCGAGCCGCGGAGAGTCGCCGCGAGAACTACGCAGATATTATGCGGTTGTCAGCCGAGGTCATCCGCGCACGCAACGCGCTCACCCTCGACCGGGTGCATGCCGGTTGGCACGCACCCGGCGACATCCTGCGGCACCTCGCTCTCGACGACCAGTTACTTCGCGAAAAGGACGACGCGGAGCTATGGCCAGCCGCCTACGCGAACCTCGGCAGGCCCTCGGCTGCGTCCACCATCTCCTGCGACGTGACCGCGGTGTAGCGCGCGGTCGTCGAGACGTCGGCATGGCGAAGCATCTGCTGGACGACGCGCAGGTTGCCGGTCGAGCGCAGTGACGCGGTCGCATAGAAATGCCGGCAGGCGTGCGGGGTTGACGCCGACCCGACCGACTTCAGCAGGTCCCTGCTATGGCGATACACGCACTGGACGCCGACATCCCACGGCTCGGCCTTCGACAGCCGCTCGCCGAGCCAACGCGGCAAGGGCACCTGCTGATCGTGGCCGCCCTTGCCGTGAGGAACACGCAGCCACCAGGTGCCCTCGACACTGAGCCACGCGTCGGACGGTCGGCAGGCTGCGACCTCAGAGACGCGCAGGCCAGCGAACGCCATCAACTCGAGCCAGAGGCGCTCACGGTCGGGCGCGGCTGCCATGGCGGCCTCGAGTTGCTCGGTCGGTACCGGTCGCGGCATTCCCCTGGGAACCTTGACCTTCGGAAGCTTCGCGGCCGGGTTGGTCGGGATGTGGCCCTCGTCGTGCGCCCACGCGAAGAAGCAGCGCACATAGGACAGGTTTGTCGAGCGGGTCGATGACTTCGCGAAGCCGCCGAGCCACTCGAGCAGGTCCGGGCGGGTGATCTGCCCGAGTGGGCCGCATTCACGTTGCAGTCGTCGGACGGCGCCGACGCGCGTGCGCAGTGTCGTCGCTGCGAGGCCGCCGAACCGCATCGACGACGCCCACAACGCCAGCAGGTCTTCGCTCATGCGATACCGAACACGGCGTCACGCAGCGCATCGTCTGGTAACTGTGTGTACCGCATCGTGGTCTCGGGCTTGGAGTGGCCGAGCAGCTGCTGTACGGCGAATATGTCCCTGTTCGAGGCGTAGGCCTTTGTGGCGAAGCGGTGCCGTCCGCTGTGTGCGCCGTAGCCGCCTCCGAGCAGCCGCCGGCATCGCACTCCGACGTTGTTGTCGCTCAGGTGGCCACCGAAACGGCCAGGGAAGGCGTAGCCGTCGACTGCCGCGAGTGCGTCGCGCAGACGGGGATGGATCGGGACCAGCCGCGTCTTGCCGCCCTTGCCGACCACCCGCAGACGCCCGTCGATCACGTCGTCGGGAATGGACGGCGGCGATCTCGGCCCGGCGCAGCCCAGCCCACGCGGCCAGCATGATCATCAGCCGTCCGGACTCGTCGGCTTTCGCCAAGGCGACCTCGAGCACGTCGTCAGGTATCGGCTTCGGCCTGCCAGCTGGTACGGCGATCGGCGGGAGCTTGGCTGCCGGGTTGGCGTCGATGCGCCCGTCGTCGACTGCCCAGCCAAAGAACGACCGGAGCGACGACCTGGCGCTCTTGCGCGTCTCCGCGCTCCATTCGGTCCGGTCGAGGACCGCGACGAGGTCACCGAGCGTGACTGTCCACGGTGGCGGCAACGATTCCGCTGCCCGCAGTACGTGGTAGGTCCGCAACCAGACCGTGCCTGGCGATCGGCCGGCCGCTCGAAGGAATCGCTCCCACGCGGCGACCGCTTCGAGCCATTGCGGGTGCACATCGACCCGCAGGCCGCGACGAAGCCGAACGTCGTCCGTCATGTGCTCGCCGCAAGCACCGGCTGGCGAAGCTCGACGACGTGCGCGTCCGGTCCGAGGCGGTTGGCGAAGTCCCGCGCTGATTGCTCAACCCGGAACGGTCCGAACAGGGTCGGGGCGCCATCGGCCCCGACCCTCTCAACGGCGTACATCTTGCTTACCTGCTCAGCAGCATCTTGTCGGCTGCGGCAATGAGGCCAGCGGCCAACTCGCGTGCCTCGGAGGCCAGTAGCTCGACCACTGTGCGAGTCGGGTGCTCGTAGCCGAGGTCTAGTTCGAGCTCGACGACCGGATCGGGGACGATGCCCGGTCCGCGTTGCCTGCGTTGCAGCAGGATGATCTGCCAGGTGCCCTGGTAGGCCCTCGTGACCATGATGTCGTTCGCGGGATCCAGCACGAGCGGACCCATGCGCCGGACCTCGGGCAGGTAACCGGCCGCGATGCCCTGGCCGTGCAACTCCCACTCCGGGTCTTGCTCGTCCGGGTCGTCGCTGTGCCAGTGCTCGCGGCCACACCACGCTGGGCAGAACCGTGGCAACGGGACGGGCGTGTAGTCGGCGTACCACTCCGTGCCTAGCGGGGCGGTTGCTGCGGTCGTCGCTTGGGTACCTTCGGCGGCATGCCTTGGCTTCTTCGAATCCTTGCGTTCGGTGTGTTCCGCCGGCTGTTCCGTGTGACCCGGCGGCGTCGCCTCGCCCGCCGACGGTTGGGGCTCTAGCACCTTCGCGGTCTTGGTCTCTGTAGCGTTACTCATGGGTTCCAATTCCTTTCACAGAGGGTTGGGATCTAGGCCTCGGTTCGGTGCGCGGCTGCGCCGACCGAGGCCGTCTTTGGTTGCAGCGCGGGGTGCGGCTGAACGGATTACTGGTTGCCGTCGCACCAGAACGCGCAGTCGGCGCACTTGCAGCCGACCTCGTGGGAGTCGTCCGCGACGAGCACGGCAGCGACGATGGGCAAGACGGCGTCGGCGAGTGACGTGGCCGCGTTGAGGTTGGCGTCCCACGTTCGGAGTTCCTCGCGTAGTGCGTCTTGGAGTTGCCCCCGTACCTGTGAGCCGTCCACGAGCACCGCACTGCGGGACGTGATGCGCAGGGTTAGCGGGTAGGACTCGCCGTCGGCCAACTCTCCGGCGGTCGCGGTCTCCACGATGAGCGACGCGCTCTTGGCCTTGATGATGACCTGCAGGACCTCGTAGAACGGGCCTTCGGGTGTGTCGATCTCGGTGATGCGGTCGCCGACCTTGAGGTCTGCAGTCCTTGTGATGGTGGTCATCGGGGCTCCAATCGGAGCGCCCACCGATCTGGCACGTCTATGGCACGAACCGGGAGAGTCCCTCCCGATATAGCCTCTGACCTGCGATGATGCTTGTGGGCGTTGCAGGGATTGAACCTGCGACCCCTTCCGTGTCAGGGAAGTGCTCTCCCGCTGAGCTAAACGCCCTTCATGTCGAACCATTCGGGACCAACGTCGTACCGAGCCCTGCAGCGACGCCAACCGAGGGTGGCGTCGACGAGGCGGAGGCGGGAATCGAACCCGCGTACAGGGCTTTGCAGGCCCTTGCCTAAGCCACTCGGCCACTCCGCCGGCGAACCACGGACGACCAACCGACCGAGGCCCTGTTGACGCCGTCGGCGCCTC